>CAZKPE010000417.1:0-2632 GCA_964554545.1 uncultured Lewinella sp.
CGCTAAGGGCAACAACCTCACGGGCGTCGACATCAAGATCCCCCTCGGCACCCTCACCTGCGTGACGGGCGTATCGGGCAGCGGGAAGTCGACCCTGATCAACGAAACCCTCTACCCCATCCTGCGGCAGCACTTCTACAACAGCGTCAAGAAGCCCATGGAGCACGGACGGGTGTACGGGCTGCAGAACATCGACAAGGTCATCGACATCGACCAGTCGCCGATCGGTCGGACGCCCCGCTCCAATCCGGCCACCTACACGGGTGTCTTCACCGATATCCGTCAGTTGTTCACCAAGCTACCCGAGGCGATGATTCGGGGCTACAAGCCGGGCCGCTTCAGCTTCAACGTGAAGGGCGGCCGCTGCGAGAGCTGCAAGGGCAGCGGGATGCGGACCATCGAGATGAACTTCCTGCCCGACGTGGAAGTCGAATGCGAAACCTGCCAGGGCCGCCGCTTTAACCGGGAGACGCTCGAGATCCTCTATAAGGGCAAGAGCATCACCGACGTGCTCAACATGAGCGTGGCCGAAGCGGCCGACTTCTTCCAGCCCATCCCGAAGATCTACCGCCGCATGAAGACGCTCAAGGACGTTGGTCTGGGCTACATCACCCTGGGGCAGCGGGCCACCACGCTCTCCGGCGGCGAGGCCCAGCGGGTGAAACTGGCCGAGGAGCTCAGCAAGCGGGACACCGGACAGACCGTCTACATCCTCGACGAGCCCACCACCGGGCTGCACTTCGAGGACATCAAGTACCTGTTGCGGGTACTACAGAAGCTGGTCGAAAAGGGCAACACCGTCATCGTGATCGAGCACACGATGGACGTGATCAAGGTGGCCGATTACATCATCGACATGGGTCCCGAGGGCGGGCGCGGCGGCGGCACCGTGGTGGCAACGGGTACGCCGGAGCAGGTGGCGGTAGTGGAAGAGAGCCATACGGGGCACTTCCTGCGCAAGGAATTGGCGGACTGACAACAAAGCAATAGGCCAAATTCGGTTAGCTTTGTTGATGTAAACCTACCTTCATGTTTTCGGACGTTGTCGTTCAGTCCTATGCCCTGGTGTTGGTCGCGGAGCGTTATTCTTTTCGCATCAAGGCGGTGAGCGAGAATGCCCACACCTTCGGGGGGGCATCGGCTTCCGCCCTCCTGGGTATGCATGTAGGCGAGTTTTTTGATTCCGAAGCGGTAGCCGCGATACAGGAACAACTTTCGGAAGACTTCCCGACCGTAATACCGGTTCGCCGCGTAGCCGGCTGGGCCGATGGTCGCTACCAACTGATCGTGCATTCCTTTATGGACGAGCTGGTCATCGAAGTGGAACCCCGCCGCAGCTGGCCCTATTCAGGAGATTATGCCGCCCGCCTGAACGACTTTACGGACGAGCTGGAGCGCGCGCCGGATTTGAACGCTCTCCTACAACGACTTTGCGATGGGCTGATCTACCACTTCGGTTACGACCGGGCTATCCTACTACAGTTCGACCGGCAGGGCAATAGCAACGTAACCCATGAGGCGAAGGAGGAAGCCATGGACAGCTTCCTGAACATCCACTTTGTGGAAGATGACGTCCCCCCCGCCGATCGCTATAGCCAGATCGTGGGCGTGGTACACAATTATGGGAACGTCCATACCGAGAATTATGGCATGGTCGGCTCCTTTGGTGCCGGGGCCCATGAAGTTCTTTCCCGGTATATAGCCTCCCGTGGACCGCGCCCGAACGTAGTGCGATTCTTACTTGATAACAACCTCTCCGCCCTCGGCTATCTTTCCCTGATGATTGGCGGGCAGCTCTGGGCCTCCGTCTACCTGCACAGCCGGCAATCCGTCTACGTAGACTACCAGATGCGGGCCTTCATACGCGTCGTCGGTCGTGTTTGTCAGCAAAAGATCGCCTACTACCTTAATACCCGCGCCATGCGGCTGCGACAGGCGGCGAATAGTGTGCGGGACAGCCTACAGGAAAATATCGTCAACGCCGACAATCTGGTCACGGGTCTGACCGGTGGCGAAACCACCCTGATCGATCTCATACCTCACACCCACGGCGCGGCCATTTCCTCCAATGAGGTCCTGACCCTTTATCAGGGGACCCCGACGGAGCAGCAGGTCACTCAACTGATCGACTGGATCAAACAGAAAACCGATCACGGAATTACCCGTATCTGGCATACTGACGCGCTCGCTACCGTATTTCCGGCCGCGGCTCCCTTCCAGGATAAGGCCGCCGGCGTACTCCTGCTACCCCTCGACGCTTCGGCCAATCAGTGGATCGCCTGGTTCCGGCCCGAACTGCCCCGGGACGTAATTTTCGGCAGTCAGCACGATCCACACGATACCCTGAGCGGCCGTCGCTACGAGGAGCGGTCGACTACGCTCTACGGTCACGCCAGACGGTGGACGAGCGATGACATCGGTACTGCTCTGGCCCTCCAGTCCTTTCTTCAGGACGTAGTCATGAAACGCTTCACCCAGAGCCAGCGGCGGAACAGATTACTCCAGCAGGCCTACGATGATCTGGAAGTATTCAGCTATACGGTCGGCCACGACCTGCGCGCGCCCCTGCGCGGCATTACCAGTTTCGCCGACATTCTGGAGGAGGATTTCGGGGATGCCCTCGGTGAAGAAG
>CAZKPE010000418.1:0-2626 GCA_964554545.1 uncultured Lewinella sp.
AGGTGAAGATCTTCGGCTCGTAGCCGGGCAGCTCGAGCTGCGCTTCGTTGACGTAGGTGATGGAGCCGTCGCCGTCGTTGAAGATCACGATATGGCCGCCGGTACTGGCGTAGTGGGTGGGTAGCGGGGCCTCCACGACCAGATCGAGCCAGCCCACGTTTTCCTGGTGGCCATGGTCAACGTGATTGATGACGCCGGAATCAAAAAACCGCAGTTTGTTGTTCCCCCGGTCGGTGACTACAAGGTAGCGTCCCGAATTGCTGGTGTAGTAACGGGCACCTTCGGGCAGACCGACGCTGGTGGTCGAGATGATGTTGCCGGTATTGGTCTGCATCAGCTCGATCTCGTTCTCCCGCAGCAGGGTGAGGCGGACCCACTCGCTTTCGAGTTCAGCGAAGTCGGGGTCCTCCGCCGGGGTGATCACGTCTTCGTCGTCGCCGCAGGCGGAAAACAGGAGGCAGACCAACAGAAGTGGCCAGGATTGAGTCAGTAATTTCAGCATGTGAAGGGTGGTTGGAGTTGATTAGAAGGTGCGTACGGTGATGTTCCCGTTTTCATCCTCCGCCCACAGGCGCAGGCGGTCGGAAGCGGACATTTGGCGAATGGCGTCCTGGTCCCGGAGTAGTTTGCCCAGGTCGATGCGTTCGCCGCCGGGAAGGGGCTGCCCGCTATCCGCCCGGAACTGGTGGGGCCAGTTGGATTCTCCCCACAGCCATTCCGTCCGGATCGTACCCTCGAGGGACGGATTCGCCGGATCGGGTGACAGGACGTAAGCCCAGAGGAAAACGATGTCGGAAGAGGCGTCGTCTTCCTGGTTCCGCCAGAGTTCCCCGGTCACCGTTCCGCTGTCGCGGTCGATGTCGTCGACGCGCAACTGCGGGGCGTAATGGCGTTGGAGGAAGAGCGTAGTATGGTAGGTAGAATTGTCCGCGTAGGCCGTCTCATTACCACTGACATCAGCGGCCTTGATGGAGAAGTGGTAGGGACCGGCCAGGGGCAGGGCATCCGTAGGGATAGCGGGGTTGCGGTCGTCCAGGTAGATGACCAGCGATTCGTCGGCGGGACTCTGGAAGCGGAGGGGGTCGGCCAGGTCTTCTCGCGTAACGACGTGTCGGTAGCTCAGGAGGGCGAAGTCGTTGAAGCTCTTATGGGTATGACCGTCGAAGCCGTTGTGCGACTCGATGACGATCTCCGAGATTCCCCGGTCGTCCCGTACCTCGAAGGCCAGAGGGACCTGGTTGGCATCGGGAGATACCTCAACGAATTGGCCGGGGGCAATCGCGGCGGAGGTAGCCGGCGCGCTGATGGCGGGGGGCTGAATGTCCAGCTCGTCCTCCCCGTCACCCGTCAGGCAGCCGGTGAGCGTGAGTACCGCGAAGAAAGAACCGAGTAAAGAAAGCTTCATTATCCGTCCACTTAATGCAATTGAATTGCAAATATAGGCCGATAATGTAATATGCAACCATGTTGCATGTTAAATATTCGTGTACAAGGGAATTTTAGCCGACACGACGAGGTTGCGGCCCTGCTCGGGCAGGTTGATGAGCCGGTAGCGGCTGATGTGATTGAAGTAGGGGGTGTTGAGCAGATTGTCGAGGCGGGCACTGAGATGGAGCCGTCGTTTGCCTAGTTTGAGCTGCGTCCCAAACCCGATGTCAATTAAAAAAGCGCCGGGAGTGGTTCGCTCGTTGCGGTCCACGCGGTTTTGCGCCAGGATGGTTTCGGCGGCGAGGAAGAGGTAGGTATCGGTCAGCCCGCCGTACTCCAGTTCCGTGCGCAGCGTGGCGGCCGGGGTGAGGGGGAGGGGCAGCCGGGTGTCGAGATTCAGGTTCTGCACGAATTCCCCCACCGCGCTCAGCTTCAGATTAAGCGGCAGTTGGTAGCCCGCCATGAACTCCAGTCCGTTGAACAGCGCATCGTCCTGACGATACTGCCAGAGGCTACCGCCCGCCGGTAGGTCGGAGAAGCGACCGCTTGGCGATAAATAAATGTACTGCCGGTAGTAGGCGTAAAAGGCGGAAAGTTCCACATCGAGCCGCCGCCCCTGGTAGCCGTAGGTCAGGTCGATCTGGTAGCCGCGCTCGATCCCGAGTTCCGAGTCGCCTAATTCGTGGCGGAAGTTGCCGTGGTGGACCCCGTTGCTGCCCAGTTCGATGACGGTGGGCAGGCGAAAGCTGTTACCGAGGTTGAGCTTCAGGTTATGACGGTCGTCCGGGAGGAAGGAAAGGCCGGCAGCCCCGCTGAGGTTACCGAAGCTGCGGTCGAAAGCGGGGGTGCGCTCCGTCCATTCCCCGGTGGGAAGCTTCGTGTTGCGGTCGTATAGCGGTTGGAGATGGCGGCGCACGGTATGCCGGCCTCGGTCGTACCGCAGCCCCGCGTTAACGATCCAGCGGTCGGCCAGGTTCCAGCGGTGGTAGCTGAACAGGCCGATCTGGTTGGACCGGTAATCCGGTAGCAGGAACTCGAAGCCCGACCGCCGGTTCTCCCCGTGCTGTAGCTGGGCCCCGAAGAGCAGCTGGTAGCTCTCCGTCACGTCGATGGTATACTGGGCATTGGCCGTATAGGTGGTGAGGTCCAGCCCGAGGGCCAGGTCGCTGTCCGCTACGGAGGCGTCGATGCCGTGGGC
>CAZKPE010000419.1:0-2624 GCA_964554545.1 uncultured Lewinella sp.
CCGGAAACGACCAGGCTCAGGGCATCCGTCTCGCCGACGACGGCCTCCTGTTTGTGCTGGACGGGGCGGCCCAGACGGTCGGTAAAGTCGTAGCTCATCAGCCCCGCCCCGGTATCCGGGTTGTAGCGCTCGGTAGTGGCGTAGGGTACCTCCGCATCCGGGTGGTAGGTATAGCGGTAGCTGTACACCGAGTCCAGGGGGAGGAGCACCCGCGTGGCCCGCCCGTGCTTGTCCAGCTCCACTTCGGTGCGGTAACCGTGGACGTTGGTGACCGCCGTTTTCGCCCCGTACACCAGGTCGTATTCGTAGCTGGCCGTGAGCCCGTAGCCGTCGATGTGGCCGGTCAGGTAGGTGTGCAGGGTGTCGTCGTAGGTGTAGGCGGTGGTGTGGCGCTCGCCGGCGGCGGTGAGGGGGCGGGTTTCGCCGATCACGTTGCCGTAGCGATCGTATGCGGTTTCGGTATCGGCTACCGTCTCCTCGTCGACCCAGCGCCGGATCCGAATTTCGTCCCCCTGGGCATTGATGCGGGTGGTCATCTTCCGCAGCAGCTCACCGCCACCGTAGATCTCGGAACCGGATTTTGCCCCGGTCACGTAGCGCTGTCCGGCGGGGTGATACGTATTGGTGACTTCCTGCAGGTCTTCGGGGCGGCCGTTGCCGGTAGCGACGGTTTCGGTGACGTTACCGTAGGCACCGTAGCGGTAGGTGGTCCGCTCGCTGATGGCCTCATCCGCATTGCCCTCCTGGTAGTAGTCCACCTGCTCGGTCAGGGCGGGGAAGAGGCGGGCACCCGCTTCGGCCACGGCGGCCGGGCTGGCCGGGTCGAGGGATTCCGGATCGAGGAGTTCATAGGTGTAGTCCACGCGGCCGTAGGGATTGCCATCTGCATCCTCGATGTGCTCCCGCACGGGCAGGTACATGCGGTAGTAGCTGCTCAGGTCGTAGGCCGTGACGTAGCTGCGGTAGGGCCGGTCACCGTTTTCGGTATCCACTTCCGTTGTCCGCACTTCCCGGAAGCCGAGGAACTCCCGTTCGTCGCGATCGTAGACCGGGCCGTCGTAACTGAAAGCCACCTTGCGGAGGTCGGGCCCGTCGCCCTGCAGTCCGTCGCTGATGGTCACTTCCGTCATGACCCACTTGGCGAAGGGCATATCGAAACCCGTCGGGGCCCGCCGGTAATCCACGGTAAGCTCGGCACCCAGCGGCCCCGTGATGGAGCGCAGCAGGTTGGTCCGCCCCAGTCGCGACCGGCGCACGCTCAATCGGTCGTCGCGGCTGGACATGAGGGCGTCCGCGATGCCGTCCCCATCGATGTCGTTGTACTGGGTGAGGACCCGGCTCACCCCGCGCCCGATGGAGGTACTCGGATTGACGCAGACCCGCACGAAGATGATGTTGATGCAGACCGTGAAGGCCCCATTGGCGCTTTCCGCGCTGGCGTCCCCCTCGTCCGGCCGGCCGGCGTCGGTTTGCCAGACCAGGGTGGGGCCGAAGCCCGTTCCGTGGTTTAGGTTCACGAGCATGCGGTTGCCGTCTTCGTCGTAGGTGATGCGGTCGGCCAGCCCGTCGCCGTTCACGTCCTGCAGGAAGGCGCGGCTCCAGTTGTCCGTCCGCGAGACCCCGACCCCGGCAGCGATACTGTTGTTGCTGATGTTGACCCCGACCCCGGCCCCGTAGTCGTAGCTGACGCCGGAACGGATCTCGGTAAAGCCCCAGTTTTCGCGCGCCCCGAAGCGGTAGCCGTAATTCAGGGCTACGTCCCCGTTGCGCCAGACCTTGTCTTCCAGCCCGTCGCCGTTGATGTCCTGCCAGCTGTGCTCGGTGTGGTCGAGGTCTTCGCTGAAGTTGCCGCTGATGCTGGCCGAGCCCTCGGCCGACTCGTTGCCCGACTGGGCCTTGGCATTATTATTCTTTGAGGTAGTGGAAGCCCGCCGGCTGCTGCGCCGTGAGCCGCGACCGCTGTTGCCGCCGGCGTTGCTGGCACTCGAGTGGGCAAAACCACCACCCGCCGTCAGCCCCTTCGCGGAACTCTTGGCCTCATGGCTACCGTAGCTATGTTGCAGGCTCACCCCCTCCAGCCCGCCGTAGGGACCGGTATACTGAATACGGGTCGGCGTGACGAGGTCCGGGTAGCGGTCGCCGTTCATGTCCATCACGTCCAGCACGTTGGTCGTCGTGGCCCAGGCCGTGGTCACGCCCAGGCTGCCCGGCCCCGCGCTCAGGCCCCCGGCCACGGCGTGTACGCGCGTCTTTACGATGGTACCCGGCGCGCCCGCCCCCGAGCCGAAGTCGGGCGTCAGCAGAATGTCGTCCTCCCCGAGGCGGGAGCTGCTCTGCCAGCCGGCTCCCACGCAGGTCTGGTCGTCGTAACCCCGCCAGCTGCCCGCCTTGGGGTCGGCGATCATGATGACGAAGGGCTCGGTGGAGGGGTCACTGCCGATGTCGTCCAGCCCGTCGAAGGCATCCGGGTCGTCGGGGTCGATATCCTCAAAGTCTTCCAGGTCGGAGCTGTCAACTTCCACCTCGGAAGGTTTGAGCAGCCCCTCGACGATCGGTGCCGTGGCCCGCCCCCGGTTGCCGTTGTAGACGAACTGCCCCCAGCCCCGGTAGCCGTTGCCGAAGTG
>CAZKPE010000420.1:0-2623 GCA_964554545.1 uncultured Lewinella sp.
CAGCAGCTCGGGGGTGATGTCGGCCCAACCTCCCTTGCCGTAGTACCAGGGCGAGATACCGGCGTCGATGGCGGCCCGGAAAACGCGCTCGTCGTAGCCTTCGGGATTGTCGGGGTCCCAAAGCAAGACTTGTTTCAGGGCCGTGAAGCCTAAGTCACGAATCATCTCGAACTCCCGTTTGGCTTCCGCGTAGCCCTCGTCCCGCTGCTGGTAGTACACTACCCCGACCGGCAGGGGGCGCAACCGGCGCAGTCGCTGCTGCATGGGACTGTCGTTGAGCTGCCAGTAGAGGTCGGCCAGGTAGGGGTCGCTGCCTTCGCGCAGCTGAGTGCCTTCGATCCGGTATGCTTCCGGCGGGGAGGTGGTTTCCTGGGCGCTCGCCCCACTCAGCAGACCTACACTTAATACCAACGACCAAAACTTCCGCATCTTGACTGTTTTCCAGTAGAGCTTCCGGGGCGGCTACTGTAATTCGGTGGGAAGATAGGGGAGGGCGGCGGGGCGCGGGTGCAGAGTGAATCGGTTAATCCTTACGACCTTGTTTTACCAGGTACTTGAATAGAAAATAGCAGATCGCCAGGAAGGTCAGGATGGGGATGAACATCAACAGGGTACCGGCAAGCGAGATTTCCATGGGCAGGTCATTAGCCCCGTCCGCCGGGCGTTGGGCGGTAGCCCTTCGCTCGTCGGCCGGGGCGGGTGTAACGCGGATTTGCTGCTTTGGTTAATAATGACCTCTTTATTGCTTGGGGAAGAGACGAAGTGAAACCTAAGCAAAAGGGTACATTATAGGCCTATGAGCAAGCACAAGGCTGTAATTCTTTCTCCTTTCCTCGTCATTGCCGTCAATATCGCGGTCGCCTACTTGTTTGGACACTTCATCGGTAACTGGGCCTTCATCCCCATGATCCTGATCGGGTGGGGGGTGTGGTCCTTCTTCATCCTGCGGTTTGGGGGTATAGATTCCATCCGGAAGTGGTTGCAAAAACCAACCGGAGGGGTAGGGTGGGCGCTGCTATCGATCGTCGTGGGCCTCATTCCGCTGCCCTTGTTCCTGTTTCACGCTCACCTCCTCGCCGACTGGATGGTCTGGTTGCCCTGGATCGTCCTGGCCCTGATCAACCCCTGGATAGAAGAATTTTACTGGCGCGGACTCCTGCTCGATTACACGAACGCCTGGCCGAAGTGGGCAGCCGTGATCTACAGTAGTGCCCTCTTTGCCCTGAATCATGCCGCCTTCGGTATCAACTCGGAGGTCAACAGCGGCTACGACGTGGTCGTCTCCACCCTGATCATGGGCGTGGTTTGGGCCGTCGTATACCTGAAGACCAAAAGCCTGCGGTGGACCATCCTCTCCCATTTTCTCGTAGACTTCCTCAACGTATCCGCGGCGGCCTTCTTGGATCTATGGGATAAGGGAAGCTGGTAAGCGCAAGCGGTAACGCTTTGGCCGTAAGACTACTCCACCTCCAGGTACCGCACCACCACTTCCTCAACCCCACGGGTGGTCTGTATGCGGGCCGGTCGACCCAGCATTTCATCAGTCATCTCCCCGTTCAGGGAAGCGCAGACCGTCAGCGCATCCAATTCGAGATCCCCGATCGACAGCACGGTATCGCCGGGGCGGATGCCTTTGACCGAGCGATCCATCCAGATCACGATCACCTCCCGGTCCAGGCGACCCAGCATCACATTCAAGCGCCGAACCTCTTCCGGTGCATAGTCCGCGTAGCGCTCGAAGGCCCAACTGCGGCTGCCGAAGTCCAGCGTCAACACGCCTTGCTCCAGTAGCCTGATTCCGAGCACGTTCTCCGCTCCCAGGCGAAACTTCATGTAGACTTCCTCGTCGGGGGTAAGGGGAAAGCGGTTCGTTACCTGGTGAGTAGTGACGTCAGTGTCCGCATAGCCATTCAGGGACCAGCTGCTGATGCCCACTTTCTGCCAGCTGTAGTCGAAGCGATCGCGCAGTTTGCGGTACGTTCCCTTGTCGATCGTTCCAAAGGACATATTACCACTATCCAAGATGAAGGGCACGTCTTTACCCTTGACCGGAATGAGTAGGAGGGGGGTGTTTTGGGGATCCGTCCGCAGCGCATAGGTCAGGGAGGCCTCATGGGACTGCGTGACGATCAGCTTACGCCCCGCATAGTCGATCGTCACCCGCGCGCCGACGAACAGATTGCTCCCCAGGATACCGTCGATCGGGAAACAGGCGAAGAGAAAATTATCGTCCTCCACCAGCACGGCCGGGGCATCAGCAAGGACCTAACCGGCGATCTCCAGGGCAGGGACCAGCACCATTTGGTAGTCCGCCTCGGCCTCGTGGGCATCGATCAGGGCAATATCGCCCTCGCCGATCCAGCCAAAGCGTTCGGCCACCGACTTTTTGACCACGGTGAGCGCGGCGGTGTCGAAGAGAAACCACAGGGTATCGCTCCCTACGGTTACCGGGATGAGGATCTGGTGGTCTACTACCCGAAAGTTGACCTCGGCATAGTAACTTTTACCCTCTAGCGAGCGGCTGATGATGCGCTCGTTGTACTGCTGGGCTTGGGCTTGGCCGGCTATGGACAGCAACAGAAGGCAAAGGAGGATTCTGATCATGGGTACAAGATAGCTGCTT
>CAZKPE010000421.1:0-2594 GCA_964554545.1 uncultured Lewinella sp.
ATGCAATCCCGTCTTTCCAGCCTTTTCCTGGCAGCCCTCGTCCTCTTTTCGACCAGCTGCGCCAGCATCGTCAGTAAAAGCCGCTACCCGGTCATGGTCACCAGTTCACCGGATCGGGCCGACATTGTTGTTACGGACATGGACGGGGAGGTCGTCTACCAGGGGGTCACGCCCGCTACGATGGACCTGAAGGCCGGTAGTGGCTACTTCAAAAAGGCGGCCTACGAGATCACCTTCTACAAGGAGGGCTACGATCCCCGCACCCTACCCATAACCTACAAACTGGATGGCTGGTACTTCGGCAATCTTCTCTTTGGCGGGCTCATCGGTCTGCTCATCATCGACCCAGCCACCGGGGCGATGTATAAGATCGACAGCAGCTACATCGCCGCTACCCTCTTCCAGTCCGTGTCGGCTACCGAGCGGGAAGAGCTCAAGGTCTACACCCTCGACGAGATTCCCGCCGAGTGGGCGGACCACCTCGTGCCACTGGCCGACTAGAAGAGGTACCGCACCCCTAACTGTACCTGCCGCGGCGCGTCCGCATTCCGCTGCACGATAGCCGAGCCGACCGGGCCGACCTGGATCTGGTTGCTCCGGGTCGCGTTATTGGAGTAGCCGCTCAGGTTGCGGGTATCCAACAGATTGAATACGTCGGCGGTAAACGAGATGTGGTTGGCGGCCACGGGCAGGCGGTACTCCAGCGCCAGATCGAAGGTGTACGACCAGGGCAGGCGGTCCGAGTTGCGGCCCTCGCCGGGGAAGCGGTCGGAGTTACCGGTGTAGGACTCGGCGAAGCCCGCCCCGTCGCCGTTCAGGTCGGCCGTACCGTAGACCGTCGCGTCCGGAATGCGGTTGACGGGCTGCCCGCTCTGTACCAACGCCGCCAGGGTAGCGCGTAGCCCGAATGGGGCCCGGTAGGTGCCGATGGCGTTGATGATGTGGCGGCGGTCGTTGATGCTCGGCCCGAACTCGGCGGCAAAGTTGTTGCCGTCCATGGCCCGGAAGTTGATGTCCTCGGTGTCGTTCTCCAGCCGGGAAAGGGTGTAGTTCAGCCGCCAACTGAGGTGGTTGGCCCCCTCAACCTGCTGCAGTACGACGCTGGCGGCGGAGTAGCGCCCGATGCCGCCGTTCTCGGTGACGAAGATGTTGCGGGCCACGCCGGTAACCGGCTGCCCGTTGATGATACCTGCTCCACCTACGATGGGAACGGGCCGCGTCAGATCGGCCTCGACGGGGGTACGCACGACGACCTGATCCGGATCGGTGAGGGGGTACTCCGCCGCCGCGTTCAGGTTGCGTAACCGGTAGAGGTTCTGCTGGCGGTTGTGGACCAGGTCGATGTAAAAGAGCGTCCGCTCGTTGAGCTGGTGCTGGTAGCCAATGGTGAACTGGTGGGTGTAGGGGTTATCGTAGCCCTCTGGGTTCAGGATGCGGCGGGTGTCGCTGAATACGCCCGCTCTTCGGTTCTGCAACTCGGCGGCGGTCGGTCCGGCCAGGTAGGTGACGTTGTCGTCGCTGGCCGTCAGGTTACCGTCGAAGGTGACCCGCCCGATGTCGGTATCTTCCGGTAGGATGCCCTGACGGACCAGCTCACTTAACTGCGCCCGGAAGCCCGGATCGGTGGTGTTCTGCTGGAGGGCATCGCTGTAGGCGGCGTAGAGTACCTTGTCGTAGAAGATGCCGTAGCCCCCCCGCAGCGTCGAGCGCGGACTAAGCTCGTAGTTGACGTTCACCCGGGGGGCGATGTTGTTAAAATCCCCCCGATCGCTGCCGCCCCGGCTCAGGTTATCGTAGTCGTAGCGCAGTCCCAGGGTCAGATTCAGCCGGTCGGTGGCCGCGAACCGATCCTCGACGTAGATGCTGTAGATGGTTTGCCGCGCCCCGAAGCTGTTGGGCCGGAGCTCGACGTTGTAGTTCAGTACTTCTACGTCGGCTGGAATGTCGTCTACATTGAGTTCGCTGCCCACACCGCCCCTGCGCACCGCCGCCAGTTGCTCCTCGCTCAGTTTGACCCGGTAGCTGCCGTTCGGCACCCCACCGCCGAAGAGTTGGTGGTTGCCGCTGATGACGTTGAAACCCGTTTTAAAAGTGTGGCCGTCTAGGTAGAAGCTGAACTTCTGCTGAAGCTGCAGGGTGTTTTCGATCTGATTGAAAGTGAAGCCCGGGTGGCCGAGGATGGCCAGGGTTTCTTCGGTCGGACCGAGCACCGTCACCTGGGGGTTCCCGCTCCCCATGGGCGTAGCGTAGTTCCAGTTGAAGCGGGCGTACTGTACGTTCGTCTGTCCACTCCAGTTTTCGCCGAAGTAGGTGTTCGTGTTGGCGAGCAGGAAGGAGTTGCGGTCCTGCTGACTGGCCGCCGAGGGGAAGGTGGCACCACCCTCCAGTCCGCCGCCCTGCCGCTCGATACCGACCCGGCCGACGTTCGTTCGTAGACTCGACCGGAAGCGCTCGCTCCACACCTGGTCCACCTTGGCGCTGTAGTAGGTGAAGGTATTGGTGCCCTCGACGGTCTCGTTGATGCCGAGCTGTGGGCTACTCAGCGTATTGTCCTTCAGGTCGGTGGTGTGCTCGACGTCGACGTAGAAGAAGGT
>CAZKPE010000422.1:0-2594 GCA_964554545.1 uncultured Lewinella sp.
ACGGCGACCTACCGATGATGATGAACGAGACGACGGATGCATCGGTAGGAAAGAAGTAATTCCTTCCGGTATCCACCCGGCACCTGCGCTCCGCCGCCCCCTTAGTCTACAATCTCGATCAGCTCGATGTCGAAGACCAGGTCGGAATCGGGGCAGATGCTGCACTGGCCGAATTGATTGCAGCTCCCCCGTTCACCGTAGCCCAACTCGGAGGGAATCAACAGGCGGATTTTGCCCCCCTCGGCAATGAGTGGGATACCAAGCTGCCACCCCTGGATGAGCCGGTTAAGCCGGAAGCGGAGGGGATTATCCGTAGGCCGGCTATCGAACACCCGACCGTTGGTGACCGCACCCGTGTAGGCGAACACCAGGCTGTCGGTCACTTCCGGGCGATCGCCCGTACCCGGCTCCTCGATGAAATAGAGCAGACCGGTATCATCTAATTCGGTGTACGTCAGGGCATCATTAGTAGCGAACTCCTCTACGGAAATCAGCCCGTCTTCGCAAAGGCCGGGCTGATTGTCGTCGTCATCCCCCAGGCAGCTGCTCAGCGAAAGGACGAGAAAGAAGAAGTACAGTAGTGTACGGTAGGACATGACGGAAGGTTTCGGCCGGCAAAGCTACGCCGCCATATACTCCCAGGCCGTCTGGTAGCTACCATTCCGTTCTACGTACTCCAGGAAGCCGGCGAAGAAGGCATCCCCCCCGATGGTCGCGCTATCCCCGATGACCACCAGCTGCACCTTCGCGCGCGTCAGGGCCACGTTCATGCGGCGGTAGTCGCTCAGGAAACCGATCTCCCCCCGCTCGTTGCTGCGCACCAGACTGAGGTAAACCACCTCCCGCTCCCGCCCCTGGAAGCCGTCGACGGTGTTGACGCTCAGGTCCAGGTCGGCCAGGGTGGCGATCTCATCGAGGCGGTCTTCGGCCTGTACGGCTTGCTCGCGGTAGGGGGTGATGACCGCTACCCGGGGCAGGGGATACTCCGGCGGGATGCTGCCCTTCAGCAACAGCAGGTGCTCGATCAGCACATCGATCTCCCCTACGTTGTAGCGGCTTTTGAACTGGGGGTGCAGCGCCTCGGCGAAGCCGGTACCGGCCGTATCGATGAAGGTCACGCTCTCCGACAGCGTTACCCCCGGCAGCGTCCGTTCGGCGATCCCGGGGCCGGCGCGCAACTTCCCATCGTAGAAGTAGGCGTTGCTGAAGCCCATGATCCGCTCGTTCATTCGGTACTGTACCCGCAGCAGGGCGTTGCGGCCGTGGCGTTCCAGGCACTTCTCGAGTAGGGTGACGCCGAAGCCCCCCCGCTCCGCCTCCTTACTCTTCACGGTGGGCGGTAGCTGGAAGGGGTCGCCGGCCAGGACCACACGGTTAGCCCGCAGGATCGGGATCCAGCTGGCGGGCTCCAATGCCTGGGCGGCCTCGTCGATGATGCAGGTCTTGAACTCCCGGTCGCCGAGCACGGAGCTGGCCGCCCCCACCAATGTACAGACGATCACCTGGGCGCTGTCGAGTACGTGGTCGAGCAGGTGATCCTCTAACTGGCGGGCCCAGCCACTTAGCCGGCCGGCCTCGGCGAAGGTCATGCCTTTATCGCGGCCACCGCGCATCCGTTTGGCTTTCTTTCGCAGGTCGGCGGCTTCCTGGCGCAGCTTTTTCACCTGCCTGGTATCCGGGTGGTCGGCGATCTGCACATCCAGGGTGTGGCGCATCACGTCTTCCTCGACCCGACTGATATTACCGGTGCGCACTACCCCGATACCGCGCTCAGCCAGCCGCAGGGTGACCAGGTCAGCGGCGCTGTTGCTGGGGGCGCAGAAGAGAATGGTCGTCTCCGTTTTGACCAATTCGCCCACCGCCGCCACTAGGGTGGTCGTCTTCCCCGTACCGGGCGGACCGTGGATCAGACTAAGATGGCTGGCGCCCAGGATATCGGCTACCGCCTCCCGCTGGCTGTCGTTGAGTTCGGCCAGTTGGGACACGGAAGTCGGATCGATCGGTCGCTCTTCCGCCGGCCGGCTTCCCATGATCACGTCACGCAGTTCCGCCAGTCGGTTGCGCTCGGCGCTCATCACCCGTTCGATGGCTTTGTCCATCTCGACGTAGGTCCGCTCATCGAACATCAGGTCTACCCCTACCCCGCCCCGTTGCAGCCATTCCGGGTGCTCCTCTCCACCCAGCACGATCTTCATCCGCTCCCGCTTCACGTACTGGATCACCCCGCTTCGCTGGGGCGCGTGGGCTCCCTTCTGGGTCGTAAACAGGTTCACCGACGTGCCCGCCCGAAACTGGTGGGCCTCTTCCCCTTCCCGCGTCACCACCACAAAGGGTCTTCCCCCGATCCCGAAATCCGCCTGTACCACCTGCAAGGGATACCAGCTGTACCCCTTTTCCACCCGCTGCACCAATGGCGTCGCCTGTATCACCTCCAAATGTAGCCGCCGCTCCTCCTGCCGCTCCAGGTCGATGAGGTGACGGAGGTGGGTGAGTTCGGTGGTTTGGGATTCGGTCATGGGGTTGTCAGTTGTGGGGTTATGTATAATCCGCAAATCCAAAAATACACTTTTTTCGACGCTACTTTGCCTCTTTAG
>CAZKPE010000423.1:0-2589 GCA_964554545.1 uncultured Lewinella sp.
TGCGCGCCGACCCCCACGCCCAGATGGAGATCCGCGCCTACGCCGACGCCATCGCGGGGGTGGTGGCGGACTGGGTGCCGCTCTCCTGGCGCGCCTTCCAGGACTACCGCATGGGCGGCGCGCACCTCTCGGCGCAGATGCTCGACTGCGTGCGGCGAATCATCAAGGGTGAAACCGTCGATGAGATGACGTCCGGCATGTCAAAGAGGGAATGGAGAGAATTTTGCGGAGGAATTTTGGATGACGATCCCGATTTTCGGTGACGAGAATGCGCGGAATGATATCTACCTTTACAAGTGTCAGGTACCGCTCCTAAGTAGTGTAGAAAATCAGCCCATTCTGAGGGGGCGCTGGGGCGTTGGAAAAACGGCAACACTGCTTCTCAGGCACCGGGCCCTATCGAAGGCGTTGAAAGGAATAAACCCGGAGTATGAGTATATATGGTATCTTGACGAGCGCACGTTGTCAGAAGATGTCTTGTTCCATCTCTTCAACACATATGCAGGTTACCCGAGCGTATTAAAGCGATCGCTAGAAAAGCTCTGGCATGCCGAGATCGTTCGATCGCATGCTAGAACCCTTAACATCCTGTATGACGAGTATGGTAGGCCTCCAGGAAAGCATTGGGACGCGATACGTGCCGGAAAGTATGTTGAGAAGTACGGGAGTCCAGTTTGGCAGATGGTTTCAACTGCCCTTGAAACCACTGGGGACATCGGTAAAGCCATTTCAGGCGTTGTTAGCAGCTTATCAGGCGCGTTTACAGGTAGTTTTCAAGATTCCGTTCGCAGTTGTCTGAAGGACATCATTGATCACGAACTGTATCCCGTGACCGTGATTGAGCCTGTAGAAACGCCGCGTTCGATGATAGATGGACAAAGCATAGAAATCTCTCGGTTCCTTCTGGTCTCGCTGCTAGACCTTGTAAATTCGAACTTGTCGTTTTCGCCTAAGAGGAACCAAATGTTTCGCGTTGAACTGTCTGTTCCTTGGAACAGGCAGGTGAAAGCGTTCTTAAGAGAGCCACAGCGTCTTCCTCAGTACTCGGGTTCCTTTACCTGGAGCAAAGGTAACTTGCGAGCATTTATGAATAAGAGGATTGAGAATGAGTTTCAGCGTGTTCGCCGCCAATATAAGCTCCGTTCCGATATTGATGCTTGGGCCGTGCTCTTCGATAGAGCAGTCAACAACCGTTGGAGCGATTGCGTGGAGAGCTCGTTTGATTACTTTCTACGGCACACCCATCACCGGGCTCGCGACATAATGAGGCTTGCTCGTACCGCCCTGCATGCAGAAGTAGACCTAAGACGGCTCCAGTACCCAGAATTAACCGTTGATGATGTCTTGCGTGGCGGGCCAAACATGTTTGTTACGCAGAAAGCTATGCGTAGCGGCGTAGAAGAGGCAATACGGCAAATTGCAGAGAATCGAATTGAAGAAGGCTGCCGCCGATATGCAGATCTGGGTGATGTTGTGGAAACACTACGTGCCGCTAGGGTCCCTTTCGACTCCGAGGACTTGGCAAAGCGTTGCGACAAAATTAGCGTTTCGTCGGCTGAGGCAATATCCGAGCTCTGGGAGGCTGGAATCGTCGGATACGAAGTCTTTGCGAAGGATGGGGACGAGGATGTCATTGCAAAGACTGTTGGGGAATCAGCGATCAGCACATTTCGGTCAAAGGCAAATGCTAATATGCAGAAGTATTTTCTTTTTGAGTACAACACAGAGATGACGCCGCCGCAGATTGAGCGAACTTTCTGTTCAGAGCATTCTGAATGTAGATTTGTCGTTCATCCTGTCTTCAGTGAATACTTGGGGTTAAAGACGCCTCGGGAGTATCCGATAGGTGTTTGAAATTCGTTCGGTGACACCGCCTTGGCAAAGTCGCCCGCCGCCATGGCATCGCCTGGGCTTTCGAGACAAAACGCCCGACCACAACCGCAGTACTGGCGCCCACACAAGTTCAGGCTCGTCACCCGGCTTCTGATCCGCCCCGGGGCGGCCGGGTGCCTTCCCCCCGGCTAGCGGGCGGGCTAGAGTCGGGGCCATGAAGTGCGTGTTCGTGCAGATCCGGTGCCAGCCGGGGCAGACCTACCGGGTGGCGGAGGCGGTGGCGCTGCGCGAGATCGCGTCCGAACTCTACTCGACGAGCGGGGACTTCGACCTCATGGCCAAGGTCTACGTGCCGGAGGACGCCGATATCGGGATCTACCTCAACGAGGGGCTGCTCGACATCCCGGGCATCGTGCGGTCGCTGACCACGATCACCTTCAAGGCGATCCACGCGGGCGACTGAGGTCAGGTCACGCCGGTCCAGATCAGCCGCAGCGCCAGGAGGACGAGCATGCCGTTCAGGACGTTGGCGAACCGCGCCTCGTCGATCCGGAGGAGCACGGCGCGGCCGGTCAGCGTGCCGAGGAACCCGGCCACGATGAGCAGCGCGATCAGCGGCAGCCACGGGGCGTAGGCGAAGCCCAGCGCCGCGAAGATGGCGGTCTTGAGCGCGTGCTGCGCCGTCATCAGCGTCGCGTGGGTGGCGACGAGGGCCCGCCGCTCGAGTTCGGCCGAGCGCAGCCACGCCATGACGAA
>CAZKPE010000424.1:0-2582 GCA_964554545.1 uncultured Lewinella sp.
GTTGCCACCGCTATACAGGGAACCGTTCAAACTTGGGAATAGGTTCGGGCGGCGGGGCGCAGGTGGGGTGCAAATGGTAAACCCGGAGGGGGTGTCGGAAAAAATGTCAGTCTGTTATGAGATTTTTCGGACATATTGTCATAGTCGTGGGGCGGTGGGGGTTTTCCCCGGACTAAAGTCCGGGGAGAGGGGGGACCCGTCCTTCCAGGACGGATCGGTGGGGAAGCCCGGTAAATAGCGTCCTGGAAGGACGCGTTTCCCCGTAGCCCAGGACTTAAGTCCTGGGATGGGAAGAGGACCCGTCCTTCCAGGACGGATCCGGGGGGGTAGCCCGGTCAGCAGCGTCCTGGAAGGATGCGTTTCCCCGTAGCCCAGGACTTAAGTCCTGGGATAGGAGGAGGACCCGTCCTTCCAGGACGGATCGGTGGGGATTTCCGTATAACAGCGTCCTGGAAGGACGCGTCCCCCCTCTCCCAAACCTTTAGGTTTGAGGTAAGGACCAACCCCCATCCGTTAAAAAACAAAACCATTCACCTACAATAAATTCAAACTTTTTCATACATTCATCCAACAAATCACACACTTCCCCCATGCCCCAATCCTACACCCGCATCTTCCTCCACACCATCTTCGGCACCAAGCACCGCCGCCCCCTCATCCACCCCAAAGCCGAGCGGTTCCTCTACGCTTGTATACGCCAACGGCTGGCGGAATACGACTGCACCCTCGCGGCCATCGGCGGCACCCTCGACCACATTCACCTAATCCATTCCCTGCCCCGGCAGCTATCCATCGCCGAGGTCGCACAAAATATTAAGGGACAGAGTAGCTACGCCCTCCGCCGCGCCGATCTTGGGTGCGAGGACTTCCGCTGGCAGGGCGGGTACGCCAGCTTCTCGGTAGATGCCAGAAATATGGATGAACAGGTCAACTACGTCCGCCGGCAAAAGCAGCACCATTACGGCGACGACTACGGCCGCATCGTTCGCCTGACCTTCGAGCAGGAGTACCAGGATTTACTCGATGAATATGGCTGCGAGTGGCATCCGGACTATCTGTTTCCCGTTGCACCCGCGCCCCGCCGCCCGCACCCTTCAATGCAGCTCCAATAGAGAATTTCAGGAGACAGCCAACGTGATCGTTTACCCGGTCGTCTAACCCCTTTGCCGGGGCTAAATTACTTTACAGCGACTTTCATACGACCGCGCGAACACCCCTGGAATGAATAAATCAGTACACTTTCTCTTATTCGCACTCTTCCTTTCGTTTACGATTCACGCTCAAGAAGGCTCGAAAAAAAGTACGGCCGACCTGCCATACTTTGTCGATGCGGACGTTGGAGCGCTAATTGTTCTCGACTACTCCGCTTCCGGCTACGCTCACGCTGCCCTGGGTGCGGGCTACCGCTTCCACCCCTACCACGGCGCGGGCCTGGAATATCGGCGGGGCTACTTTTCCAATAGTTATGACGAAGATATAAGCAACGCATTGGGAGCCAGCTACCGCTTCACGTACCGGGGGCTGTTCGCGAAGGTTTCGCTCGGGCTGATCGTCGATAGCAAAATGTATACCGACGAATACCACACCCGCTATAATTCGACGGGGGGCGGCCATTACCAAAACCTGACCCTGGGTTACCGCTTCCGGAGCGGCATTTTGATCGGGGCTTCGCTGGCCGGCTACATCAACCGGAACTTCGACCGGGAACAGTTCGTCTTTGACGTGGAGCCGGAGTACCCCTACGACCGGATAGAGGATATTCCCCCGGACGCGGGGAGTATGGAACCCGCGGGTCAGTTCACGGAGAGCTTCGGCACGCTGACGCTGACGTTGGGGTATGCCTTCCCGGGGCGGGGGCGGCGGTAAGTGGCTGGCGGGGCGACTCCGTCGACGAACATTTCGCCCCTAACGAGAGTCTGGTAAATCAGGCGACGCTCGCCGAATTTTCACGCTCCGATCAACATCCCCATGGAAGGCAACCTGCACTACGTCATCTACATTTTCTGCATGGCTGCCGGGGCGCTACTCTTCTTCGTTTGGTCGCGTAAACCGAAGGGCGTCCACGAAGCCGAGTACACGGTGGCGATCCTTATTCCCGTCTGGTCGGGGCTGGCGTACCTGGCGATGAGTTACGGCCTCGGGCAAACCGAGGTGGCGGGGCAGACGACCTACTGGGGCCGCTACGCGGACTGGATCGTGACCACGCCCCTGCTGATCCTCGCTCTCGGCCTGACGGCCATGCACCGGCTGGAGCAACGGGACGGGGCCCTATTGTGGGCGCTGGTCGGCACGGACGTCGTGATGATCGTCTGCGGCCTGGTGGCCGACCTGACCACGGGCCCCGCCCGGACCGTATTCTTCCTCTGCGGCTGCTTTGCCCTGTTCGTGCTCTTCTATCTGGTGTGGAGTCCGCTACGCCAACTGGCCTTCCGGCAGGGGGACGATCTCGGCGGAGTCTATACTACCGTCGCCGGTTTGCTTTCGGTACTGTGGATCGCCTATCCGACCATCTGGTGGTTGGGGCCTTCCGGATCGGGGGCGATCGGTCAATCCCTCGAAAGCTGGCTGTTCGTGATCGTACC
>CAZKPE010000425.1:0-2578 GCA_964554545.1 uncultured Lewinella sp.
GCCGAGATCGCCCAGGGCCGCCTGGAATCGCTGCTGAACTTCCAGACCATGGTCAGCGACCTGACCGCCATGCCGGTAGCCAACGCCAGTCTGCTCGACGAGGGCACCGCCGCCGCCGAAGCCATGACCATGTTCTATGGTCACCGCAACAAACGCGTCAAGCAGGAGCCGGCTAATGTGTTCTTGGTTTCCGATCAGGTACTGCCGCAGACCCTGGCCGTCCTGCGCACCCGCGCGGAGCCGCTGGACATCGAAATCCGAGTCAGTTCGACCGAGGAATTCGAACTGGACGGAGACCGCGTTTTCGGTATGCTCCTCCAGTATCCGGGAGCCGACGGCCGTGTGGAAGACTACCGCGAACTCGTCGAGCGCGCCAAAGAAGCCCATATCACCGTCACGGTAGCCGCCGACCTGCTCGCCCTTACCCTCCTTACCCCGCCGGGTGAATGGGGGGCCGACGCCGTCGTGGGTAATACCCAACGCTTCGGGGTACCGATGGGCTTCGGGGGACCGCACGCCGCCTACTTCGCCGTACTGGAAACGTACAAGCGACTCATTCCCGGTCGCATCATCGGGGTCAGTCAGGATCGCCACGGCAATACGGCCCTGCGGATGGCGCTGCAGACCCGTGAGCAACACATCCGCCGTGAAAAGGCTACCTCCAACATCTGCACCGCTCAGGCCCTGCTGGCGAATATGGCCGCCATGTACGCCTGCTACCACGGGGCCGAGGGACTGAAGGCCATCGCCCTGCGGACCCACCACTTTACGGTCATTCTGGCTGACACTTTGCGGAAAGCCGGATTCACGGTCCCCGCCGAGC
The DNA here is from genome assembly GCA_964554545.1 of uncultured Lewinella sp. Taxonomy (GTDB): domain Bacteria; phylum Bacteroidota; class Bacteroidia; order Chitinophagales; family Saprospiraceae; genus Neolewinella. The sequence goes on from CAZKPE010000425.1 coordinate 824, forward strand.
ACTACTTTGATACGCTGCAGATCGAAGCCTCGCCGGAAAAGATCGCCGACATCCGCCGTCGCGCCGAACGGGAAGGATATAACTTCTTCTATCCGGCAGAGGGGGGCATCCGTATCAGCTTCGACGAGACCGTTGCCACTACCGACCTGCAGGCCGTTTGCCGCATCTTCGAAGCCGAGCTGGACTACCAAGGGGCCGAGTTGACCGAGGAGGGGGGCGTCACCGGGATTCCGGACCACATTGCACCTGCGCTCCGCCGCACAAGTGACTACCTCACTCACCCGAACTTTAAAAACTACCGCACCGAGACGGAGCTGATGCGCTACCTCAAGCGGCTGGAAAACAAGGACCTTAGCCTGATGCACAGCATGATCCCGCTGGGGTCTTGTACGATGAAGCTGAATGCCGCCACCGAGCTGATCCCTGTCAGTTGGCCCGAATTTGCCGACTTGCACCCCTTCTCGCCCATCGAGCAGGCACAGGGATATAAACAGCTATTCCAGGAACTGGAGCGGGACCTGGCCGAAATCACCGGCTTCACGGCCTGTAGCCTGCAACCGAACAGCGGGGCAAGTGGAGAATATGCCGGACTGCTCGTCATTCGCGCCTACCACCAAAACCGGGGGGAAGGGCATCGGAACGTAGCCATCATCCCGGAGAGCGCCCATGGGACCAACCCCGCCAGCGCCGTCATGGCCGGTATGGAGGTTGTCGTGGTGAAAAGCGACGAAATGGGTAATGTCGACATCGACGACCTCCGCGAGAAGACCGAGCAGCACAGCGATAAACTTGCCGCCCTGATGATCACCTACCCGAGCACCTACGGGGTATTCGAGACCGGCGTAGTCGAGATGTGCGAATTGGTGCACGAACACGGCGGTATGGTGTACATGGACGGCGCGAACATGAACGCCCAGGTAGGACTGACCAGTCCGGGCCGCATCGGTGCCGATGTCTGCCACCTGAACTTGCACAAAACCTTTGCCATCCCCCACGGTGGTGGCGGTCCGGGCATGGGTCCCATCTGCTGCAACGAAGCGCTGGCCCCCTTCCTGCCCAGCCATCCGCTACAGGACACGGGCGGACAAAAGGGAACCGGGGCCGTCGCCTCCGCTCCCTGGGGTAGTGCCAGCATCCTGCTCATCAGCTACGCCTACATCAAGATGCTCGGTAAACGGGGTATGCGGGAAGCCAGCGAGTATGCCATTCTGAACGCGAACTACATCAAGTCGCGGATCGAAAAGAGCTACGACGTCCTCTTCACCGGGGAGAATGGCCGCTCCGCCCACGAGCTGATCCTGGACCTGCGCCCCTTCAAATCCGTCATGAGTGCCGGTGACCTCGCCAAGCGGCTGATCGACTACGGTTTCCACGCCCCCACCCTCTCCTGGCCCGTGGCCGGCACCGTCATGGTGGAGCCCACCGAGAGCGAAAGTAAGGACGAACTGGACCGCTTCTGCGACGCCCTGCTCGCCATTCGCGAAGAGGCCGACGCCGTTGCCCGTGGGGACGTAGACGAAACGGATAACGTGCTACAGAATGCGCCCCACACTATCGAGGAAGTGACCGCCGATGAGTGGACGCATGCGTATACGCGGAGTCAGGCTGCCTTCCCGCTTCCGTACTTGCGTCAGGGATTCAAATTCTGGCCGAGTGTCGCCCGGGTGGATGATGGGTATGGGGATCGGAATTTTGTGTGTACGTGTCCGCCGGTGGAGGAGTATGTGTAGGGGGGAGTCGGAAGTAGGAAGTAGG
>CAZKPE010000426.1:0-2554 GCA_964554545.1 uncultured Lewinella sp.
ATTCCCCCCGCCCCCCGCGGCGTACCCCAGATCGAGGTCACCTTCGACATGGACGCCAACGGTATCCTGAGCGTAACCGCCAAGGATAAGGGTACGGGTAAGGAGCAGTCGATCAAGATCGAGGCCGGTACGGGCTTGAGCAAGGACGACATCGAGCGCATGAAGGCCGAGGCCGCCGCCAACGAGGAGGCCGATAAGGAAGCCCGCGAGCGTGTCGAAAAGTTGAATAGCGCCGACCAGTTGGTGTTCCAAACCGAGAAGCAGCTGAAGGAATTCGGTGACAAGCTCCCCGAGGACAAGAAGTCCGCCATCGAGACCAACCTGCAGCAACTGCGCGATGCCCACAAGTCGGAAGACTTGGCCGCCATCGATTCCGCTACGGAGTCGCTGACCGCCGCCTGGAACGCCGCCAGCCAGGACATCTACCAGGCCCAGCAGGAAGGTGCCCCCACGGCCGACGCCGGGACCGACCCCGGAGCCGGAGCCGACGCGGGAAGCGGAACGCCCGGAGCCGATGACGTTCAGGACGTCGAATTCGAAGAGGTGGAGGGGAAGTAAAATCCCGCTGAACGCCAGACTAAAGCCCGTCGATCCCCGGATCGGCGGGCTTTTTTATTGGTCGTCGGCCGGGCGGGTATACCTCTGGATATCGACCTCCTCGGGCAAACTCGCCCCCCCTTCCAAAAAATCAAATAGCCACCTGCTCCCCAGCGGCCCCAGACTCCCCCCCTTCGACCCCAGTCCGTTAAAAATGTACAGTCCCGGATACCCTGGGTGCTCCCCGATCAGCGGGCGCCGATCCTTGACGGTAGGCCGTACGGCAGCGTCGTGGCGGATGATCTCGTAGGCCGTTCGCAGGACGGTGTCCAGTTGGTCGATGAGCCACTGCCGTCCGCGTTCGGTCCGCTCGTCGTTCTCGAAGCGGTTGCCATTCGTGGCTCCTACCCAGTAGCTGCCGTCGGATTGGGGGACGAGGAAGACCCGATTCTTGACCATGCGGTCGATCGGGGGCAGTTGCGGCGTGCGGATGTATAGTACCTCTCCCTTGTTGCCGTAGTGGGGCAGGTAGCTGAAGTAGGGGTTATAGCGGGCACGCCACCCCTCGCAGCAGATTACCCGGTCGTACAGCGAGCCGGCGTACTGCCACTTTATTTCATGCGGGACGAGGGCGGGATAATCGACCTCTATTTCCTCCATTCGGCTGGTCTCTAGCAGTCGCTTCCTCCAACTCGCCACCAGCAACGGCAGATCCACTCGGGCCGTCTGTCGAATGCCCGCCAGCCTATGAACGGGGTGCATCAACTCCGCGAGCCGGCCGGGATCGGGGGCGGGATCGACGTAGTCCGCGTAGTCGGGGTCGTTCTCCCGCAGCGACCAGTCGTTCACGTTCCCCGGGCCGTGGAGGGAGCGCAGGAGGGGCAGTTCGTGCCAGATCGCAATGTCGAGTTCGTTTTCGACGGCCCCGTAGAGCCGACGTGCTTCGGCCACCAATTCTCCGAACCGCCAACTCAGGTGAAAGCGCCGCCCCGTGAGCGGATTGACGACCCCCGCCGCTACCGTACTTGCCGCCCGCTGCCCGGGCGCATCGATGTAGTGTACGCGGTGGCCGGCCCGCTGGAGGCGATACCCGATAAGCGTCCCGGCCAGTCCCTGTCCGATGATGAGGTAGTCGATCCCGCAAGAAGCGAATTTCCCCCGGCTTGCCCGCCCCGCCCGTGGGTGAGCTACCTTCGCCCCATGCAGGAAATACAGGTACGGAAAGGACGGGAGGGCGCGATCCAGCGGCGCAGCCCCTGGTTATTCAGCGGTTCCGTGCAGCGGGAGGGGGAGGGGATTGCCGATGGCGACCTGGTCCGGGTGGTGGACGCCGCGGGTCAGGTGCTCGGCTACGGAGATTACCAAAGCGGAAGTATTCGGGTCCGGATGCTGCACTTCGGGGACGGGGGACTGCCCTCCGATCTGGTCCCGGACCTCCTCGACCGGGCCTGGTCGCTACGCCGGCAACTGGGGTTGCAGGACGATCCGCTGACGGATTGCTATCGGCTGGTCCACGCCGCCGGCGATGGCCTGCCCGGACTGATCATCGACCGCTACGGGCCGGTGGCCGTCATACAATGTCACAGCATCGGGATGCACCGGCGAATCGGGGCGATTGCGGATAGTCTGATCGACCGGGGTGGGGGAGTGCTGACGACCGTGTACGATAAGAGCAACGCCGTCCTGCCGGAGCGCTACGCCGCCGTTCAGCAGGACGGGCCACTGCGGGGGGAGCTGCCGGGAGAGTTGATGGTCTGCGAAAACGGCCGCCGCTTCCTGGTCGACGTGGCCGGCGGGCAGAAGACCGGTTTCTTCCTCGACCAGCGGGAAAATCGTTGGTTGCTGGGGAGTTATGCCAAAGGGCGACGGGTACTGAATCTGTTCAGTTATAGCGGCGGGTTCAGCGTATACGGATTATTGGGAGCGGCCGCCGAAGTTCATTCCGTAGACCAGAGCGAAGCCGCTATTACCCTTTGTGAGAGAAACGTAGCGGCAAACGGGGAATTAACCGGCAGCC
>CAZKPE010000427.1:0-2553 GCA_964554545.1 uncultured Lewinella sp.
TCCGCCTTACACTTATCGTAGATGGTGGGAAAGTGAGCGATGAATTTCTCCTTGTCCAGGTGGGTGCAGTCGAGGCACATATACTCCACCCCGTTCAGTTTCATCTCGTTATCGATGGCGCGGGCCACGATATCGCGGGGCGCCAGGCTGCCGCGGGAGTCGTAGTCATGCATGAACTCCGTGCCGTCGGGCCGCTTCAGGATGGCGCCGAAGCCACGCACCGCCTCGCTGACCAGGAAGGCCTGGGCTTCGCGCCCCGGGTTGTATAGAGCCGTGGGATGGAATTGGACGAACTCCATGTTCTCCAGGTGCACCTTGGCGCGGTAGGCCATGGCGATGCCGTCGCCGGTAGCGATGATGGGGTTGGTGGTGCTGCGGTAGATCTGTCCGTTGCCGCCGGCGGCCAGGACGGTCGTGCGGGCCAGGATAGTGCTGATCTCCCAATTCTCCTTATTGAGGACGTAAGCTCCATAGCATTCGATATTCTCCGTCAGACGAGTGACGATGTGGCCCACGTGGTGCTGGGTCAGCAGGTCGAGGGCGAAGTAGTGTTCGTGAACGACCAGGTTATCCAGCGTTGCCGCCTTGGCGCTGAGGGCCCGCTGGATCTCCCAGCCCGTGAGGTCTTTGTAGTGCAGGATGCGGTTTTCGGAGTGGCCGCCCTCCCGGCCGAGGTCGTACTTATCGAAGGCGTCCAGATCGAAGCGGGTGCCCCATTTGATGATTTCCTCCACCCGTTCCGGCCCCTCCTCGACCACGATACGCACGATCTGTTCGTCGCACAGACCGGCTCCGGCGTCAAGGGTATCGGCGATATGCTTTTCGTAGGTGTCGGCCCCGTGGTCCCAGACCGCTGCCACTCCGCCCTGGGCGTAGCTGGTGTTGCTCTCCCGCTCGTTGACTTTGGTGAGTACGTCGATTCTCAGTTCGGGCCGCAAGATGGCCAGCTTGATGCCGGTAGACAGGCCGGCGATACCGGAGCCGATGATGAGGACGTCAGTTTTCATGAAGTTTTTTAAAGCTTCGTGTAATGCTTATCATCCACCAGCGACTGCGAGGGATTGCGCCAACATCCGTTTGGTACGTCGTCCATTAAGGCGTCGGCTTCTGCGGGCCCCCAGGTACCGGCTTCGTACTCGACCAGGGGGGCATCGCCGTTTTCCCAGGCCTTCAGGATGGGGTCGACGAAGGCCCAGGCCACCTCGACGCTGTCGCCGCGGGCGTAGAGGGTGGGGTCGCCCTTCATACAGTCGAGGAGGAGGCGGCTGTAGGATTCGGGGACGTCCTTGGTGGTCAGGTCGCGGTAGAAGAAGTCCATGTCCACGTTCTTGACGCGGAAGCCTTCGCCGGGCACCTTCATGCCGAATTCCATCGCCATCCCCTCATCGGGCTGGATACGGATGATGAGCTGGTTGTCGCACTTCATGGCATAGTCGTCGAACTCGGCGAAGATCGCCTGGGGCGGGTTCTTGAAGGTGATCACCACCTCGGTGACCTTCAGCGGCAGGCACTTGCCGGTACGCATGAAGAAGGGGACGCCGGCCCAGCGCCAGTTGTCGATGAAGAACTTCATGGCTACGAAAGTCTCCGTCGTACTGTCGTCGGGTACGCCCTTGGCATCGCGGTAACTGACTACTTGGCCTTTAGCCGTTTCCCCGGCGGTATACTGGGCGCGAACCACCTGCTCGGCCACCTGCTCGCCGGTGATGGGGCGGAGGCTCTGGAATAATTTCATCTTCTCTCCCCGGATACTCACCGCGTCGGCCCGGATCGGGGGTTCCATCGCCACGTGGGCGAGTACCTGCAGCAGGTGATTCTGGATCATGTCGCGCATGGCCCCGCTGCCGTCGTAGTAACCGCCCCGGCTGCCGACTCCGACGGTCTCGGCGGCGGTGATCTGTACGGACTGGATATAGTTGCGGTTCCACAGCGGCTCGAAGAAGCCGTTGGCGAAGCGGGTCACCAGCAGGTTCTGCACCGTCTCTTTGCCCAGGTAGTGGTCGATCCGGTAGATATTGTCTTCGGGGAAGACCGACTGGATCTCCTCGTTTAGCCGCTTGGCCGACTCTTCATTGTAGCCGAAGGGCTTTTCGACCACCAGCCGCGCCCAGCCGCCCTCGGGTCGGTTCAGTCCGCCGTCGGCCAGCGCCTTGGGGATGCTGCTGTACAACTTGGGCGGAGTGGAGAGGTAGAAGATATAGTTCTTTCCCGTACCGTGTTCCCCGTGCAGTTGGCCCAACCGCTCTTTCAGTTTTTGGATGTCTTCCGCTCCGTCGTAGGTCTTCAGGTCCTGGTAGTAGATGTGCTCGGCGAAGTTTTTCAGCGTCTGGTCCTGCTTCTGCTCGTCGGTGAAAAATTCGCTCTCCCAGATGCCGACGTCGCGGAACTGCTCGTCGGTGTAGTCCGTCCGGCTGGCCCCCAGCAGCGCGAAGTGCTCCGGCAGGTAGCCGCCCCGGTAGAGGTCATAGACGGCGGGGATGAGCTTGCGGCGGGAGAGGTCTCCGGAAGCGCCAAAAATGACGAGGACGTGGGGGTCGATTTGGTTGGGCATGG
>CAZKPE010000428.1:0-2545 GCA_964554545.1 uncultured Lewinella sp.
CCATGAAACGTAAAGTAGGTTGGCATTGGAGTTGTCTAGTCAGACAACAAATATAAGCCTTCGCAGTTCTTCCCGCAGGGTGTATAACAGCTTTCTCGAGCGCTGCCGCCTGGTCCTGGGGTCCTTTTTCATTTGTTATCTTGACCGTGTGATTACGGATACCCGATTGACTCCCAGGAAGCTGTTTCTATTTGATCTAGCCGGAGCTTTACTATCCGCCTTTCTACTCGGCATCATCCTCCCGATCTGGCAGCCGGTATTCGGGATTCCCGTGGGGGCGCTGCGGTTCCTGGCGGCTTTTCCGCTGGGCTTTGCCCTGTTCGACCTGTATAGCTTGCGGCAGCCGCCGGTCCGGCAGCGGCGGTTGCTGCGGGTGATCGCGGTGCTGAACGGGGGTTACTGTTTATTGTCGCTGGGGGTGGGTTGGGCCCACCGGGGGGAGCTGACCGGGCTGGGGTGGGGCTACCTGGTCTCCGAGATTCTGCTTGTACTCGGCGTGGCCGCCCTGGAATGGGGGAGTGCCACCTCCGTCGCAACTTGACCCGCCCCGGCCGACGGGCCAAACTTCGCTGCGCTGCGTAACGCCCGGCGGACGGGGCTAGCGGTAGCCGTCGGCCGGCGGTTGGGAGCTTTGGCGGGTGGAAAGCATAGTCAAAAAACAGTACCTTAGAAGTATGGACGAATCGACCACGATAGGTATGCATCCCGGGCTGGAAACCCCGAAGTATTTTCCGGGATTTCACGCCGGGCTGATCGTAGAGATCATGTATGCGCTGAATCCGGTGCTGCCGGAGACTTACCAAATTACGGTGGAAGGTGGTGTTACGGTGGTGGATGAAATGGGCGATATCCAACGGTACGTTCCCGATGCTCATATCGAGCTTATCAATAGCGACGTGGTAACCTCATCAGGGGAAGCCAACATACTGGTACCTGAATTCACTATACGTAACCCGGTGGGCGCCCAGCGCTCACTGGCTATTCGCGCCGGAGCGGACCAACTGGTTACCACCATTGAAGTCTTATCACCGGCTAATAAACGGGGGGAAGGGTACGATGCCTTTCGGGCGAAGCAGCGAACGTTGGCCCAACAGGGGATTAACCTCGTGGAAATCGATCTCCTCCAACACGGCAACCGACGCTGGGACGATGAGCGAGCACGAATGGCGCCCTATCTGTTTACCGTGCAGCGGGGGATAAGCTCACCAATTGCCGTCTGGTCTGCGCGGCCGAATGAGGCACTTCCAACCCTTCCCATTCCCTTGCGCTACCCCGACGCGGACGTGCCGCTCGCGCTCGAAGAGTTGGTGACGGGGTATCTGAAAAAAAGCGGAGTATGGCGGCGGCTGGGATGAGCGAACTCGAAAAATGCCGCAACGGCGAAGTCTTCAACACCGCCGACCCGGAGATCGGGCAAATCATGCGGAATGCGCGGACCTTATTGAGGCGGTACAACAGTACCGAAGCCGGTGGTGGAGAAGAACGGACCCGGCTGTTGAGAAAGCTACTTGGTGGTATCGGTAGCAACGTCCACGTAGACCGGCCCTTTTACTGTGATTACGGCATGCATACCACGCTCGGCGATAACGTCATCATCGGGATGAACTGCATTTTCGTGGATAATAACCGCATTACCATTGGCAACAACGTGCTCATCGCCTCGGGGGTGCAGCTTTGTACCTCCACCCACAGTACCCGCCCGGAAGAGCGCATGAACGCGAACGGGGAGGCGGAGGGGCGGCCGTGGTTCCGGACGTACGCCCTGCCGATCACCATCGGGGATGGAGCCTGGATCGGGGCCGGGGCGATCGTGCTACCGGGGGTTACGATCGGTGAGCGGTCCGTGATCGGTGCCGGTAGCGTCGTGAACCGGGATATACCGGCGGACTCGGTGGCGGTGGGTAATCCGTGTCGGGTGATTCGAAGTACGAACGAGTAAACTACGCTAACCCAAATCATAATATGGTCCTCAACCAAATCACCATCCCCTCCACCGACGTTCCCCGCTCCGTCCAATTCTACCGCACGTTGGGCCTGGAACTCATCGTCGATGCCCAGCCCCGCTACGTGCGCCTCCTCTGCGAAGGGGGGACTACCTTTTCGGTACACCAAGTGGAGTCCGTATCCGCGGGGGAAGGAGTGACCGTGTACTTCGAGCACGAGCGACTGGACGAGCGGGTAAAGGAATTGCAGGACCGGGGCATCGACTTCGACGAACCGCCCGCAGACCGCAGCTGGGGCTGGCGGGAGGCCCGGCTGCGCGACCCGGATGGGAACCGGCTGATTCTGTACCGGGCGGGGGAGATGCGGGTGAATCCGCCCTGGCGGATTTATACTTCGCGCGGTCACCTTAAGTGATTTTTGACTTGCTCTTTTCCCGCCCGGCGGCGTTGCAAAGCCTCGCCGACGCTACGGCGTCGCCTACGTTTTGCGCCTACCCGGACGAAAAAATAGCGGCGCCAAATTTTCACATCTGATGACCGCGCGAAGTTTAGTTGGACCTGTATCATCCCTACGCGCTATTGAGCGAATCCCCAAAAAACTA
>CAZKPE010000429.1:0-2544 GCA_964554545.1 uncultured Lewinella sp.
GGCGCAGGACCTTCCCGATCTGGGCATCCACGAAACTCACGCTGGCGTAGTAACCGTGCAGCAAAGTACGGGCGATGCTATCACTCACGGGCCCTTCCCGGGGGATGCCGTGGTAGTTGCGCAGTTCCCCCCAGTTGAAGCGCTGCAGGGCCGGGGGGGCGTCTTCCGGCAGCTGCATATTATCGGGCAGTTCGATGTCGTCGCGGTCGTAGAGGTCCCAGTACCGCTTCGGGGCGGTGAAGGGCAGGTGTGGTTTCACGAAGCCGAGGGCCAGGAAGAAGGGCTTCTCGCGGCGGGCGAACTCGGACAGGTAGCCATTGGCGATTTCGGCGTAGCGGCCGTCGAAGTAGGCCCCGTCGGTGGTGTCGACGTGCTCCCAGGGCAGGGCGCGGTTGCCGGTTTTGGCGAGGGTGTCTTTGCTGCTTTGTCCGACGTAGTTCATCCAGCCGCCGCCGGAGTGGGCCGGATAAGGTAGGCGGTCGCCGCCGAAGGTGAGAGAGGTGCCGTCGGTCCAGCTGTCGGCCGCGTCGTCAGTTGGCGTGTGGTAAATCTTCCCGATCGATACGGTGCGGTAGCCGTTCTGCTTTAATTGAGCGGGCAGGGTGGTCAGGTCGGGGGCTTCTACGTCGGGGCTCGCGTAGTAGCGCCGGAAGCGGTGGTAGGTCGGCCGCACCCCCGTCAGGATGCTGGAGCGGGAGGCTCCGCAGACCGGCACGTTGCAGTAGGCGCGGTCGAAGCGGACGCCGGCCGCGGCCAGGCTATCCAGGTTGGGAGTGATGACGTGGGTAGCCCCGAAGGCGTTGATCTCGGGCCGCAGGTCGTCCACGGCGATGAAGAGGACGTTCGGGCGGTCGGACTGGGCCAGTAGCGATTGGCCGACGAGCAACAACAGGGGCAGGTAGCGCATGGGCTGAAATTAACACCCCGGCGGCAACTTCGCTTTAAGGGTTTCCGTGCGGGCATCGTAGGCGGCCCGGCTAGTTAGGTCGACCTGATAATCGTACTGGTCGTAGTGAATGGCATTCGGCATGAGCCGGCTGACCATGGCACGGTGCAGTTGATCCGGTCGCAGGGAAGCTAGCGTGGTGTTATCCACCCGTTTTCCGTCCAGCCAGACGCCGTATACGTCGGCATCCTGCCAGGCGGTCAGTTGAGTTTGGGAGATGTCCTGTTTCGTCTGGGCCAGATGAAGCCTCAGGGCGTAACGGTCCCGATCGACCTGGCTCATTTCCTCCCATTTACCAGGATTAGCCCAATCGGGGAGGCCGGGAAGGTCAGCGGATGCGGTAGCCGGTGGCGGGGGGGGCGGGGGCGCAGGTGCAGGGGTGGCCGGGGAACCGGACTGGCCGTAAGCCGTAGCGCCAAAGGTGAACAGAAGGGCAAGCCAGCAGCCAGCCAGCAGGAGTCCTTTGCGAATTATGCGAGTAGTGGAGGGAGGGGGAACACGAAGCATGATGAAGCGATGTTTGGTGGAGGAATGGGCGAGTCCGCTGCTGAGGGCGGGGGCGGGTCGGGGGGTCAGCGCGTGCAGTAGTTGGCGCTGATAGTCTTCGATGGGCACCTGAGTCTGGCGGAGGGCCATGCGGTCGGCGATCAGTTCGTGGTTTTACATAATAGCCCGCTCGTAGAGATAGAGGATGGGATTGAACCACCAAACCACGCGTAGCAGGGCAACCAGCAGCCGGTCGAGGGTATGCAGTTGCCGAACATGGGCCAGCTCGTGGGCCACGATGGCGGAAGAGGGCGGGCTACCGGCCGGGTAAAAGACCCAGGGGCCGAAGCTATGTACGGCGGGTAACCCAGGGACAGCCATCCATCGCGCTCCCTTGGCAACCTCCTCCCTCCTACCCCGCCGGAGTTGACGGGTAACGCCATACAGGGCGTAACAAAAGCGCAATGCCAGGAGGGTGAAGCCGGTCCAGTAGATGAGGGGGAGGTAGTGCGGTTCGGGGCTTGGGGTAGCGGTAGGTGTGAGTGGGCTAGCGATGTCAGTTACTGTCCGGTAGACGGCAGGAGGCAGCTCCACGTAGTAGATCGTCCAGTAGGGAATGGCGAAAGGGAGGAGGAGTCCGATGAGGAGGTAGATGCGCTTGAACTGTCCGAGTGGTTCGTGGCGCAGCAGCAACTGGTAAGCGGCCAGGGTGAGAGCTTGCATGAGCGCGACTTGCAGGAGGTAGCTCATGGCCGGTCGATCTTTTCATCGATGATGCGCTGTAGTTCGCGGAGTTGCTCCTGGCTGAGGTCCGCCTGCTCGGTAAAGAAAGAGGCGAAGGCGGTTGGACTGGCATCAAAGAAGTCATCGATCAGGTGGCGGAGCTTGCCGCCGAAGTAATCCTGTTTGCTGACGAGGGCGCGGTAGCGGCGACTGTTACCGAAGGTCTCGTAGTCGACGGTGCCCTTATCGATCATCCGCTTGAGGAGGGTGGAGACGGTGGTCTTGGCCGGCTTCGGTTCGGGCAGGGCGTCGAGGAGCTCGCGGAGGAAGAGGGGGCCGCGGCGCCAGAGGGGGCGCATGAGCTGTTCTTCGGATTTGGAGAGGGGCAT
>CAZKPE010000430.1:0-1152 GCA_964554545.1 uncultured Lewinella sp.
GCCGCCGTGCAGGGGCCGGGTACCGCCGCCGCCGACGCTGATTTTACGCTGGCAACCACCGAATTTCCGGATTACCCCGATCAGTCCGACTTCCACTTCCCCAACCGCAACCTGGCCGTATTCGGCGAGCACATCTTCTACCTCAGCGAGCACCTCAGTCTGACACCCGGGGCGCGTTACGAATACATCCGAACGGCTAGCGAGGGGGATTACCAGCGCATCGACTTCGACCTGGCCGGCAATCCGATCCGTGACCGCTCCTTCCGCGACGATCGCACCTTTAGCCGCAATCTGCTACTTCTCGGTTTAGGACTGAGTTACCAGCCCGAGCGGGGTCCGGAATGGTTTGCCAACCTGAGCCAGAACTACCGCTCGGTCACCTTCAATGACATCCGCACCATCAACCCCAGCTTCCAGGTCGACCCCGACATCCGTGACGAGCGGGGGTGGACGGCCGATGCGGGGCTACGGGGGCGCTCTGGCCGGCTGAGCTACACCGCCAACCTATTTCTTCTGCGCTATGGAAATCGTCTGGGGGAGGTTCTGACCCCGGAGGTCCGGGCGACCGCCGACGGGGAGGAGCGGGAGACGGGCCGCATCGTTCGTCTGCGTACGAACGTAGGAGCCGCCCGCATTTACGGCATCGAAAGCCTGCTGGAATACCGGTTGCTGGACCGACAGTCCAAAGATCGGACCGACTACCGGCTGACCGCCTTCGCTAACACCAGTCTGACGCACTCGCGCTACGGTGATTCCCGCATCGCGGGAGTGGAGGGGAACCAAGTGGAGTTTATTCCCCTGCTCAATTCCCGCGGCGGACTCCGTTTCGCCTACGGCCAGCTGGCCGGTTCCCTCCAGTACAGCTACCTGAGCCGACAATACACGGACGCGAGCAACGCCGAGCAAGACCGCAATGATAATCAGAGCGGGATTGTTGGTAGCATTCCGGCCTACGGGGTCGCGGACCTCAGCCTGAGCTACCGCTACCGCTGGCTGACCGTCGAGTCGGGCATCAACAACCTGACCGATGCGCGCTACTTCACGCGGCGGGCGACCGGCTACCCAGGGCCGGGCATCATTCCGAGTGCGCCGCGCACCTTCTATCTCACCGCGGCACTCATCGTCGGTCGCACTCCCTAGCCGTCGGCCGGG
>CAZKPE010000430.1:1252-2539 GCA_964554545.1 uncultured Lewinella sp.
AGCCGTCGGCCGGGTTAGTCATTCCAGGCGCGCCACGTCCTCTTCCCCAAAATCTACCAGGATGTTATCCCCCAGCGTTGTCGAGAGCACCATTCCGCTATAGGTTACGTAGATCGGCCAGTTTTTGTGCCGCCGGTCGACCAGCACGGCCACCTCGATCTTGCTGGGCAGCACCGTTTGTAGCGGCCCCAGGGCGTAGAAAAGCGTGCGGCCCGTGTTGGCGACATCATCGACGAGTAAAACCGGCTTACCGGACAGCTCCGCTACGTCGTGGTCGAGTCGGACCCCTGAGCCTAGCGGATCGCGGGGATCGATGCGCAGGTTCCAGAGGTGAAGCGGGGAACTGGCCAGGGTACCCAGTTCGGCGGCCAGGCGGCGGGCCAGTTCCATCCCCCGGTTGTTGATGCCCAGGATGTAGAGTTCCTGTTCTTCCGTATTGTGCTCCAGCACTTCCATGGCCAGGCGGGTGATCTTGGCGCCGATTTGTCGGTGGTCGAGGAGGTGCATAGCGGTCATCGGTTATTCCTGGATCATTTGTAGCAGCTTACGGACCTGGTCGACGATGTTGACCTTCCGCTTGCCCTCGGCGGTCCGGTTCGCGGCCCGGACCCGGAGGCGGAACAGGTACAAACTCCGGGGGCCGAGGATAAAGTCTTCGTTGGCCGTGAAGGTAGCATCTACGGGGACCTCGCTGGTGTGGGTGTCGACAAGCATTTCCCACTCCGTATACTCCCGCACTCCGGGAAGCGTGAAAGTAACTCCTTCCCAGTAAGCATTCAGGATAACCAGGAAGATGTCGTCCTTGATGCGGCGGCCCCGCTCGTCGTACTCTTCCATCCCCTCCCCATTCAGGATCATGCCGAGACTGCGTTGGTTACCGTCCGACCAGTTTTTATCGGTCATCTCGTGTCCGGAAGGATTAAGCCAAAGAATATCGCCGATGGAACTGTCCTGAATTTTGCGCCCGCTGAAGAAGCGGCGGCGGTGGAAGACGGGATTGTCTCTACGCAGTTCAATTAGATGGCGGGTAAATTCGTACAGCCCCTGCTGCTCCTTCGTCCAGTTCCAGTCGAACCAGCTGATCTCGTTGTCCTGGCAGTAGGCGTTGTTGTTGCCCCCCTGGGTGCGGCCGTACTCGTCGCCCATGGTCAGCATCGGTACGCCCTGACTGAGGAAAAGCGTCGAGAGTTGGTTCCGCTGCATCCGCAACCGGAGTTTGCGGATTTCGGGGTCGTCGGTCGGCCCCTCCACCCCGCAGTTCCAGCTGTCGTTGTGGCTCTCGCCGTC
>CAZKPE010000431.1:0-2522 GCA_964554545.1 uncultured Lewinella sp.
TACTTCTTTGCCTCCACCCTGCTGGAAACCGAGCCTGTCATCGCGACCGAAGCCGAGGAGTTTCAGCCCGTCGTAAGTCCGGACGGCAAGAAGATCGCCTACCTGAAGGACCGGACCACCATCATGGTGCACGACTCGGCGAGTGGTGACCAAACGATGGTCCTGGGGCCGGAGCACAACTACTCCTACGCCGACGGCGACATGCACTTCGCCTGGAGCCCCGACAGCCGCTACCTGACCGCCGATTTCGGCCGCCCCGAACGGGTCGCTTTTTTCAATAACGTGGCCCTGCTGGACGTGACGAAAACGAACGAACCTACCAATGTCACTTTCGGGGGCTACAGCGATCAGGGCGCCCGCTTCAGTCGCGACGGCAGCACACTCTACTACTACAGCGTGCGGGAGGGCAACAGCGGGGAGAACGGCTGGCCTACGGGGGAAGGAAACGTTTACGCCCTATACCTGACGCGGGAAGCCCGCGATCTGGCGCAACTCGATAAGGAAGAGCTGGAATTGTACAAAGAACGGGAAAAGGCAAGCGAGAAAGAGAAAGATGACGAGGAAAACGGGGACAAGGACAGCACCCAGATCGAACCGATCGAGATCGAATGGGAGGGGATCGAAGACCGCAAGGAACGGCTGACCGAATTCACCTACGCCTACTCGGATATGCTGTTGGGAAAGGAAGGGGAGAAGCTGTTCTACCTGGCCCCGCTGGACGGGAAGTACAACCTCTACGCCCGGGAACTACGGGAGGGGGAAAGCAAGCAGCTCGCCAAACTGGGGGCGCGGCGCGCAGGTGGGATGGAACTCAGTAAGGACGGAAAATCGATCTTCCTGCTGGCCGACGGTAGCCCGAAGTTGATCGGCATCGGCGACGGCAAGGTCAAATCCCTGAAGATGAAGGGGGAAATGCTGCTGAAGCCCGACGAGGAGCGGGCCTACATCTTCGACCACGCCTGGCGGCAGATGCGGGACAAGTTCTACGTCGAGGATATGCAGGGGGTGGATTGGTCTTTCTACCGGGATGCCTACCGTCCGAAGTTGGACGACATCAACAACAATTACGACTTCGCGGAGCTACTGAGCGAGATGCTCGGCGAGACCAATGCCAGCCACACCGGCAGCGGCTACCGCCACCGCGAACCCCTCGGCGACCAGACGGCGGCGCTGGGTGTGCTGTTTTCGTTGGATGGGGAAGAACTTCGTGTCCGGGAGGTGCTGCGCGACGGCCCCTTAGACAAGGCGAATAGCCAGGTGAGAGCCGGCCACGTACTGAGGGCCGTCAACGGGGAACCCGTCACCCACCTGGGCGAATTGCACCAGGCACTGAACCGACAGGCGGGCGACCGGACGCTGCTGGCCTTTACCCAAGCCGACGGCACCACCTACACCGAAACCACCGAACCGATCAGCGGCGGGGCCGAAAACCAGTTGCTTTACGAGCGTTGGGTGCGGCGGCAGCGTGCGCTGGTGGATAGCCTGAGTGGCGGAAAGCTGGGCTACGTCCACGTCCGGTCCATGAACGACGCCAGTATGCGCGACGTGATCGACGCCGCCCTAGGCCGCCACATCGGAGCCGACGCGCTGGTGGTCGATACCCGCTTCAACGGGGGCGGCAACCTCCACGACCGCCTATCCGACTTCCTCAACGGCAAGGCCTACCTCGACATCATTCCCCACGGACAGTACATCGGTTCCCAGCCCCTCAACCGCTGGAACAAGCCCAGTATCGTGCTGGTCGGCGAGAGCAACTACAGTGACGCCCACCTGTTTCCGGTCGCCTACACCATCAAGGGAGTCGGCAAGACCGTCGGGATGCCGGTGCCGGGCACGGGAACTTTCGTCTGGTGGGAAACCCAGATTGACCCGACCCTCTACTTCGGCATCCCGATGGGCGGCTGGAGAACGGAGGAGGGCTGGTTCCTGGAAAATACACAGTTCGAGCCCACGATCGAGGTACGGAATGAGCCGGGAATGATCACCGAAGGAAAGGACGCCCAAACGGAGCGGGCGGTAGAGGAGCTACTCAAAATCGCGCGGAAGTAGTCACACCGCCCCGGGAAGCAGAGCCGTGCGGCAGCCAATTCTCAATTCTCAACTTCCCGCATCAGCTCCGCGATCGCCCGCTCCAGCTGCTGATCGCGACCGTTATCGATCACCCCGGGCATATTCTTCACCTTGATCAGCGGCTCCGTCTGGTTGTTTTCCATCCAGTCGCCGTCGATGTCCTTGGCACTCACCGGTACCACGCCCCAGACCGATCCGTCGGGCAGCCGTTCCCAGCCGGCGAAACTGCAGGTGCCGGGGGTGGGCATGCCGACCGTCTTGCCAATCTTGAGGTCAGTGTAGCCGTGGGCGAAGCAGTGGCCGTCGGAATACTGCGCCTCGTTGATCAGGGCCAGGGTGGGCTTGGTCCAGCGACTGGTGGGCTCCCCGCCGACGACCTTCGCCTCCGTCTCGTAGCTGATGAAGGGTACGCCGGTAAAGAACATTGCCAGGTCGGCCACCAGGTCGCCGCC
>CAZKPE010000432.1:0-2521 GCA_964554545.1 uncultured Lewinella sp.
TTTAGCTATCTTGTTCGGCGACAACTCAAAACGCCATGGCTAGCTACACCCTCACCGTAAATGACCGACAACGAACGGTCGACGTCAGCGATGACACCCCCCTGCTGTGGGTGCTGCGCGACGAACTCGGCCTCGTCGGCACCAAGTACGGCTGCGGCATCGGGGCCTGCGGGGCCTGTACCGTACACGTGGACGGCATCGCCATGCGCTCCTGCCAACTGACCATGAGCAGACTCAACGGGGAACGGATCACGACCATCGAAGGGTTAAGTGAAGACGGTACCCACCCCGTGCAGCTCGCCTGGCTGGAGCACGACGTGCCCCAGTGCGGCTACTGCCAGTCGGGACAAATGATGTCCGCCGCCTCCCTGCTGGCCAACAGTCCCAGCCCCGGCGATGCCGAGATCAGCGCCGCCATGAGCGGGAACATCTGCCGCTGCGGTACCTACGTCCGAATCCACGCCGCCGTGAAAACGGCCGCCGAAAAACTTAGCTAGCATGGCCCGTCAACCCAACTCCCGCCGCTCCTTCCTCCGGGTCAGTGCCGCCGCCGGTGGCGGACTCCTCGTCGGCGTCAGCTGGCTTACGTCCTGCGATCGCCAGGAAAAGGCCACCGCCGGTACCGCCCTGCCCCCCGGCCCCGAACTGCCCGCCGAGTGGGTGACCGTGAACGCCTTCCTCAAGATCGGCGACAATGGCACGGTGACCATCATGTCGCCCAACCCGGAGATCGGACAGAACGTGAAGACCTCCATGCCCATGCTGGTGGCCGAGGAACTGGACGTGGACTGGAAGGACGTCATCGTCGAGCAAGCCCCGTTGGACACTGAAAACTATACCCGTCAACTCGCCGGCGGGAGTCAGTCCATCCGCCACGGCTGGGAGCCCCTGCGCAAGACCGGTGCCGTAGCCCGCCATTTGCTGCTCGCCGCCGCCGCCCGGCAACTGGAGGTGCCGGTAGAAGAATTGCGGACCGAAAACGGCGTCATCTCCCACGCCGGCAGCGACCGCAGCCTGGGCTATGGCGAAGTAGCCGCCCTGGCCGCCACCCTGACGCCCCCCGAGGAGGTGACGCTGAAGGACCCGAAGGACTTCCGCATCATCGGCCACGGCAAGAAGAACGTGGACGCCCGCAAGATCGTGACCGGGGAGCCGCTCTTCGGGCTGGACCTGCAACGGGAAGGGATGAAGTACGCGGCCATCGTACATCCGCCAGCCTTCGGGATGCAGCTGAAATCGGTGGATGACAGTGCCCTGCGCGGTCGCCCCGGCATCCAGGGGGTCTACACCATCGACTGCGCCCCCGAGGGGGTGGAACTGCAGTGGTCGGACGTGAACGCCTTCCCGAAGCTGGTCGCCGTGGTCGGGGATAATACCTGGCAGGTACTCCAGGCCAAAAAAGAGCTGAAAATCGAGTGGGAACGGACCAGTCCCGGCGAAACCAGCGCCGACCAACGGGCCGCCCTGGAAGACCTACTCGCCAACGGCAAGGCGGAGGAAGCCCGTAGGGACGGCAACCCCGAGGCCGCCTTCGCCCGCGCAACTACCATCGTAGACCGCACCTACTCCGCCCCCTTCCTGCCCCACAATACGATGGAGCCGATGAACTTCTTCGCCGACGTGCGGGAGGATGAAGTGGAACTGGTCGGTCCCATCCAGACCCCCGAATTCTTACGGAAGTCGGTCAGTGCCCTGCTGGACCGCCCGGAAGAAGACATCAGTATCATGATGACCCGCATGGGCGGCGGTTTCGGCCGGCGACTCTACGGCAATTTCGGCGTGGAAGCGGCCCTGATCAGCCAGGCGGCCGGCGTACCGGTGAAGCTGGTCTACAGCCGCGAGGACGACATGACACAGGGGACCTACCGCCCGGACTACCTGGTGCGCTACCGCGCCGGACTGGATGAAGACGGCAAGCTCATCGCCTTCCACGTGCGCGGGACGGGCACGAACGGCAGCCCCGTTTTCGCCAACCGCTACCCGGCCGGCACGGTGGAAAACTACCTGGCCGAGAACCTAACGGCGGAGTCCAACGTCAGTACCGGTGCCTGGCGGGCCCCCCGCTCCAACTTCATCGCCGGGGCCGAGCAGGCCTTCCTGGACGAGGTCGCTGAGGCCGCCGGTAAGGACCCCATCGCCTTCCGGCTGGAACTCTTCGAGCGGGCCAAAACCGACCCGGTCGGAGAGGACAACGATTACGACGCCGAGCGCTACGCCGGGGTGCTGGAAAGAGTACGGGACGAATCCGGTTGGCGGGACGGGGCGGACGAGCGCGGGGTGGCAGCCTACTATTGCCACAATTCTTACGTCGCCCAGGTGCTGTCACTGGAAATGGAGCGCGGTGAGCCCCGGGTGCGGGAAGTGCATTGCGCCGTCGACTGTGGCATCGTCGTGAACCCGGAAGGGGCCGTCAATCAGATCGAAGGGGGCATTATTGACGGTATCGGCCACGCGCTGTACGGTCAACTCACCTTCACCGACGGGGTGCCCGATCAGCGGAACTACGATACCTACCGGCTCA
>CAZKPE010000433.1:0-2499 GCA_964554545.1 uncultured Lewinella sp.
GGTCGGCCAGTTCGCGGCGGGCGGCGGCCAGGTTACGGGAGTCGCGGGTCAGGCTGGAGATCTTCTCGTTCTGCAGGCGGAGCTCCTCTTTCTGCTGGTCGATCATCGCATTCAGCTCTTCGTTACTGCCGCGCATCTCCTCCAGTTCGGCGAGGGACTCGTAGTACTGCTTCTCGGCCTGGGCCTTGAACTGTTCCATCTCGACCAGGTCGGTGGAGAGCTCGGCGTTCTCGTTACCGCGGTTCATGAACCCGATGCCCAGCGCGATGAGGGCGATGAGTAGAACACCGATGATGCCGGCCAGTAGCGGCGTACGGTTGGTCTTGGGTTCGGGATTGCTTTGAATGGTTGCCATGTGGCGTTGGTTTGGTGATGGACCGGTTTCCCGAAGTGGTGCAACACGGGGAAATGGCCCGAATGGGTGTCCGGTGATTTGTCGGACAAGCTACTAAACGCGCGAGGCCGGCCTGGTATTACGGAAAAGTGTTAAAGTTTCTTCAGGCAGACCACCAGGCTGCGTGGCCCGTGGGCCCCGATGACCAGGCTCTGCTCGATGTCGGCCGTTTTGCTCGGTCCGGCCACGAAGAGTCCGAAGCCGGTTTCCCCGATGTCGATCCGCCGGTATGCGTCGTGCATGGTAGCGACGATCGAATCCGGGTCGAGTAGAAGAACGAGGTGTTGGGTGATGAAGGGCAGAACCCGGAACTTCATTTCCCGCTCACTTAGCCACATGGCTCCGTTCTCGGCCACTCCCAGGCGGGCGCGCAGGATCGCCAGGTCTACGCCCGCTAGCTGCAGCGGGTCTTCGATGGTCGCCAGATCGAGGGTGCCGGGGTAGCGATCGTCGGTGGAAACGATCGTATCCGCTTCGAAACTCGCCAGGTAGGCACGCAACTCCCCGGCTTCCACGAAGGTGGTCTTGCTGGTGGCGAGCACGGCGCGGAAGTCCGCCTCCAAATTTTCCAGTTCAGCATGCACCTGCGTCCCCGCCCCGGGCATTTCGGGTAAGGGCCGCGGACCGGGTTTATTCGCCCGGATGGCCTCCAGGATGGCGGTACGGCTATTCATTTTTTCCTGTTTTACGGTCGGCGTACCATTCCTTGAAGCTCTGCTGCGGCACCTCGGGTAGTTCCCGGCTCTGCCCCCAGTCGTTGAAGCGGTTGTAGACGGCGGCGCGCGGTGCGATCTTCAGGGCGACGCGGGCGGCCTTCCCCATAAGGTCGTAGGCCCCGTTCCGGCTCAGCACTGCCCCCGCCCCGAGTAGCGGTAGCCGTTTGGACGGTGCCAGGTGCCCCTCCTCGCTCACCACCTGCCGCCACTTGTATAGCTGGGCGTGGATGTCGATCTTGACCGGGCAGACGTCCGAGCAACTGCCACAGAGGGTAGAGGCGAAGGCCAGGTCGCCGTGCTTCTTGAGGTCCAGCCCCGGCGAGAGGATGCTGCCGATCGGCCCCGGTATCGTGTGGTCGTAGCTGTGTCCCCCGCTGCGGCGGTAGATAGGGCAGGTGTTCATGCAGGCCCCACAGCGGATGCACTTCAGGCTGTTGCGGAAGTCCTCGCGGCCGAGTTGTTCGGTGCGCCCGTTATCGACAATGACGATGTGCATCTCCCCGCCCGGTTTGGGCCGGTGGTGATGGCTGGTATATATGGTTATGGGCTGCCCCGTAGCGCTACGCCCGAGCAGGCGGGTGAAAACACCGAGGTGCTCGGCCCGGGGGATGACCTTCTCGATGCCCATACAGTGGATCTGCACCGGGGCCAGGTGCACGCCCATATCGGCGTTGCCCTCATTGGTGCAAACGACGACGCCACCGGTCTCGGCCACCCCGAAGTTCACCCCGGTGATGGCGGCGCGGGCGGCCAGGAACTTCTCGCGCAGGTGTTGGCGGGCGGCCTCGGTGAGGTACTGGGGGTCGCTGGCGCCGGCGTCGGTACCCAGTTTCTCGTGGAACAGCGCGCCGATCTCCTCCTTCTTCAGGTGAATGGCGGGCATGACGATGTGGCTGGGCGGCTCTCCACGAAGCTGAATGATGCGCTCACCCAGGTCGGTATCGACGACCTCCACGCCCCGCTCCTCCAGATACTGATTGAGGTGGCACTCCTCGGTGAGCATCGACTTCGATTTCACGATGCGGTCGATGGCGTGCCGCTTCAGAATGCCGTGTACGATCTCGTTGTGCTCGGTAGCATCCCGGGCCCAGTGCACCACTACTCCATTCTCTTCCGCCTTTGCAGCGAAGGCGTCGAGGTAGGAATCCAGATTGCTGAGGACGTTGTCCTTGATGTCGGAGCCCAGTTGGCGGAGGGCTTCCCAATCCTTAATGCTCGCAATGATCCCGTCCCGCTTACTGCGTACGTGCCAAAGGGACTCGTCGTGCCAGTCGGTGCGGGGCTCGTCGGCGAGGAAGTGGGCGGCGCGGGTGGCGTGGGTGGGCATGGGGGGGGGAGTTGTTGGGTTGTTGGGTTGTTGGGGTGTCGGGGTGTTGGGGTGTCGGGTTG
>CAZKPE010000434.1:0-2498 GCA_964554545.1 uncultured Lewinella sp.
TCACCACCACTACGGCATCGTAAGCTTCAGCGCTGCCGATCTCGTAGATGATGGCCGCTTCGTGAAGGGAATAGTCGCCGGATTGTCCTGCGTGCCAATTAGCGGCATCACGGGCTACGGCGGGGTGGACAAGTGCATTCAGCGCCGCCAGCGCCGCCGGGTCTCCGAAAACCAACCGGGCCAGGTAGCCACGGTCCAGTTTGCCCCCCGGGGCGTAGGCCTCCCCCCCAAAGCGTTCCCGAATGGCCGCCCCAAGCTCCGGGTCGGTCTGCATCAAATCCTTCGCCCGCCGATCGGCGTAGTACACCGGCACCCCCAACAGTTCGAATTCACGTGCTACCGTACTCTTCCCTGCCCCGATATTTCCCGTCAATCCGACCCGTAAGTGTTTCACGCCGGTGAAGGTAGGCCGCGCTAGCCGATGTGGTCTACGGCTACCTTGTAGCGGGGGTCTTCCTGTACGTTGACTTCGATCAAAGCGGAAGCCTTTTGCAGCAGCCGCTGACTGTCTGGACTCAGATGCGTCAGGTGTACGACCTTACCCAGGCGCTGGTAGCGTTCGGTAAGCTTATTGAGCGCCTCGATGGCCGACATATCGACTACGCGGCTTTCGAGGAAGTTGATCACGATCTCGTCCGGGTCACCGACCACGTCGAATTTTTCGTTGAACACCGCCACCGATCCGAAAAACAACGGCCCGTAAATTTCGTAGTGCTTCACCCCGTTCGCGTCGATGTGCTTACGCGCCCGGATTCGCTTGGCGCTCTCCCAGGCAAAGCGCAGGGCGGCGATGATGACCCCGACGATGACAGCCAGCGCGAGGTTATGCAGGAAGATGGTGACTAGCGTAACCAACACCATCACGAGGATGTCCGACTTCGGCATCTTCCCGAACGTGCGTAAACTGGCCCATTCGAAGGTGCCCACCGCCACCATGATCATCAGGCCGGTCAGGGCGGCCATGGGTACGAGCTCGATGAGGCTGCTGCCGAACATGATGAAAACGAGCAGCATCACGGCCGCCACGATTCCCGAAAGTCGGGCGCGGGCCCCGGCACTGATGTTGATGAGCGACTGCCCGAGCATGGCACACCCCCCCATCCCCGACAGGAAGCCAGATAGAATGTTAGCCGCCCCTTGCGCAACGGCTTCTTTGTTGCCCCGTCCGCGGGTTTCGGTAATTTCGTCGATGATGTTCAGGGTGAGCAAACTCTCGATCAAGCCAACCCCGGCCACGATCAGGGCGTAAGGAGTAATGACGGTCAACATCTCGAAACTCAGCGGTACCTGGGGAATGTGGAAAGGCGGGAACCCGCCGGAAATGCTGGCTAGATCACCCACCGTTTTCGTATCGATCCCGAAGGCGGCTACGATACCGAACACGGAAAGGATGGCCACCAGCGAAGCAGGCACCACCTTGGTCAGCTTGGGCAGCCCCCAGATGATGAGCATCGTCAGCAGCACCAATCCGCCAAAGAGGTAGAGCGAGGAGCCACTCAGCCATTCCCCCGTTTCCGGACTTTTGAATTGATCCAATTGCGACATGAAGATGATGATCGCCAACCCGTTCACGAAGCCGAAGATGGCGGGGTGGGGGACCAGCCGCATCAACTTACCCAACCGCAGCAGGCCGGCCGCCACCTGAAACAAACCGGCCAGGATAACGGTAGCAAAAATGTACTCGATCCCGTGGGACTGCGCCAGCGAAACGATGACCACGGCCACCGCGCCCGTAGCTCCCGAGATCATCCCCGGCCGCCCACCGAAGATGGCCGTTACGATGCCCATCACGAAAGCGGCGTACAGTCCGGTCAGCGGTGGCAGTCCGGCCAGAAACGCGAAGGCCACGGCCTCCGGTACCAGGGCCAGGGCCACCGTCAGTCCGGAAAGAATCTCGATCCGGTAGTTCACCTTCTGGGAAAAATCAAAGAGGTTGATATACTTTCTCATCTGAAAGACAATAGCTTAGCTGCCCGAACGTAGTCGGAACGACGTAGATATGGATGTGTGGATCGACGCGGCCCCCGCCAAACAAGCCGCAAAGGTACGCTTTTCGATTATCTTCGCCGGCTCAATTTCCAGCCATGTCCGCTCCCGACTCCGTTCTCATCACCGTCATCGACCGCCACGGCGAGGCTCACGAGCTCGACGCGCCAACCGATATGAACATGAATCTCATGGAGGTCTGCAAAGCCTACGAGCTACCCGTCAAGGGGACCTGCGGTGGGATGGCCCTCTGCAGTACCTGCCACTGCTACGTCCTTTCTGACAATGAACTTCCCGAAATGGGGGAAGACGAGGAGGATATGCTCGATCAGGCCTTCTTCGTCGAGGATAATAG
Organism: uncultured Lewinella sp.; assembly: GCA_964554545.1. Classification (GTDB taxonomy): domain Bacteria; phylum Bacteroidota; class Bacteroidia; order Chitinophagales; family Saprospiraceae; genus Neolewinella. Next base: position 2,342 of record CAZKPE010000434.1, read on the forward strand.
CCGCCTCGGGTGCCAGCTCCGCATCACCCCCGCTCTCGACCAGCTGAAAGTCCAGCTGGCCCCCGAAACCGAGGATTAATTTTCACCTTTTTCCCCTAAACTTTTGCGGATCGCATTTTGTCTCTATATTTGCAACCCGTTACGATGGTAGCGGGCA
>CAZKPE010000435.1:0-2479 GCA_964554545.1 uncultured Lewinella sp.
TGGCTATCGAAGCCGACGATGCGGGGGTTGAGGAAGCGGTAGGTGGCTGGGGTGGTGATCGGTCCGCAATCCGCCCGCAGCCCCGCCAGGGTGATGAAAAGGAGTCCGATTTGCAGGTAGGGGCGCACGGGGCTAAAGTACGGGAATGACTACCGGAAGTAGTATCCAACCGCGAGAGTCAGGCGGGTACGGCTTACATTACCAAAACTTCCAAACCCTTGGGTGAATGGTTCGCAGTCAGCCCCATTGGCGCACTTCGGCGATTGAAGGAAATCGAAGTCCGCAAGAATGGTCCGGGATACCGCTGCCCTCAAAGAGTATCGCTGACCAACTTGGTATCGGATGCTAAAGCCCGGATTCCACAGAACGCGGTTTTGAATGCTAATGCGGTACCGAACGTTTGCCCCTTCTACTGTTTCTCCAATACTGCCCTCGAAGTCATCGGTACGTTCACCGTTCGATATTTCGTACCCCCGGAACCGGCCGGACAATAGATAGCCAAGCCCTACATCCGGGCCTGCCTCCAACCGCCCGAATCTTACCCGCCCGCCAATACGAGCGGACAGGTCCTGAACGCTAGCCTCGGTCAGCAGACGCGTGAACCCACCATTGACGCTACCGATGCCGCCCCGTTCTCCGGTGAAATTATCCTGGCTGAATTGGAACGCGCTTTCTACTGACCACCGCGAATCGAGCTGCAACAGAATGCCGGCTCGTATTCCTACGGAAGGGCCCGCTTTGGTCCCATTGAAATTACCCGTAATGTTAGTCGCTCCGGCATAAAGTTCGGCGAAGGGCCGCCAGGAGCTTTGTGCCTGTATGCCCAGGCTACACAGCATTAAAAGAAGGTAGAATAGGGTTTGCAATTCCGACCAGAGTCTTTTAGTGGGAAGCAAAAGTACTGCGGCCCGAAGCAACTTGGTGCTATCGGACGTAGGAAGTTGCGCAACTGCCGACAGGCGGGCCTCGGGCTGAAAGCCCTCGACCTTGGGAGATCGGTGCATCTTTACGGGATGGGATGGTACCATTCGCTTTTACTCACCGTATGGCTGGTTTTCGGTTTTTTCCTCCCGGATCAACTCCGCACCTGCCCCGATAGCTATCGGGGCGCCCAAACGAACCCGCAGGTGGGGCTGGTACTGAGTGGTGGGGGGGCGAAGGGATACGCCCATATCGGGGCTTTGCGGGTGATCGAGGAAGCGGGGGTGCGCGTGGATTACATTGGCGGGACCAGTATGGGGGCTATCGTAGGAGGGCTCTACGCCGCGGGCTACAGCGCCGACCAACTCGAACAACTACTGCGGAGCATCGATATTCTAGGCGAGTTGCAGGATGCGGTGGAGCGGGAAGACCGGACGATCTACGAGAAGATATACAACGAGAAATACCTGCTCAGTATCAGTATGCAGGACTTCAGCGTGCAGCTGCCCACGGCCCTGAGTGACGGGCAGCGGGTGCACGACCTCTTTGCGCACTGGACGGCACACGTGGGGCACGTCCGCGATTTTTCGGAACTCCCCATTCCCTACCTGGCCATCGCCACCGACCTGGAAACGGGCGATGCCCTGGTACTGGAAGACGGAATGCTGGCCGAGGTCATGCGAGCCAGCGCGGCCCTGCCGGGGGTACTGAGCCCGGCTACGATAGACGGCCACCTGGTCACCGACGGCGGCGTGTCGAACAACTACCCCGCCGAGGAAATCCGGAAGAAGGGCATGGACTACGTGCTCGGCGTGAGCGTGGAGAGCGACCCCCTGAAGGCCTCGGAAATTGAAAGCGTGGCCGACCTGATCCTGCAGATCGCCTTCTTTCAGGCCAATCGCCGCAACATCGAGCAGTACGCCGAAACCGACCTGGACATCCAACCGGAACTGGATGGCTACAGCGTACTGAGCTTTTCCGACATCGACAGCCTGATCGAGGCTGGCTACCGGGCCGCCCTGGACATGAAGCCTACCCTGGACAGCCTAGCCGCCCTACAGCGCCCCGCTAATAGCCGGCGGGACACCAGCCTGGCCGCCATCCCCGAATATCTGAACGTGCGAAGCGTAGACATCGAGGGCAGCCGGGAACTGAGCGACCGCCAGATCCTGAGCTTCTTCGACGAAAAACTGCCCGGCAGGATCAGCTGGGCCGATTTCCGGCAGGGGCTCACCGACCTGCACGTGACGGGGCGCTACGCCAACATCAACTACCGCTGGTCGGTACCCGACGCGGAGACGGGGGAGGTGGACCTGCAACTGACCTTCGATCAGGTACCCGCCTTCGGGCAGCAATTGCGGCTGGGACTGCACTATGACCCCGTCTACCGCAGCAACCTGCTACTGAACCTGACGCTCTACGACCAGATCGTGGATAACTCCATCACCAGTCTGGATGTCATCGCCGGCAACCGCGTGCGCTACCGCTTCGATTACCGGGTGAACCGGGTCAACGGCATGGCCTTCGGGCTGCGGAGCCGCTGGGACTACGCCGACCT
>CAZKPE010000436.1:0-2473 GCA_964554545.1 uncultured Lewinella sp.
AGGATGCTGCCCCACTCCGCCATATGGTCGCCGTTGTAGAGGACCTGGCACATCTTGTGGAAGCTGACCGCGCTGATGTCGAAGGTTTTCAGCATCCAGTCGTGCTTGAGGTCGGTGTAGGACTTGCCCTTGCGGACGTTGAGCGACATGCCGATGGCGTGGAGGACGAAGTCGAGCTTGCCCCCCAGGATTTCCTCAGATTTGGTGAAAAGGTTCTCCAGGTCTTCGATGCTCGTGGCGTCGGCGGGGATGATCTCAGCCCCCAGTTTTTCCCCGAGCTCATTGAGGCTGCCGAAGCGGAGGGCGACGGGGGCGTTGGTGAGGGTGAACTTGGCCCCCAGCTCGGCGCAGACCTCGGCGACGTGCCAGGCGATACTCTGATCGTCGAGGGCACCGAAGATGACGCCGCGTTTGCCGGCAAGTAGGGAAGAACTCATAGTATGGTCATTTTACGTGACCGCCAAAGGTAGCGGACAGCCGGCGGTTTGTCTATCCTACAGATCGGCGAAGGGGCGGGCACTCTGGCGAATGGGGTCGATGAGCTCCCGCCAACTATCGGTGACCGCGATGCGGCGCTCCACGATGACCGGCGTGGTGAAGCGAGGTACGCCCCGGCGGCTCACCACCTGTACCCGCACGTCGAAGAGGTGGGCCGGGCGCACGAGATCGAAGCGGTAGTCCCGGCCGGCGTTGTCGTAGGTCAGCGTCAGGTAGCGCTCGCGGCTGAGCGGACGGGCGACCAGTAAGATCAGCGGGGCGTCAAGCATGTGGTTTTCCCCACTCGGGCTGGGCCGGAAGCGGCCGGTGAAGGAAGGGTATTCCCGCAGTACGGAAGGAATGCCCGCCGCCTGTAAACCGAGTTGGGCTTCCCGCAACTTTTTCCGGTTTATGGTCAGTGGATCGGCAGGCCGGGATTCCGGGTCTTCGCTGAGTGGCCGCCATCTGCCACTACTGATCTCGCGGTACTCCATCGCGCCAAACTGCAATTTGTAGTCAAAGGCCGGGAAGGTGGGGGAAAAGTAGCCAGGGTGGTAGTAGGAAACCCCCTGGCGCAGGGCAAAGTCGATCTCCAGGATCATCGTATACACCCCCAGGCTGTGGCTGGCGTAGGCGGGGTCATAAATGCCGGCCTTGGAGTAGATCATATCGTTGCCCAGGTCGAAGTAGCTAAAGGCGACCAGAGTATCGCCATCGTAGACGCGGAAGAGATGGGTATTGAGGATGAACTGGCCGGCGTCGGTGATGACATTGTACTCCAGGTCCTCACGCGTTTTCTCCGGATGTAAGGCGTGGTAAAGTCGGTTGACGCGGAGTAACTCCCCGTCGGGCAAACCGGCCCGCTCGCAGCTGTAGCGGAAGCGTCGGTTGTTGCGGGACAGCAGCTTGCGGTGCCGCTTTTTGAAGCGAAAATCAGTAAGGGGTAGGCGGATTTGCAGGCAGCCGTGCAACTCATCGTCGTCGGTGCGCAGGTAGTCGGAGGTATAGATCGACTGTCCGGTCGGGCGCCAGCCGCGTTCCAGGTAATCGTCCAGCTCGTCGGGCCCCACCCGGTTCGTAGGGTGAATGATGTGCGTCGCCATGCCTATAGAGAACCGTAATTACCCGGTGGTTTGTTGGTTCATTTGGCGCTTATCCCCCAGGAGGGTCAGAACGGCGGCCCGTTCTTCCGGGGTATTGGCATTGGTGAGGGGGCGGCCGTCGGCGAGGGGAAGCACGGCGGTCGGGCTGTTGATGAGCACTTTGCGCGGGCAGGCGTAGCCCAGGGATAGAAAGCGCAGCATCCGCTCGTAGGCCCGGGGCTCGTAGATGGTGACCAGGGGTTCGGGCCATTCGGCATCCGGGCGGCGCGGAGCGGTGGCGCACTGGTGGTACTGCCGGGAATTCACGAGAAACTCCAGCGTTCTTTTGTCCAGCAGGGGCAGATCGCAGGCCAGTACCAGCCAGGCGGCATCCGGGTCGGTAAGGAAGGCCGAGGCGATTGCACCCAAGGGGCCGAGGCCGGGAAAGCGGTCGGTGATGATCGGCAGGTTCGTACTGGGGGCCGATTTCATGGTGGCCACTGAAAGATGAACGGGGATGGATAAATCCGTACAAAGGTCACGCAGGCGTTGCCATTCGGGCTGCCCGTTCCGATAGACCAGCTCGCTTTTGTCCGCCCCCATCCGCTCGCTCTTACCACCCACCAGCAGTAAGGCTTTCAGGGAGGGGCGGGCGGCGGCGATCGCTCGCTCGATCAGGGGCAATAGTCGATCGATCTCCCCTACTCCTACCTCTAGCGGTGGCTCGGCCTGCCGGTCGCGGATGGGCTGCAGCCAGTCCGGGAGGGTTTGCTCGGCGTCTACCCGAACGATGGCCGCGATGTCGGTGAGCTGCTGCGCCCGCCGCTCCAGCGTACCCGCCTTTTCGGTATCCAGGAATACGATCTGCCGGGCGGCGGGGTAGTGGTTGCCGTTCACCAGCACCAGTTCGTAGC
>CAZKPE010000437.1:0-2471 GCA_964554545.1 uncultured Lewinella sp.
CATGTACAGCACGCCCCCCAGGGTACCCAGCCCGATGGTGAGCAGCAGCCACAGCCAGGGGTTATTGCTGACCGGACCGAAGGCCGCCTGCTTCATCCAACTAGCCTGCTGCGATTTAAACTGCCAGTCGGGTAGCTCCACCTCCCAACGCTGTTTCCCCTCGGGCAGGCCGTTGGCGTCGATATCGTCATTGACCAGGGTCTGGGCATCAGCGAAGGTCTCCTTCAGCGCATCGGTAGCGGCGAAGGTGGAGCCGTAGGTTTCTGAGAAGAGCCCGTTCTCCTCGGCCGCCGCGATCAGGCTTTCCCGGTGCAGTTCCGACTCGAAGGGCTGCACGAGCATCTCCCGGTCGATGCGGTAGTTGTCTACCCCCAGCATCAGGGTGAACAGCAGCAGGGCCACGGCGAATAAACCGAGACCTATGTACTGCAACGTCGTTTTGTGAGTGCGCTTACTGGGCATGGGGGGTGACGTTGGCCCGCGGCTTGCGACTACGGAAGTTGAGGAATTTCAGGGCGGCGGTGAGGCTGCGTTTCTGCTTGAGTTTGAGCTGGCTGCCGGTCTGCCGGTTGTACAGATCGACGATCTCCTGCTCGTACTGCTTATAGAATTCGGGGTCGAAGTTGGCCATGCCCAGTCGGGTCAGTACCTCCTCGATGTGGGCTTCCTCGGCGATCCACTTCTCGCAGACCTCGTGGCGGTAGCGGATGCCCATCAGGTTGAAGCCGCGCACCGTACCGTCGCTTTCCTCGTAATTGATGCGCACGGCTTTGTCTTCTTCCGGGTGCTGCCAGTAGAGAGAAGCCAATCCTTCGCGGCCGTGGGCGGGCACCTCGCCGTACACCTGATACTCCAGGTCGACGAACTTAGCCGAGTTGAACCAGATACCCGGGTCGTAGGCGACCGGCCGGCCGAGCACGTTGTAGGCTACCGTCTCCCCCATCATCCGGCCGGTATACCAGATCGCTTCGATGGCGCGACGACCCGGACGGGGGTTGCGCAGCTCGGCACAATCCCCGATGGCGTAGACGTCCGGGTGCAGGGTCCGCAGGTTGTCGTCCACTTTGATTCCCTTGCCGATCTCGATCCCCTTCGTCCCCTTCAGGAAATCGACATTCGGGTGAACGCCGGCTGTCAGTCCCACGAACTGACAGTCGATTCGTTTTCCGTTCTTCGTTACGATCGCACCTGCGTTCGCGCCCCCCTCATCCGCCAGAATCTCGGCCAGTTCCGTATCGTGTTGCAGGTCGATACCGTGGCTCAGGATGTGGCGGCTGACCATCTCGCTCTCTTCCTGGGGCAGGGCGTTGCGCCAGTAGCTCGACTCCCGCACGAGCAGACTCACGGGGATGTGGCGGCTGTGCAGCATCTCGGCCAGCTCGATGCCGATAAGTCCGCCCCCGACGACTACCGCCTGCTGTAGGTCGTCGCTGATGGATTCCAGGTACGCCAAATCCTGGGCGCTGACCATGCCGCCGACCCGCCCGAGGTCCTGTCCCGGCCACCCGAATTTATTGTAGCTGCTGCCGGTGGCCAGGATGAGCTTGTCGAAGTCGAGCGTATCCCCCTCGGCGAAGTGCAGCGTTTTGCTGTCCGTATCCACCCGCTCCACGTAGCCCCGCTTCAGGTCGATGCGGTTTTTGGGCCAGAAGAAGGGCTCGTAGGGCATCAGGTCCTCCCAGCGCTGGTGGCCCATGTAGACGTACATCAGGGCGGTGCGGCTGAAGAAGTAGTCCGTCTCGGCGGAGATGAGCGTGATGCGGACGGCGTCGTCGAGCTTGCGCAGCCAGCGGGCGGCGGTGACTCCGGCGATGCCGTTACCGATGATGGCGGTGTGCAAGGAAGTGAGAATTGAGGATTAAGAATGTGTAATGTACAATTTGCCCGCCTGACCGCCCGCCTGACCGCAGCGAGCCGAGCCGCAAATTTTAAATCCTAATTTCACCCTCCTCAATTCTCAATTCTCAATTCTCCATCCCCCTTGCCCCGCTACTTCCTCCACCTCGCCTACCGCGGCACCGACTACCGGGGCTGGCAACGGCAAACGGGCAGGGTCAGGACCGTACAGCAGACGATTGAGGGGGCGGGGACGCAGGTGCGGGGTAAGCCGGTAAAAATCGTAGGCTGTGGCCGGACCGACGCCGGGGTACATGCCTCCGACTACTACGCCCACTTTGACGTGGACAGCCCCTTGCGCGACAACTGGCTGTTCATCATGAATAAGCTACTGCCGGAGGACATCGTGCTCTACCGCGTCTGGGAGGTTGGCGATCGGGCGCACGCCCGCTACGATGCCGTGGCCCGCACCTACGATTACCGCATCCATAGCCGGCCCGACCCCCTGCTGGCGGTGACGAGTAGTGAGTACGCCATCGCAGACTACGATTTTGCCCGGATGCGGGAAGCTCTTATCATACTGAGCGGCCCCCACGACTTTCGTGCCTTCTGCCTGACGCCCGACCGCCATAATA
>CAZKPE010000438.1:0-2467 GCA_964554545.1 uncultured Lewinella sp.
CGCATGGCTGTTTGGATGCCTTTGATGAGGTCATCCTTTTTGCCGGGGTGGACGACGAATCGGTGGCGGGTGCCCTCCAGATAGCGGGGTAGATCGGGGTCGTAGCCCTTTCCGTCGCCGTCGGCATCGCCGTGGTAGAGAATCAGTTCGGCATCGTAGGCGCGCACGAGTTCGAGGAGCGGCTCCAGAACCGCGGCGCTCTGCAGTTTGCGCTCGTCGACGGAAAGCAGAATACGGCGGATGGGGGTGTAATTTGCTTTTTTCGGTACGGCCAGTACCGGCAGCTCGCTATTCTTGATGGTGGCGTTGGCGACGCTACCCGTGAAAAGCTCGCGGGCCGCGGTAGAGCCCTTGGTGCCCATCACGATCAGCTCGTAGCCTTGCCGCTTCGCAACGCGGGGGATGACCTTTCCGGGGTCGCCATCCACGGTATGCATATCGACGGTGGCCCCATTGGTCATCAACGGCTGAATTTCTTCGCGCACCTTACCCATCGTTTCCATCGCTTCCTCGCGGATGTGGTCCTTGATGTCGATAAGGGTGCCCGCGGCGGCGGAGTAGGGCTCATCCACGGCCGAAACCAGGGTAAGCAGACTACCGAATTGATTGGCCAGGCTCACGCCATACTGCACGGCATTCCCGGCGCTTTCGGAGTAATCGGTGGCGACGATGATCTTTTTCATGGGGGGAGGGGGGATTTGGTGGAGGTTAATATACGGAGGTGTCGGGTGTCGGGTGTCGCGCCCTGATACCTGATACTTGACACCTAACAACTCCCCCGTACCTTCACCCCCATGAACGAGCAAACCATCGCCAGTCTGCGCCAGGCCCTCGAATACTCGCCCGATAACGTTCCCCTGCGGCTGATGTTGGCGGATAACTTGCTGGCCCTGCACCGTCTGGAGGAAGCGGAAGCGGAATATAGTGCCGCGGCCCGGCAGTCGAATGACCCCCGCGCTAAGATCGGACTTGCGCGTACCTTTTTTCGGAAGGGGAACTACTCGGCCTGCAATGTAATCCTGGAGGAAGTCATCGAGGGGAATGATCCGGATCCGGAAGCTCTGGTACTTCACGCCCGCGCCCTCTTCCGGGAGGGAAATACGGACCGCGCCCGCGAGGTGTACCAGCGCGCGCTGTCTCAGGAACCCGGGTTGAAGGATGAGGAATTGGACGGCCACCTTCGGTTGCGGGCAAACTCCGCACCTGCGGCCCCGCCCGAAGACGACGACCGCTTCCTGCAACGGCCCGACGTGACCTTTGCCGACGTGGGTGGAATGGATGGCGTAAAGCGGGAGATCGAGCTCAAGATCGTCAAGCCGCTACTGCACCCCGAGCTCTACGCGGCCTACGGGAAGAAAGCCGGGGGCGGACTGCTACTCTACGGCCCCCCCGGCTGCGGAAAGACCTTCCTGGCGCGGGCTACGGCCGGACAGGTCAAGGCCCGCTTCATCAGCGTGAGCCTGAACGACATCCTGGATATGTGGATCGGCAACAGCGAAAAGAACCTCCACGAGATCTTCGAACTGGCCCGGCAAAACACCCCCTGCGTGCTCTTCATCGACGAGATTGACGCCCTCGGGGCCAGTCGGAGCGATATGAAGCAGTCGAGTGGCCGCAGCCTGATCAACCAGTTCCTGCAAGAACTGGACGGGGTAGAGACCAACAACGACGGCGTCCTCATCATGGGGGCCACGAACGCGCCCTGGAACCTGGACAGCGCCTTCCGCCGCCCGGGCCGCTTCGACCGCATCATCTTCGTGCCGCCGCCGGATGCGGAGGGGCGGGAGGCCATTCTGCGGCTGAAACTGGCCGGTAAGCCCACCGACGCCCCAGACCTGCGTAAAGTGGCCCGCAAGACCGACCACTATTCCGGCGCCGACCTGGACGCCCTGATCGACATCGCCATCGAGGAGAAACTGGAGGCTAGCTTCGCCGACGGGGTGCCGAAACCGCTCGGAACCAATGACCTGCTGCGGGCCGCGGGTCGGCACCGGCCGAGTACGCAGGAATGGTTTGCCACGGCGCGCAACTTTGCGCTGTACGCGAACGATGCGGGGCTGTACGATGATATTCTGGCGTATTTGAAGATTAGGAGGTAGGTGGATCTTCAGGATACGCTGATGCGCGTTCAGCATCTGGCTCGCTTGCAAAAGTTTAAGCAGGCCCGCCAAGAAATCAGGGAGGCGCTGGCAAATTTTCCGGGGCAGAAGAATTTACTGGCCATTCTTTGCGACATATATCTGGCCGAAGAGAACTTTCCCGCGGCAAGACAATCGGGTACCGAACTGCTCGCCATGCATCCTGATTTTTGCCGCACATTCTACGTACAGGCCAAACTAGCGATACAGGCTAACGAATATGTGGCCGCCGAATCGCAGATACGAAAGGCGCTCTCGCTATCTCCGGAAGTAGCAGGATACCTGGCCCGGCTGGCGCAGATCAAACATCTGCAGCGGGAGGATGAAAT
>CAZKPE010000439.1:0-2467 GCA_964554545.1 uncultured Lewinella sp.
CTTCGCGGCCCGGGAGACGGCAAGCCGAGGCGGTCGGGGTCGGGCCTTACCCCCCGAAGCGCACGTACTCGTTCTTCTCCAGCTCCCACTGTGCCAGTTTCGCCCCGGCCAGGTAGGCACTCTGGAGGAAGTCCAGCAGGTCATGTCGGGGGGAGTCGCTCTCCACCAGGACCTGCCACGACAGGTAGGCGAGCGGACTCCCATTGCTGTCTACCCATTCGGCTGCTTCCGGCTGTAGGGGCTCCCGGTCGATGCCCTCCGGACTGGGGTAGGTGTAGGAATAAAAGGCGGCCTCACGCACGTCATCATCTCCCGGCCAGAAGCCGAAACTGATCACCTCGTGGCTGTAGGCATCCAGTTCCACGGCGCGGGTATCGGGGGGCTGGGGTGGGGCCCACTGACCCGAAAAGCGGGTGGTCACCAGATCGAAGTGGTGCCAGTAGATGTGCACCGGACAGGTCTTGGTGTAACAGTAACCGATGAACTCCTTGAGTACGCTGTCGACCCAGAGCAGCGCCTGCCAGTAGCGGTTGATAGCGTCGGGGTCGTAGTTGGCCACATCGGTCAGTTCCGCGAAGGGGCGCTCGGTTTCCAGGTCGAAGGGCTTGGCGAGGATGGGGGTGGGGGCGCCGATCCCCTCCAGCAGTTCGTTTACCTTATGGTAAAAATCGGCTACGCTTAAGTCCGTCGTCAGGGGGAAGCTATGCCGTTCGCCCCGGCTGGTGGTCACGACCAACTCGTGATCGATCAGGTCGAAGGTGATCTCGAACTGCCCGCCGTCGTCGAGGGGCATGCCGTGGGTGGCGATCCCCCGGGGGGTCACGTAGAGCGTCAGGTGCCACCAGTGGTTCTGGGGCGGCATACGGGCCATACGGATCTTACCGACGATCTGGATGAAGTGGTGAAAGGTGCGCTTGGCGTCTTCCCAGGGCGGGAGGGGGAGGGGGGAGAAGGTCATGGGGCGGGGGGGAACGGGTGGAATGATGCAACCGGGTCGCCCATTGGTAGTTCGCCGATCAGTCTACCGCACCCCCGCTATTAGAAACAATATGGTCAAATATCCCCTGAACCCGATAAACAAGATATGCACGACCGTTTCGAACGCCTTCCCCCGCCAGAGCTCCGGTGAGCGGGCAAAGAGATGCGCACCGGAGTTGACGACCGTTCTATTTGCGATAACGGTTGAAATCACAGTAACAATCCGGGTAGAAGTTCTAACCCGGACGGGAGGGCGGCGGCGGGGCGCAGGTGCAAGGATTTTGGCGTACAATCCGTTGACGAGCCAGACGAGGGCGATGAGGATGCGAAGGAGTAGCACGAGTTATTTCCTTCCACAACACCGCTTATACTTCCGCCCGCTCCCGCACGGGCAGGGCTCGTTGCGGCCTACCTTTCTGCCTTCCCTGCGAACGGGTTCCTGGTATACTTCCTCAGCCAATTCGGCAAGCAGGTCCCCGGTCGCCAGCCGCAGGTGATCGAGGGTCTCGGGATGGAGCTGGCGGCGGACGGCGGACGGCAAATCGCTGTAGCTCATCAGTTGGTCCTCTCGCTGACTGAGGCCGAGACTGCCAATACGGTTCATGACGATGCCGCGCGTCAGGGGGAGCGTTTGGTCTTCGTTCGCGCCGAAGCGGAGTAGGCGGTCTAAGCGAAGGATGGCCTCGAAGCCCTTTTCCTGGAGGCATTCGTAGCGCCCGGCCAGTTCCTCGTGCTTCACGAAGTCGGTGATCAGGTAGCGGTTCTCTTCGTCGGCGGGTGGATGATCGAGGATGCTATGGGGGCGGGGCAGCTTGGCCATTTCCCAGATAAAGGGCTCGCGGTCGAGGGTGTCCAGGTAGAGCAGGAGGTGGCTCAGGCTACTATCCTTCAGACTGGCGATCCGGCGGCGGTAGCGGGTTTGAGCAATCGGGTCGACGTCTTCGGCAGCGTCGTGGAGTAAGCGAAGGACGAATGCGTCTTCGGTATGGTCCGCTGCGATTTGTTGTAAAGTGGTGAGATAGCGACGGGGCTGGTCCCGCACGGGTATCGCCTCGTTAACTAGGCCTTCGTAGAATGCATTGGGTAGTTCGTTCCTTTCCTCCAGAGTGAGGGCTATACCGTGGGTTTCGGCAAGCCACTCAACATCGAAATCGGGCACGAAATCCAGCTGGTCCAATGTGGGCTCCATACCCAGCTCAGCCAGCAGTAGTGGCAGGTCGATCTCGTCAAAGGTAAGGAAGCGGTGGTCGTATTCATCATCGATGCCCTCGGCCCGGGCCGTGATCACCGGCTCGATGTCGTTGTCGGGGCGCAGGGAGTGAGCGGCCTCGGAGTTGCGTTCGAACCAGGCGACGTGCTCCTCGTCCCGCTCCCCGAACCAGCTAAAGAACTGCTCCGTATCGGGCAGGGCGTAGGTGATACCGAAGACGGGGGTGTCGCAGCTGCGGTCCAGCCAGTTTATGACGAAGGGGTGGGTGGGGTCCAGGGG
>CAZKPE010000440.1:0-2465 GCA_964554545.1 uncultured Lewinella sp.
GTGGACCGGGCATTCAAACAGTTGCTCGCCTAGGCGATAGCCGCGGTCAGTTCGTCCCGGGAGACCGACCCCGCCACGTATGCACCAATGACCTCCTGTAAGCGGAAGCCTTCCTGAAGTTGGCGCCCGTAGGTTGTGGTCGGACTGGCGGACAGAACGCGGTCCCGCATTCCCTTAGCTGAGGTGAGCTGGGGTTTACGCAGCGCGTTCGCGAATTGGATTATCGGGTCCTGGCTATCGTAAACGCGGGATAAGCCGGCTGTCATAGTCGTATCGGGCCTCAGGTAAGCACTGGCATATCGGGCAATGCGCTCCCGCTGCGTATGGTGATCGTTCAGGAATTCCCCGATCCATTGCTCTCCCCGACTGAACTCCGGCCGGAAGGTATGCGTCCGCAGCCAGTTGCGTTGGTGAATTTGCTCGATGAGCTGCTCGATCTCGGATAGTTCTACCCCCTCGAGGGGCCGGGCGGGGTCCTTTGTCCGGGGATCGTCGGAAAGAACCGACTGTAGCCGTCGGAGGACGTGGGCGTCCAGCGCGATGGACTCCCCCGACTTCCGTTCCCCGAACGCGGCATCGGCCTGCCGGGCTGCCAGGTGACCGGCACAAAGGGCGTACTGGGTATGGGCCCGGTCCTGCTCCTTTCCTTCGGCGGCGAGGATGTCACGGCTGTCGTTGAGTAGGGCGAGGACGTCTTCGGTCGGCACGTTCCAGGCCCGGCCGAGGTGCATCATTTGCTCATTCACGCGCAGGGCCTGTAGCTGCTCTTTCTTCAGCTCGCTGAGGTGGAGCAGCCGCAGCAGATCGGTCGCGTAAAAGAAGGGCAGCAGGCCCGCATCATTCTGGCTCACCGGACGGAAGATACCGGGTAGGGAAGCCGCCCAACCGGAGAGGGGGCCGGTGAAGAAGGCGGCGGCGGAGAGGCTTCCGGTTTTGAGAAATTCGCGTTTAGTCATCGCTGTTCTTTTTGGCCTGTTCGACGTAGTACTCCAGGGGTTGTTTGTGGGGCTGGAAAGTGCGCATGCGCTTACGTCCCTCCTCTTCGGTTATCCGGCCGCTGAAGTAGTCGCTGGAGGCCATGTAAAATTCGTAGCCGAGCTTCAGCGACTGGGCGTACAGACTTTCCCCGGGGTCATCCACCACGGCCTCCAGGTTATCGGCGGGTGCTTCGCCGGCGCGGAGGGCTTCGGCGTAGCGGAGCAGGGGATCGTTCGGGTCGTAGAAATTGGGTTCCAGCAGGTACTGGTGCAGGCGGCCGGGGTCGGGGCTCTCGGTGGCTGCCGTATACCGGTCGACCTCCACGTAGAAGCGCTGCCGTTCGTCGCTTATCGTTCCATAGTTTTCTTCCCAATCGGAAACCCCTAGTTGGTGAAAGTCCTTTAATCGGGCCAGCCGGTCGGCCAGGTGAGCGGCCATGACGGGCTCGGTGGCCTCCACCGGAAACAGGGAAGCGGCCGGCATTCGGTTCAGATTGTGGCTGAGCGTGGCGGGATGAAAGGGTGCCCTCCGGCCCTCATCGTAGACGTGAGTGAAAGTGGCCGCGTCCTGGTAAATACTGGCGTGGGCCGGCCCCGGAAAGCCCCGGGTGTAGAATGCCAGGTCCGTGATGCGGAAGGTGGGCTTGAAGGTGCGGTCCCCCGCCAGGTGACCGGCCCAGCCGATGATGAAGGCCAGCTTTTCGCTGCGTGAGTCTTCCCGTTGCCAGTCATCCTTCCACTCCGATAGCAGGGGGAAGATGAAGGTATCCCCGCTGCGGGTGGTGCTGCCCAGGCGGAGGGCATCGGGGTATTGCTCGATGGCGTAGCGGAAGTGATCGCTGAAGGCCGGATTCCGGCTAGCGATGCGGGCACTATCCTCGGCTACGGCCAGGTGGGTGATGTGTTCGGACATAAACGTCGTGGTTGCTGCCCTGGAAGATACGACTAGCGGGGATCATCGTCGGCCGTATCCCACTTCGAGCCGCCGATGTCTTCGCCTCGGGCGGTGGCGAGTTGGACGTCGAGGGCCTCCAGTAGCCGCGCACCCAAGAATCCCACTAGCGGAACGTAGTTACCATCGTCGGCAGCCATGAGGGCATTATAATAATCCAGGCGATTATCGACGGGCACGATGGCGACGGGATACCCCGCACGCATGAGTGCAAAATTCATCACGATACGACCGATTCGACCGTTACCATCATCAAAGGGATGGATAGCTACGAATTCGTGGTGCAGTACGGTGGCCCGCAGGAGGGGATGGAGCTCGTCTTTTTTTTCCGCTTCCTCATACCAGTCCAGCAACTCCCGCATCATACCCGGTACTGCATTTGGCTCGGCGAAGTAGTGCATCTTCCCACTTGCCGTCCGGACGTGGTTCGGCTCCCGCTTGTAGGTTCCCACATGAATGGTACGGAAGACTTTCCGCCCATCCGGCGTGATCGCGTGCTGCGCGTAGTCCGCCTTCAGCATGATCTGGTGGAGTTG
>CAZKPE010000441.1:0-2460 GCA_964554545.1 uncultured Lewinella sp.
AAACTTTTGCTTAAATGCTGCCTCGGTATCGGTTAGTAGCGGTAGGGTTTCATCGCCGTACTTTTCATATGTCTTTTCCAAAGTTAACTGCACCATAGGCGCAAACCCTGATTGCTGCCTTGCGGCTTCTACCATTGGGCGGACATATCGCGTAGTGGCGTAGTCGCTATACGCATTCAGTTGTTCAGCACATACCACTGTTGGTATCGATGCACCATAGTGGCATATTTCTTCACATTCAGAATCTTCAACAAGTAGTCTGATCGCACATAGCTTCGGATCCACTACCCTCGACGTTCCCTTAGTTCCCTTCTGTAATTCGCATGCCATCCGATTACCTTGTTGCTCATACGCCTCCTCGATTAACAACGGTCGCAATCCATCCTGATACCAATCTGTTAGAGCTTCCAGGTCATAATAGCCTACGTTTCCTCCGTCGTCTGAAGGCCCAAAATTGTCATCGTAGCTATAGATGCTGATCGTACCGTCGTAGAAATGCAGATAATCGTTTATCGCCTTCGCTAGTTCGACACATAAGTCGTTCGGGATAACAGCCGCCTGAATTACGCTTTCCTTCAACGCTTCTTCCTCTATCGCCCGTGGCTTTGAGAAGTAAAGGGGAACGAAGAAGCTATAAACACGTGCTACCCGCCCTACGGTCCCAGCAATTGATGTTTGATCAGAATACGCGTAGCATTCACGGTCCAACCAACAGGTCATGTTCGCCACAACCGTTTCCGGCGTGATAGCCGGATCGGACGTTTCGATGTCCCGAAGTGCATCTTCTACCTTTCGCCAGAGCTTAAGTTCCTCTTTTCGTAACTCCCGCCAACCGATCTGATGATGGCGGAAGCTTCCGGGTAGTGATTCCCGTTGTAGCGCGTCCGCAAACTCATCCTTCAGAAACGCCTGACTCCGCCGCACCATCTTAACAAAGAGTTCAAGCGGCCACTCGGCGGCATCTCGGGTAACAGCGTAAAGGAAACTCTCTAAGACGCTTGACTGATACTTCTCATTTTGGGTAAAAAAGGTCCAGAGCAGTTGCTCCCGGTCATGCGCATTCGGCAGTTTCGCAGTAAGCTCCGCGAACTGATTTGGTGTAAAGTCTGATTTGCCTAGGTACAGGCGAATCAACTGATTATGGTACTTGGCCACAGTGTATGGTATTGATGGGTCGCCAAAGCGAGGGCACACACTGCTACCCGAAGGTACGAACTGCTACCACAAAAAGTTTAGAACTCATTGAATCTTTTCGTCTTCACCCCACCACCGTCACCTCAAACGCCTTACACTCCCGCTCCTCCTGCACGCTGTGGGCCAGGTTGAAGGGGTCGCGCAGGTCGTAGCGCTGGAAGATGTCGAGGCCCCGGCCCAGAATGATCTTGTAGCCCGTGTCGGTTTCCAGGTAGCGGTCGTGTTGGCTGCCTTCTTCGTCGATCTCGAAGGTCAGGTCGATGCCGCTACCGTAGAGGCTGGCTTCCAGTTTGCTCAGTAGTTTTTCGACTTCGGAGCGCTCGGCGGCCGGGGCGGAGGTGAATACCTTAATGCGTACTTCCTCCCCCACCGACTTCTGCCGGTAGACCAACTGGCACAACTCATGCAGATTTTTGATCTGGTAAAACTGACGGAGGTAGGGGTCGACGACGTGAATCTCCGCCGCCCCCCGCAGGTAATCGCCGAAGAGGTTGGCGTAGCTGACACCGCGCTGGTTTTCGCGGACCACGACGTTTATGCCGGTAGGTAGACGGTCGTCCATTGCCTCCGGCGGCTGCTCATTCGCTTTCGTTTCCGGTTGACTTTGCACCTGCGCGCCGCCCGCCCGCATAAACTGCGCCTCTTCCAGGGTGACGACCTCGTGCTCCCGCCCGCTTTCCCGGTCGGTGTAGACGAAGCGGACCTCCCGCTCGCGAAAGGTCTCGTCCATCTTCATCAGCTGCAACTTGACGCGCCGCCGTCCCTCCAGGGCAAACTCGAGGAGTTCGCGGGCTTCCTCCTTGCTACACTCCCCGCCGGGGTAGAGCACCTTCATCAGGCCGCCGAAGGTTTTGTGGATGGCCGTACGGTCCCGGGTCGCGATGGTGGAGTCCAGGGCGAAGAATTTCTGGTAGTGGCCGCTGAAGTCTTCGGTACGCAGAAAGCGGAGAATCTCGGCCAGGTAGTCAACGATGAAGCCGTAACCCCGGGAAAACATCTCCCCCCGGATGATATCCACCTCCCACCCCGGCAGGTAGCAGTGCAGCCGGTCGAGGAAGGCGGTGTCGTAGTAAGCCTTCGGCAGCTGCTCGAACAGGTCGGCGTGCTTGAGCATGTAGTTGACCGATCGCTTCGTGTTGCCGATGAAGACCATGCTGGCCTCGGCACCCAGCGACTCCCGCCCCCGACTGAAGGTCTTGTTGGCCATGTAATTTTTCATGACGTCGACCAGGTTCTGGGGGATGCGCTTCTCCGGGCCGGCGAATT
>CAZKPE010000442.1:0-2453 GCA_964554545.1 uncultured Lewinella sp.
TAAAAATACGTCTTGTAGTACGCCCACCAGTCCTCCCAGTTCCTGATGATCAGGAAAAGTAATAGGATCAGCAAGCCACCGCCCACAATCTTGGCCGTGCGGGCCACCTCCCGGTTCTTCTCCCTCCGGTTTCGGTAGCGGTGGCGGGTACTCTGCTTACCCATATCCTAAAAATCGAGTTCGATGGTGCTGCCGGGCTTCAGTTTGCCGTTGGTGGCGGCCGTTCCGTTGGACTTCGCCTTCTTCACCGGGGTCGCTTCTACCTTCGCCTCCTCGTTGTCGATCGGAACGAAGGGGTCGTTCAGTTCCTTCACCGCGATCAGTTTGCCATCGTGCAACTTGTTTCCGAGCGCCTTCCAACCCTTGATGTCGATGAAGTCGGAGAGCACGACCGTTTTTTCCACCTTTTGCCGCTTTTCCCGGTAGGCATACTGGATTTCCGGCCGGGGGTGAACGCTGGCGATGTAGAGCTTGGTCTGCTTGTGATCGGAGAGGTAGTTGAAAGCCTGTCCGGGTGAGCTGGTCTCGATGTTAAAGCGCTTCACCAGGGTCGTGCCCCGCTCACCTTCGTAGTAGACCGCGCTGATGACCATATCCTCCTCCCACTTGCCGATGAAGTAGAGGTTGTTGGGGTCGTAGCGACGGGTCAGGTCGAGTTCCTCCCGCTCGTAGCTGCCATCCTGGTAGACGGCCAGCAGGTAGTCACCGGTATCGAAGCCACCGAGGAACTGCCCGCGCCCATCCAGATTCAGCCGGCCGCTGACTTCGTCCATCCAGACTTTCATCGCGCCCAGCGTGCTCTTTCCGACTTCTTTTAGGGTCACCTTCCGGACGGGGTAGCGGGTCATGATGTTGCCGGCCGCGCCCCGCCCCTTGATGGCCAGTTCGGCGAAGTCGAAATCGAAGTTCTTCTGCTGCGCCTTCGTCGATCCGCTCAACTGTACGGTGATGGTTTCCGCCTCTCCATTTGGATTGGCGCTGAAGTAGAGCACCTTCGAGCTCTTGGTTTTTTTGGTCAGGTCGTACTCCCGGTCGCGGGTAATGGCCGTGACGTTGAAGCGCTTGGCCATGGCGCGGCCGGTCTTGCCGTCCAGGTAGGCCATGTTGTAGGTCGTACGCTCGTCGCCCTTCTTCCAGACGTTGACGTGGATAATGTCCTTACCCACGAAAGTCTTATCGGCCATGCGGGTGACCATCATCTTACCGTCGCGGCGGAAAACTATGATGTCGTCTACATCGGAGCAGTCGCAGACAAACTCCTCCTTCTTCAGTCCCTGCCCCACGAAACCTTCCTTGCGGTCGACGTACAGCTTGGTGTTGTTGGCGGCTACGGCGGCGATCTCGACCTTCTCGAAGGTGCCGAGTTTGGTCTTGCGCTCCCGTCCCTTGCCGTACTTATCCAGCAGCCCCTTGTACCAGGCGATGGCGTAGTCGGTCAGGTGCTCCAGGTCGTGGCGGACCTGTCGTAGCTCCTCTTCCAGTTTGGCCATCAGCTCGTCGGCCTTGAAGCTGTTGTACTTGGAGATGCGTTTGATGCGGATCTCGGTCAGTCGGGTAATGTCCTCTTCGGAGATCTCCCGCAGCAGGGCCAGTCGCTGGTCGTTTTTCTTCTTTCGCTCGCCGGGTTCGCGGACGTACTTCTTCAGTCCGGCGCGGATGATTTCCAGTACCTGCTCGAAGCTCTCTGCCTCCTCGATATCGCGGTAGATACGCCGCTCGATGAAGATCTTCTCCAGGTTGGCGAAGTGGATCTTTTCCTCCAGTTCCTTCTGTCGAATGAGGAGTTCCTGCCGCAGCAGTTCCTTCGTCTGCAGGGTATTGACCTCCAATATTTCCTCGACCGTGACGAAATGGGGCTTATCCCCCTCAATGATCACGCAGGCGTTGGGGGAGACGGAGAGCTCACAGTTCGTGAAAGCGTAGAGGGCGTCGATGGTCACGTCGGGACTGATGCCCGGGGCCAGCTCGATCAGCAGTTCGACCTCCGCGGCGGTGTTGTCGACCACCTTCTTGATCTTGATCTTCCCCTTATCATTGGCTTTGATGATGCTGTCGATCAGCGTAGAGGTCGTCATGCCGTAGGGAATCTCCCGGATGGCGATAAACTTGCTGTCGATCTTCTCGATGGTGGCCCGGATCTTGATGCGTCCGCCCCGCTTGCCACCCTGGTAGTCGCTTACGTCAACCGTGCCGCCGGTGGGAAAATCGGGGTAGATCTTCACCTTCCTGCCCTCCAGTAGCTTGATGCTGGCCTTACAGAGCTCCACGAAGTTGTGGGGCATGATCTTGGTGCTCAGTCCGACGGCAATGCCCTCCGCCCCCTGGGCCAGTAGCATGGGGAACTTCATCGGCAGGTTTACCGGCTCCTTCTTGCGGCCGTCGTAGCTGAGCTGCCACTCCGTCGTTTGGGGGTTGAAGACAACCTCCAGGGCGAATTTGGTCAGTCGCGCCTC
>CAZKPE010000443.1:0-2441 GCA_964554545.1 uncultured Lewinella sp.
ACTGGCTTACTTCAACTTTTCGGCGGGGACGCGGGTGCTGCGGTTTTCGGAGGAGCCGTTGTATGGGGGGACGTATACGGATGGACTGACGGGGCAGGTGGTCCTACTATCCGGAGACGCATGTGTAACCGTGGAACCCTGGGGATGGCGCGTTTTGGTATACTCTTCGAGTCAGGAAACTTCTCCGGACTAGCGGGCGTTTTGTTTGTTCCGCCGAAGCGACCCTAGGGGCGGTAACTGCATGAGCAGAAGGTTTCCAATGAATAGTTAGTGAGTGTAGGAGAAGTTAATTTTTATTCGTTCTTCACCAAGTACTCGCTATTGGATGAATATGGGTTCAGTTCGGGATTGCTGAACCGCCTGTTCCGAAAAGTATTACCCACCGTCCCTGATGGCGACACGGCTGAACACTACCTGCTGGGGCGAGAAAATTCCGTTTCCTACATCGTTTCGCGAATGGACTTTGACGCCATTCCGGATAGTCCGATCGCGCGGCAGCTAGACCTGAGCCTAATTGCCCTCTGTTCAAAGGTAGTGGCCTTCGGACTGGATAACCACGTGAAGGCGAAGTACACTTACCTGCAATTGGATTCTGGCCCCTTCGAAGATCTGCAGCTCCGTATCTGTCATTTGTCCAAGCGTACGGGCACTTCCGATTGCGGCATTTTGAACTCACTCGGAGCCGTTGAGTCACTCATAATTAAGCTACGGAAGAACAAGGACAAGATTGGAACTAATTTTCACCTTACCCTCATAACGAGGAGGATGCTTGAGTACACCGCCCGCATCCGGGAGTTGGTGGATTTGCGGGCGAACATACGCTCGCGGGCGCACTGGGAGGTACTACTGGAGGAGTACATCCAATACTCCAGATCCAAGGATAGTTTACGGCGCTATGTCGACAGGCACGCCGACCTGGTCGCCCTCGAAATTGTCGAGCATACGTCCAGCAAGGGTCAGCACTACATCGCTGAAGATCGCAAGGAATACTGGAGTTTTTTCTACAAATCTTTACTAGGGGGTGGGATAATCGCCCTTTTCGCCTTTCTCAAGATCATCGTTAATTCGTACCAACTAAGCCCTTTCGGCTACGCTTTCTGGTACAGCCTAAACTACGCGCTTTGCTTTGTACTGGTAAAGCAGCTAGGCGGCATCATTGCTACGAAGCAGCCGGCCCTGACCGCTTCCACGATTGCTAAGAATATCGACAAGCGCGGTGATTTACGGGTGGATTCGATCAATAGCGTCACGGTCCTTGTCAGGAAGGCTATCCGGAGCCAGTTCATCTCCGTGATTGGGAATTTCTTGATGGCGCTCACGCTGGCCGGTGTCCTGATGTATGCTCTGGAACTGTTCGACGTGACCGTACTCGCAGACCACGTCAGGCCCGATTATCTGATCGGTAGGGTAGTCCCCTCGGTCAGTCTGGTTTTTTACGCCGCGGTTGCCGGTTTCTTTCTGGCGCTGTCCGGGCTCATTTCAGGCTATGTCGACAACAAAGTAGTCTCTTCCAAGATTGCCCGGCGGGTGCGGGGTAGCCGGCGATTCTTTAACAGCCGACGCTTGGCCACCTTCGTTGATAAAAAGATTGGTGTCTTCGTAGGGAACGTATCCCTGGGCATTTTTCTCGGGACGGCGTTTTTACTCAGTTACCTTTTGCCCTTTCAGGTAGATATCCGCCATATCGCGTTTAGCTCGGCCAACGCCGGGTTCGCGCTCGTGAAACTTACCCCTGACGTTCAGATCGTGCTGCTGGCCCTAACCGGTGCGTTGCTGATTGGCTTAGTGAATTTTACAGTCAGCTTCGCCATTACGCTCTATCTGGCACTCAAATCCCGTGGGGCGGGAGCTAAACTGATTCCTGAAATAATCTCGAGCGTACTTAAGGATTTCGTGAAAAATCCCCTTCGCTATTTTATTATGATGGCAGACGAAAAGACTGCCGATCAGGATATTAGTTGAGGTGCAGGCAGCGCAATCCCCATACACGGTCGCATAATCTTCCGATACGCCCCCACGTCCTGAATCTCGCGTAGCGCTCTGTTCCTCACCCAGATTGGTCTTCTGGCGTGATGGCGCACGACGGGTTGGTTGTGGTTACGGATCGGTCACCGCGCCTCCTCCCCCTCCAGACTCCCCAAAAACGCCACCACGTCCCGAATCTCCCGCGGCGTCAGCTTCCCCACCATCGTCGGCATGCTGGAGGGCAGGCTTTCGGTCTCGGCGATCTCGGCATCGGCCAGGGTCAGGATGTCCTCCTTACCGATACGGAGCTTGAGTTCGTCAGGGCTCCGTTCCAGTACGACGCCGGACAGCATCTCGCCATCGGTCTTGGTGACTAACACGGTCTCGTAGCCGGGAGCCAGTCGGGCACTGGGCAGCACCAGGGCTTCCAGCAACTGCCGGTGACTGAGCATGCTCCCAATGCCATTCAGTCCGGG
>CAZKPE010000444.1:0-2441 GCA_964554545.1 uncultured Lewinella sp.
GCCCCCTGCTGGGCGGCGGTCTGGACCAACTGCTGATCGGTACCGGCGGAGAATATGCTACCAACCTGTGCCCCCGGGGCTACGCCCTGACCCAGCAGGAAGCCACCCGGATCGGTGTTTCCCGTAGCTCCATTTCCCGCCGCGATGCCGGCTACGTGGGTGCCGTGGCCATTCGTGTCGGTTGCGGCCGTAGCGGCTCCGGTACCGGTTACGGCGAAGGCCAGACGGCCCGCCAAATCGGCATGAACGGTGGCCGGGTCGTTGGTATCGATGCCGGTATCGCAGATCGCGATCGTGACGCCGGTACCATCTATGCCGAGCGCGGTCAGGTTGCCCGCATATCCTACCAGGGGTGCCGTATTCGGAGCAGCGGTGGCGTTTAGGTCCTCGTAGGCGATCTGAGCCGTGCGTTCGTCTTCGGGGATGTGTTCGCGGACCGCGTCGATCCAACGAACGTCGTCCCGGGCCGCTAGCTCGGCCAGGGTCTCGGCATCGGGTACGGCGGCGGTGATGCTACGGTAGGTATCGGTCGAGGGAGGGGAAATAGCCTTAATCTCGATGCCCTTTGCCTCCAGGCTCGAGGCGATCGCCTCCGTTTCTCCCTCGGCCAGTACCCCGATGTTAATGGCGATTACGTCCCCCAGCCCCTCTTCGGCGGCGGTGGTTCCTTCGGGGGCCCGGCGGTCGAGTAGGAGCGGATTGACCTTGTAGCCCGGCTGGAAGATGCCGGTCCAGCTCACGAAGGGTAGCCCCCGCAGGTTCGCCACATTCTCGGCATCCCCCTTTACGAAGTAGCTGTAGGGACCGATCGGCTCGATCAGGCGGATGCCCCGTTCGCTAACGATGGTCAGCCAGGATTCCTGGACGGGGCCGACGAACTGGACGATGTGATTTTCCGTCGGTGCTTCCGACTCCGGGCCGGAATCCTTTACCGAAAAGGCTTCCGGCAGTTTGGGGCGGTCATCGGATTGGGTGTCGATCCGATAAGAGAAGATATTGATGATGTCTGGGTCGGGCAATTCCTTTATGCGCCAGTCAGCGGAGGAAAGTTCCGACAGTCGTTCCGGCTCGGCCTCGACGAGTAATCCCCGGTCGAGGGGGGTGAGAATTTGGATCCCCTCGGTTTCCGGAAGGGAGGCGGAGGCACGCGGATCGCGGGCGGTGATGACGTAACGGGTGGATGAAGCGGAAGGCATGACATCGTGTTTGCGTGCGCCCACTGGCACATAGGCGAGCCTTGTGTAGGGGACGACGGGTGAATGGGAATAGAATAGTGCCGTGGGCTACTACCGGCAGAAGTCAGTAGGTAGCTCATACCCTTTGATGTTGTCACGCATAAACGCGTTACATAATCCGTTAGAATTATTTCGTACCCACATTATATTGCTTACTTACCGACCCTCTCCATCGGTATTCAGCAGGTCCGGCCGCCGTAGCCGCGTCCGTTCTTCCGCCTGCTCCTCCCGCCAGGCTTCGATGGCCGGGGTGTTTCCGCTCCGGAGGATGGCCGGCACCTCGCGCCCGCGCCACTCCGCCGGACGGGTGTAGACGGGTGGGGCGAGGAGATCGTCCTGGAAGGTGTCGGTGAGAGCGCTGGTTTCGTCGCCGATGACGCCGGGCAGCAAACGCCCGATGCTATCCACCACGACCGCCGCCGCCAGTTCACCACCGCTGAGGACGTAGTCACCGATACTGATTTCCAGCGTGACGTATTCTTCGCGAATACGCTCGTCAATGCCTTTATAGTGACCGCAGATCAGCAACAGGTTCTTCAATAACGACAAGCGGTTAGCACGCCGCTGGGCGTAGCGCTCCCCGTCGGGGGTCAGGTAAATGATCTCGTCGTAGGTCCGCTCCCCGCGCAGTTCGTCAATCAGTGCCGCCAGCGGCTCACAGCGCATCACCATGCCCGCCCCGCCTCCGAACTGGTAGTCGTCTACGGATTTATGTTTCCCAATTCCGTAGGGGCGCAGGTCGTGCACCCGGACGGTCAACAGCCCCTTGTCCCGCGCCCGCTGCATGATGGAGTGGCCGAGGGGGCTGTCTAGCAGTTCCGGGACGGTGGAGATGATGTCGATGTGCATGAGGCCAAAGGTAGAACCTCCTGCTGAGCGCTAGTAAATAGTGACGGTTTACCATAACCACCACGGCTCATTTACCGCGGGCTGCAGCAACCGCTCCCCCAGCCCCGCCCGCCCCATCAATTTGGTAGCCCACAGCAGCGGCTCCGAGGCCGGCTCGTTACTTAGATCGTAGGTGCCGTGGTGCATCGGCCACCAATAGGTCGCGCCCAGGTGCCGGTATCCGCGGAAGGCCTCGGCCGGGTTCGCATGGTTGCTCTGCATCATGTACTCCGGGCGGTAGGCCCCGATACCCAGCATGGCTATGTCGATATCCGGGAACAGCCGACCGATCTCGGTCCAGTAGGGGGTCTCGGCACT
>CAZKPE010000445.1:0-2426 GCA_964554545.1 uncultured Lewinella sp.
GTAAACTGATCACCAGGGCAATCAGCGCAATGAGATCGCTTCGGTCGAACGCAAATCCTGGCTTCCTGACGGTATCTTCGGGCGCGGACGCAGGTGCGGAGTTGGTCGGTTCGGACGGCGGAGGACTGGAGGGGACGGGTTCTTCCATATCAGAAAGGTACTTCTCCTTTTGTATTTACTTAACACCTGCGCTGCGCCGCTCGCATCCGCCGAATAGGGTCGGGCTAAAAGCCCTCTACCGTTTGCACCTGCGCCCCGCCGCCCACCTACAACAATGCCCTGCCGACTTCCGACTTCATACTTCCGACTTCATACTTCCGACTTCATACTTCCGACTTCATACTTCCGACTTCCGACTTCATACTTCCGACTTCATACTTCATACTTCATACTTCATACTTCCGACTTCCGACTTCATACTTCATACTAAAAAAGCCCCATCCGAAATACATCGAATGGGACTTTTTATTTCAATTAAACAGCCGGGAGGCAGGCTATCTATGCGGTAACGGAGCGTTCGGACTCGGTGGGTACTTCCTTCACCTCGGGCTCGTCGGTAAGCTCATACACGATGGGCGTGGCGATGAAGATAGACGAGTAGGTACCGACGATGATGCCGACCAGCAGGGCGAAGGCAAAGCCCTTGATGCTGGCCCCGCCGAAGAGGAAGAGCACCAGCACCACCAGGATGGTCGTGAAGGAGGTCATCACCGTCCGGCTCACCGTGCTGTTGACAGCCGCGTTGATCATCGACCGGCGGTCCTGGGTGACGTAGTTGTTCAGGTACTCGCGGATGCGGTCGAAGACGACCACCGTATCGTTGATGGAGTAGCCGATCACGGTCAGGATGGCGGCGATGAAGGCCTGGTCGACCTCCATATTGAAGCCGATCCAGCCCCAGAAGGCGGCAAAGACGCCCATTACGATGATGGTGTCGTGGCTCAGGGCGGCGATGGCACCGAGAGAGAAGCGCTTGCCTTTAAAGCGGGCCAGCAAGTAGACGAAGATGCCCAGCAGGGCGACGGCCCCCGCCCAGAGCGCCGACCGCTTGATGTCGTCGGCGATTGTCGGGCCCACCTTGCTCACGCTGGTAATGTGGGTACCGCCATCGAACTCGGTGTCGCCGAACTGCTCGAGGGTTACGCTATTGTCGCCGGTAGCGGCCGTAACGCCTTCGTAGAGGGCGGCCAGCACGACCTCCTGGGGTTCCTGGCCGTCGATCTGCTCGGTCTCCTCGACGAGGTAATTGGTGACGATATTGTAGGTATTGTCCGCATCCACAGACTTGATGGTCGGATCACCCTGGAAGGGGCCGGCCAGGGCCGTACGGAGCTCGTCGGCGGTGACGTCCTGCTCGACCACGACGGTGTAGCTGTAACCGCCCTTGAAGTCGACGCCGAGGTCAAAGCCCCGGGTGAAGATGGCCGCGAGGGACAGGGCCACCAGGATACCGCTGACGACGTAGGCACCCTTCCGCATACCCAGCCAGTCAATATTGACATTGGCGAAGAGGCCGGCGCTGGCCCCGGTCGAGAAGGTCATGCTACCGCGCTTCTCCACCCAGTAGTCGACCATCAGGCGGCCTACCAATACGGCGGTGAAGACGGAGGCGATCACGCCCACGATCAGCACGACGGCGAAACCCTTGATGGGGCCGAGCCCGAACCAGGCCAGTACGCCGGCCACCAGGATCGTGGTGACGTTCGCGTCGATGATGGCCGAGTAGGAGTTGCCGAAGCCGTCGCGGACGGCATTCATCACCGTCTTGCCGGCCCGCAGTTCTTCCCGGACCCGCTCGTAGATGATCACGTTCGCGTCCACGGCCATACCGATGGTCAGCAGGATACCCGCGATGCCGGGAAGGGTCAGTACGGTGCCTAGGCTAGCCAGAGCGCCGAAAATGAAGATCAGGTTCAGCAGCAGGGCGATGATGGACACGATGCCGGCCCCGCCGTAGTAGAACAACATGAAGGCCAGTACCAGGCCGAAGCCGACCAGCAGGGCCGTGACGGAACTGTTGATGTTGGCCTCACCGAGCGATGGCCCAACGATGCTCTCCTGGATGATCTGGGTGCGGGCGGGAAGGCGACCGACCTGCAGGATATTGGCCAGGTCGGTGGCTTCCTGCACGGTGAAGTCGCCGGTGATGCTGGTGCTGCCGCCGGTGATGGGGCCGTTGCGCACGCCGGGAGCCGAAACCACCTGGCTGTCGAGTACGATCGCGACCTGGCGGCCACCGTCGTTGAAGGCCTCGGTGGTCATACGGGCCCAAATGCGGCTACCCTCGCTGTTCATGCTCAGGTTGACGGCGACCTGACCGGTGGGGTCGGGGCCGCTGCTGGCGCGGGTGACGTACTCTCCCGTCAGGGGTGCTTCGCCGCCGCGGGGAATCGCGAGCTGGTACAATTGATAAAGCTGGTCGCCCT
>CAZKPE010000446.1:0-2421 GCA_964554545.1 uncultured Lewinella sp.
TGAAGGCCGCCGGAGAGTGGGAGGAGCTGGATAAGCTGCCCCGCAACTCCAACCCCATCCGTCTGCACAACCGCTGTGGTCTCACCGGCCGGCCCAAGGGCTACATGCGCAAGTTCGGCCTCTGCCGCGTCAAGTTCCGCGAAATGGCGCTTGACGGGAAGATTCCGGGGGTGCGTAAGGCGTCTTGGTAATCTACTTTTCACAGCCCCGGAAGTTCAATCCGAAAACCACGGGGCGCAAACGATTTCTAACATGGCAGTTACCGATCCTATTGCCGATTATCTGACCCGCATCCGCAACGCCCAGATTGCCGGGCACCGCGTGGTCACTATTCCCGCCTCCCGTACGAAGAAGCGGATCACCGAAATTCTGTACGATCAGGGTTTCATCCTGAAGTACAAGTTCGACGACGAAGCTGGAAAAGGGAAACAGGGCGAGATTAGCATCGCGCTGAAGTATGAGCGGGAAACCAAGAAGCCTGTCATCCGCAAGCTCGTTCGGGTTTCCAAGCCGGGTTTGCGGCAGTATGCCAAATCTGATGCCATGCCCCGCGTTATCAACGGGCTGGGCATTGCGATTATATCTACCAGTAAGGGCGTCATGACCGGCCGTCAGGCAACGGAGGCGAATGTCGGTGGCGAAGTGCTGGCCTACGTATATTAAAAAATCCATTCTGCAGGCTATCGCCGTGATAGCCGTAAGATCAATACCAATAGCATGTCTAGAATAGGCAAAAATCCGGTCGACCTGCCATCAGGTGTGTCCGTCAGCGTCAGCAAGGGGAACCTGGTGACCGTCAAAGGCCCCAAGGGGGAACTCACGCAGCAGGTCGATCCCGACATGGGCATCGAAGTGAAGGACAATGAAGTGCAGGTTACCCGCCCGTCGGATAGCAAGCGCCACCGGAGCTTTCACGGACTGTACCGTTCGCTCATCGCTAACATGGTCACCGGTGTGACCCAGGGCTACGAGCAGAGTCTGGAGGTTATCGGTGTCGGTTACCGCGCGGAGAACAAGGGCAACCTGCTCATTCTCACGCTCGGCTTCTCCCACCCGATCTATTTCATCGTTCCCCAGGAAGTTTCCGTGGAGACGGTAAGTGCTAAGGGTAAGAACCCCATCATCACGCTGAAGAGCATGGACAAGCAGCTGATCGGACAGGTCGCCGCCAAAATCCGGAGCCTCCGGAAGCCCGAGCCCTACAAAGGCAAAGGTATCCGCTTCCAGGGTGAGGAAATTCGGCGCAAGGCTGGTAAGACCG
Source organism: uncultured Lewinella sp. (assembly GCA_964554545.1). Lineage (GTDB taxonomy): Bacteria > Bacteroidota > Bacteroidia > Chitinophagales > Saprospiraceae > Neolewinella. The sequence continues at coordinate 1,262 of CAZKPE010000446.1, forward strand.
CCGCTAAGAAGTAGGCCTCCTAAAGACAACAGTAATGCAACTAACGAAATTAAAGCGGCGTAAGCGGATCCACAGCCGCATCCGGAACAAGATCACCGGAACGGCCGAGCGTCCCCGCCTCAATATCTTCCGCTCCAATCGCTATATCTACGGACAACTGATCGACGATACCACCGGCCACACTCTGGTCCAGGCGTCGAGCTACGAAGCTGCCGTCGCCAACGCCGGTGATAAGTCGGCCCAATCCAAAGAAGTAGGTAAACTGCTGGCGGAGCGCGCCAAGGCAGCCGGTATCGAGCAGGTCGTCTTCGACCGCGGCGGCTATTTGTACCACGGACGGGTCAAGGCCCTCGCAGACGGTGCCCGTGAGGGTGGCCTTAATCTTTAAACAGAGCTACCATGGCTGATAACAGAAACAACAGCGGCGGAGGCCGTAACCGCCGGGACAACCGGGGCCGCAACAACCGCGGCGACCAGCATGAGTCGGACCTGAAGGAAAAAATGGTCGCCCTCAACCGGGTTTCCAAAGTAACCAAAGGGGGCCGGACCTTCACCTTCGCCGCCATCGTGGTCGTAGGTGACGGAAAAGGCAAAGTCGGACACGGCATGGGCAAAGCCCGTGATATCTCCGAAGCCATTCAGAAGGCGACTGACATTGCCCGGAAGAGCATGATCAAGGTGCCCCTGTATAAAGGGACCATCCCCCACGAACAACTGGGTAAGTACGGTGCCGGTAAGGTGCTGCTGAAGCCCGCCAGTGAGGGTACCGGAGTAATTGCCGGTGGTGCCATGCGCGCCGTTCTCGACATCGCCGGCGTACATAACGTACTGGCTAAGTCGCAGGGTAGCTCCAACCCCCACAACGTCATCAAGGCCACCATCGATGCCCTGCAGAAGTTGCGCAGCCCGCAGACCATCGCCAAGCAGCGCGGTATCTCGATGGAGAAACTCTTCGAAGGCTAGCCACAATCCGTAACCCCGCCCCCGGGCGCAAACCATGTATCATGGCTAAGATCAAAATTACTCAGGTGAAGAGCGTGATCGACCGGCCCAAAAGCCAAAAGGACACCCTCAAAGCCCTCGGAATCAAGAAAATGCACCAGACTGTGGAGCGGGAGGATACTCCGGTGATCCGGGGGATGGTTAATAAAGTAAGCCAC
>CAZKPE010000447.1:0-2421 GCA_964554545.1 uncultured Lewinella sp.
CCCGGCATATCGTAAGCGCCCCGTTGCAGAATATGGGTTTTCCGCGGGTGGCGTGACTCGGCCATTACCATCAGATTCGGAACGGTATCGACGATCGGGGCTCTCCGCGCCTGCAACTCCCGCAACTCCTCCGTCAGCGCCCGGTAGGGTTCCGACTGCCGCAGCCGGGTCCGCGCCACCTCCTCCGCCCCGGGTTCGCGTCCGTACGCTTCGGCAACGGCTAGGGGAAGCAGCGGCCGGTAGTAGATCTTCAGATCGTCCATCCAGCCCCGGAAGATGGCATCGTCCCCCGTAGAGGATCGGTGAGACCGCCCCATTCGCATCGGACGGATATCGCAGTTCTGCCAGGAGTCGCAGGGGGAAGGGGAAAAGCTCCCCGTCAGGCCGTCAAAGGCCACCCTTGTTTCGGTCAGTCCTCCGTTCACGTACAGGTCCACGCCGCCGGCCCGCCCGCTACCGTCATAGCTAAAGCCCACCTGATACCACTCCCCTACCCGGAGGCTATCGCGGGTCTTTACCCGGATCAGGTCGTCCGGCAGGGCGTGGGCCAGCCCCAGCGTGAGGTAATTTTCGTCATCCAGAAAGAAGTCCAGGCCGCGCCAGCTGTCCTCCTTGTTCCCGCTCGTGCAGAGCAGCGTCTGCTCCTGCCCCTTTTTGCGCTTTTCGGTTTTGATCCACAGCGTAGCGGCCATCGGCTCGTTTACCTCAATCCGCCCCTGCGCGCCCAGATTGAGCATACCGTAAGCCCCGTCAAAATAGCCCACCTCACCGCGTTCTTCCTCTTCAACGAGAGCAAATGCCTCCGATACGTCAGCTACTCCGTCGATCCGCTTGTCGTTGATGCGGTTGAAGGGAAGTTCGTAATCCGGCGGGCTGTTCTCCCGCTGTAGCTTTTCGGAGAAGGTAGCCAGTTCCGTAGCTGACGGACTGACGGCCTCCCGCTCCCGGTCCAGTGCTTGCACTTCTTCCGCGATGCTGTCCAGCAGCCGGTTGGTGGCCGGGTCGGAAATCACCAGTAGTGGACCGAAATCCCCGTCATTGGCCGTCATCCCCAGTTCCTCGATGGTGTTGAAGAAGGCCGAGAAGCCGTAGTACTCCTCCTGGCTCAGGGGGTCGAATTTATGGTCGTGGCAGCGGGCGCAGTCCATCGTCAGCCCCAGCAGTCCGGTGGATACCGTATTGACCCGGTCGAAGACGTAGCCCAGCCGGAATTCCTCCGCGATGGCCCCACCCTCCGAGGTCATCGGGTTCATTCGCAGAAAAGCAGTCGCCAGCCGGCTCTCGTAAGTCGGTTCCTCGATCAGGTCACCGGCCAGTTGCCAGCGTAGGAAGTCGTCGTAAGGCAGGTTGCGGCGAAAGGCCGAGATCACCCAGTCGCGGAAGGGCCAGCTCGTACGCAATCCGTCGGCGTGCAGTCCGTGGCTGTCGGCGTACCGAGCCACATCGAGCCATTCCATCGTCATGCGTTCGGCGTGGGCGTCGGTGTCCAACAGTCGCTCAACGGTTGCTGCATAGGCTTCATCGGAGGGGTCGGCCAGGAAAGCATCGATCTCCTCCAGGCTAGGCGGTAGTCCGGTCAGGTCAAAGTACAGCCGGCGTAGCAGGATTTCGTTTTGGGCGGGGGACGCAGGTGCGATGTTCTCCTGGGAAAGCCGACCGTTAATAAAGTTATCCACGGGAGTTCGGGCGTCCGGGTAGCCGGCGGGGTTATCCGGTACGGCGGGGTCTTCGATGGGTAGGAATGCCCAGTGATCTTTGTACTCCGCCCCGTCCTCGATCCAGCGCACCAGCAGGGCTTTTTCTCGGTCACTCAGCGTAAGGTGGCTTTCCGGCGTTGGCATCACGATCTCAGGATCGTCCGATAGAATCCGGCGGACCAATTCGCTTTTCACGGGTTTAGCCGGTACTACGGGGGTGCGCCCACTTGCTTCCAGCGGGACGTACAGTTGATCCCGGCGGTCGAGCCGCAGTCCGCCCTGTCGGGCGGCGGCATCGGGCCCGTGGCAGGAGTAGCAGCGGTCGCTCAGGATGGGCCGAATGTGCTGATTGAAGTCGACCCGTTCCGGTAATTGACTCAGTTCCACCGCTACGGCATCCGGCAGGTCGGGGCCGCAGGAGAAGGCGCAGGTAGCCAACAAAATTGAGGTGAGGTAGCGCATATCAGGCGATCAGGTCGTGCTTGACGTGTCCGTGTACGTCCGTCAACCGGTAGCGCCGTCCCTGGTGCTTGAAGGTAAACGCCTCGTGGTCGATGCCCAGTAGGTGTAGCAGCGTAGCCTGAAAATCATGGATATGGACGGGGTTTTCGGTGATGTTGTAACTGAAGTCGTCGGTTTTGCCATATACCAACCCGGCCCTGGTGCCGCCTCCGGCCATGAAGATGGTGTAGCAGCGGGGGTGGTGGTCGCGCCCGTAGTGGGT
>CAZKPE010000448.1:0-2419 GCA_964554545.1 uncultured Lewinella sp.
GGTTTTCCACCCCATCGTCGTCATTGTTGTAGTCGAGTTGTTCCGGCTCGGGGGCATTGACCGGCCAGGCGGTGGCCCCGGTAACGTAGCGGCTCAGCGACGAGCTAGCCAATGCGTAGTCCAGACTCCCCCACTGCCCGGCGAAGACGTAGGAGGGCGGGCCGCCCCCGCAGGGGAACTCATCGCCGCTCCGCACCTGGGCGTTCACGTAGCCGGCATCCAGGAAGGTCTCGATGGGTGCCTCCATCCGGTAGGCGTTCAGATCGCCGATCACGAGTACGTCCTCGTCGCCGGTGCCGGTGGGGTCGGTCGCCAGCCAGTCCAGGATGGCCCGACTGGCGGCCGTCCGCGTCCCGTCGCAGTTGCCCGAACCATCGTCGGCATCGTCACCCGCGCCGCAGCCGCCGCCCTTACTCTTGAAGTGGTTGACGACCACCGTCAGGTCCGCCCCCACGCTGGTACTGGTCGAATCCGTGACCCGGAAGGTCTGCGCCAGCGGCACCCGGTTGGTACGTGGCCCCTGAAATACGTCCGCCGGCGTGTCGAGGGCGGCGGCGGTCCCGCTTTCCGCTACCCGCTCGCTGTTGTAGATCAGCGCCACCCGGATCTGATCGCCGCCGGTCTCGGGAGCATCGACGATGGCGTAGGTCCGTCCGCAACGTTCGTTCAGTGTATCCACCAATCGGCGAAGGGTGGCCGGATCGTTTTCGATCTCAATGAGCCCGACGATGTCGGCGTCCAGCTCGCAGAGGGCGGCCACGATCTTATTTTCCTGCCGGGCCAGTTCGTCTTCAGTATCCGCCCCCCGGCTACCGAGGGTAGTGAAGTAGTTCAGTACGTTGGCGCTGACAACGGTCAGGTCGGAACCGACATCGGGAGCTTCGGTCGGGCGCGGGTTGCCGCTGAGGCTGACGTTCGAAAAGTCGGTCGGCTGTAACCGATAACGGTCGAAGCCGTACCCCAGCACCCCAACCAGCCCCTCGATCCGCTGGCCGGCCCGCAGTTGGTTATCGGCACTGAGCGTATCCCCGGTAGGCAACAATACGGGCGTCCGCCGCTGCCCCCCTCGAGCATCGTCGACAATCAGCACATCCCGATCCAGGCTATCCCGGTAAGCGGCCAGGGCGGCGGCATCCGGCATATTGCATTCGGTAAACTGCACGAGCCGTTCCCCCGAGGTCACCTCCACCTCCCCGAAGCGATACAGATTTTCCAGATCGGTGATAACAATGTCCACCGGCCGTACCCGCATCCCCTCGTAAGCTTCCAGCAGGCTATCCTCCCGCGGCAGGCTGAGTTCACGCAAACTCGGCAACATAAGCCCGCTGCCCTCGACGGTGACCGTAGCCCCGAAGGCATCGGCGTTCAGTTGGGTCTGCCCGAAGGGTTCTTCGACCGGCGCGTTGATCATCACCAAATCGCCCACCGCTACGTCCACCAGTTCACCAAATATGAAGATGCCTTCCGAAGTCAGGCTATCCCCATCCACGTCGGCGTCTTCCTCCTGAATGTAGTAGCCCCCCAGTTCGGGAAAGTCGGCGGTCACCACGGCTTCCACGGTCACGAAGTTGCCCGCCAGCGGACTCACGTCTCCCCGCCCCTGCACGGTGTGGATACCGATTATGTCGGTCCCGAGGTCGTCGTCACTTACCTCGATGGTTGCGCTGCTGCCCAGTACGAAGGTGGTATCGCTGACGTTGATGACGTTCAGGACGATCGTTTCCGTCCCCTCGATGAAGTCGTCGTCGATGACGGTCAGGGGTACGGCTACCTCACTCAGCCCGGCCGGAATGATCGCCTGGAAGTTCCCTGGATCACTGAAGTCCTCGGTGACCGTGGCGGTACCACCGAAGTTGTACGTTACGGTCACCTCCTCCGCCGCGGCCTGGTCCAGCACGATCCGGAAGCCGCCGTCGGTACCGGGTTCGGCCAGCTTATCGCCGGCTACGGCCCGCACGGTCGGTTGCGGGGTACCCGGCAGGAAGGTACCGAAGGGGACCAGTGCCCCCAATTCACTGAGGGTCGTATTGTCGAGTACGTTCAGCCCGGGGTTCGTCCAGTTCCCGGGGATCCAGTCGCCATCGGGGCCGGTACCGCTGATGCGGTAGAGGTAGCTATCCTGGTAGAGGTTGTCGTCCACGCCGATCACGCCGCCGACCTGATCGATGATCTGTCCGTCACGGACCAGCGTAAAGACATCGTTGCCCGTCCCGGTCACGCTACCCGACTCGATGATGTTGATGAAGTCGCCCCCCGTGCCGAAGGCTTCCTGAAATTCGGCCAGGCCGTTCACCACGTATATGTACCCGCTGGGGTAGATTCCGCTCAGTTCGATGGTTGCGTTGCTTTCGGTATTACCGTTAGTGTATCGCTCGATGATGTAGCCCGCCAGGTCACCGCCGCCGTCGAGGGAGAGCTC
>CAZKPE010000449.1:0-2419 GCA_964554545.1 uncultured Lewinella sp.
CTGGGCAGAGAAGATCGGACGATCACGGTACACCTGGGCGTCGGGCTGGCGGTCTATGATCACCCCTTCGCCTTCCGGCCGGTAGTGGAGGTCAGTACGCATCCCGATGGGCGGTATAAGAAAAGAAACCACAAATCCGGGCTGGAAGAGGACTCGGACGATAGCTTCTACGACTTCTCTATGCCCGATCCACCCTCCGACCACGTTGAGTGAGCGATTTCCTTCACATACCTGAATCCTGGACGCTGACGAGCCTATCGATATCGCTGGCGTACCGATCCTGGTGGTTGCCCCTGCTGGTGGGGCTGGCCAGCTGGCGGGTGCACAGGAAGGACCATCGGCGGATTCTGGCTTTCGTCGCTTATAGCTTACTCATGGACCAGGTATCGGTGCACCCGGCCACCAAAAATCTTTTTCACCCCGCTACGAACTACCCCTGGTACCACCTATTAACGCCTGGCCTTTTTCTACTGATGACGCGTTTTTTTACCGACTACCTGAGGGAAAGAGACCTCGACCGGCTCACCTGGATGCTGCCCGCGGTGTACGCCGTTCTTGTTTTGCTGAACGCCATTTGGGGGGACGGATTCTACACCTTCCCTTCGGGGGTGGTGGCCCTGTATTCCCTGACCGGCATCGTGCTGGCGATCGGCTACTTCGCCCACCTGTTGCAGAGCCCCGAAGAGCTCTACCTGGAGCGGCGGCCGATGTTCTGGATCGCGGCTGGCTTGCTCATCTACTTTGCCGGAAACTTCCTGCTGTGGCTGGGCCTCAATGAGCTGGCCGGGGATGCCGAAGTGTTCCACCGGATATACGCCATCAATCGCGTTTCCACTATCTTACTGAACCTCACCCTTAGCATTGCGCTGCTGCTGAACCCCGCTGACCGACCATGATGCTGCTCGACTCTATCAGCAACAACGGGCTCACGCTCTTTCTAAGCGGGGTCTTCGGAATGCTCCTGCTCGGCGCGGGGCTGGTCGTCTTCTTCGTCGTCTACCAGCGGCGCATCTTCGCCCAGGCCCGGCAGCGGGAGATCGCCGAGAAAGCCCACCAGAAGGAACTGCTGGCCGCCGCCGTGGAGGTACAGGAAAAGGAGCGCCGCCGCATCGCCGGCGATCTCCACGACGAAATCGGCAGCCTGCTCACCGCCACCCGCCTCTACCTGCGCCAACTGGACCCCGCCGCCGGTGTGGAGCGAATATGGGCCATCCGCGAGCAGTCGCTGACCATCCTGGACGAGATGATCGGCAGCACCCGCCGTATCTCCCACGACCTGCTGCCCCCCTCCCTGGGTAAGTTCGGTTTCCAGGCCGCGGCCGAAGACCTCTGCGAACGCATCGACCATGCCGGGGATCTCGCCGTGGAATTCACCTCCCGCACCGCCCGCCGCATGAGCGTGAAGGGCGAATTGGCACTCTACCGCGTGCTGCAGGAACTACTCAATAATACCGTTCGTCACGGGCAGGCGGAGCGGATAACGGTCACCTTCGGCCGCAAGGAGGGCCGCTTCCTCTTCACCTACGCGGACGACGGCAGCGGCTTCGACCCCGCCGAAGTGGAAGCCCGGGGGCTCGGCCTCCGCAATATCGAAACCCGGATCGCGCTTATCGGCGGTGAACTGGAGTGGGACACCGCTCCCGGCCAGGGCCTGCGGGTACGGATCACGATTGCCGATTAACTTCACCCCGCCCATGCAGTCCGATTCCCCCATCCGCATCGCCCTCGTCGACGACCAGAAGCTCTTCCGCGGCGGACTGAAAATGCTGCTCTCCGACCCCCCCGACTTCGAAGTGGTCTTCGAGGCCGACAACGGGAAGCAGTTCTTCGAGCGCCTGGCCTACAAGCCCGTCGACGTGGTGATCCTGGACGTGGAGATGCCCGTCATGGACGGCCCCGAAACCCTCACCCGCCTGCGCGAAGAGCAACCGGAAACCCGCGTCATCATGCTCACCATGCACGATAACGACCGGCTGATTAACCACCTTATGCAACTCGGGGCCAACGGCTTCCTCCTGAAGGATGAAGACCCCGAGGTCGTCCGCACCGCTGTCCGACGGGTGGCCGACGAGGGCATCTTTTTCCGCGATTACGTCTCCCGCGCCCTCCTGAAGGGCAACCGCCAGCAAAGCTCCCCCGACCGCGGCACGGCCCCCGACCTCAGCGACCGCGAACTCGAGGTCCTCGCCCTCATCTGCCAGGAACTGACCAGCAAGGAGATCGGGGAGCGACTCTTCATCAGCGCCCGCACCGTGGAGGGCCACCGCCGCAGCCTACAGGAAAAGACGGGCTCCCGCAACATCGCCGGCCTGGTCCTCTACGCCGTCCGCAACCACCTGGTCTAACCCCCGATCGACTACCTTTGCCCACCCCGCCCGACGAGTCGCGAAGCGATGAGCTGCCGCGCCAATTCTCAATT
>CAZKPE010000450.1:0-2390 GCA_964554545.1 uncultured Lewinella sp.
CCGGATCGGGGGCGATCGGTCAATCCCTCGAAAGCTGGCTGTTCGTGATCGTACCCATCGTATCGAAGGTCGGGTTCAGCGCCGTGGACCTCTATTTGTTGCGGCGGCTTTCTCCTACGCCGAATTCCAATCCTGCTTTTGATGAGTATCAGCCGGAGGTGGCGCGGTGAGGGTGGGGTGCTTTTGACCCTATATCTTTTTTTGAGGGAAGGGCGGCAGTCCCTGATTTCACCAAAACTTAACGCCTCTCCTGCTGGTCCTTCTCATTCACCGGTCTAGCTTACGCCCCGTCCATCCCCATTGCCCGTGCGCCCGCTATTCTTACTCCTCCTCTCCCTCTGCTTCACCGTAGGCCCCCTGCCCTACGCCTCCTACGCCCAGCAACCCGCCGAGCTGGATATCGACGTCCCCACCGGCCCCACCCCCTGGACCTCCCTCGAGATCGCCCCGCCGGCCGGTCACTTCCAGTTCGCCATCGTGACCGACCGCACCGGCGGACTGCGTCCCGGAGTATTCTCCACCGCCGTCGATAAGCTCAATTTGCTACAGCCCCAGTTCGTCATGAGCGTGGGCGACCTCATTACGGGCTACACCGAGGACCGCGCCCAGCTGCTGCGCGAATGGGAGGAGTTCGAAGGGATGATCGATCGGCTAGAGGCCCCCTTCTTCTACGTACCCGGTAACCACGACCTGACCAACCCCGTCATGCTCGACCTCTGGCGGGAACGCTTCGGACCAACCTACTACCACTTCGTGTACAAGGACGTACTTTTTCTTTGCCTCAACTCCGAGGACCAGCTGCGCGGGGCTGGCCGCGGTACCATCGGCGACGAGCAGTACGCCTACATCGAGCGTACCCTGTCCGAGCATGACGATGTGCGGTGGACCTTCGTCTTCCTCTACCAACCGCTCTGGGACCAGGAAAATCCCGACCGCTGGCCCGACGTGGAACGGCTACTGCAGCAGCGGGAGCATTCGGTTTTTGCCGGCCACGTCCATCACTACGTCCGCTACAGCCGCAATAACGGACGCTACTACACCCTGGCCACCACCGGCGGCGGTAGTCGGTTGCGGGGGCCGCAACTGGGGGAGTTCGACCACGTTTCCTGGGTTACGATGACGGAGCGTGGGCCGATCATGGCCAACATCGCCCTGGACGGCATTAGCTCCGACAGCGTGGTGACCCGGGCCGACTACGATTTCATCACCCGCATCTTCGAGAGCCAGCCGGTGCGGTTCATGGCCCCGGACGGGGACGAGCAGACCATGTCTTTGCAGCTACACAACCCGGCCGACCTGCCGGCCCACGTCACCTTCAAACCGGGTTTTAGCTTCGATTACCTGGCCGACCTGCCCTCCGATACCATTACTGTACCCCCGAACAACGTGGAGCCCATGACGCTGACTCTCCGGCCCCGAAGCGAACGACCGGCGGAGGGGGGCAGCCTACCACTTGCCCTCGACTGGAGCTACGACTACCAGGGGGAAACCCTCCGGCTGCCCCTCAACTTTCGCATTGGCACCGATGCATACCGCAGCTTACCCAGCGGCGAGGCGGCTACGGTGGACGGCGACCTCTCCGAATGGGACGAACTGCCTTACACCCTCGGCCTGTCGGACCGGAACGACCTGAGCGTGCGCTGGGGACTGCACTATACGGAAGACTCTCTTTATCTCGCCGCCGAGGTCACCGATGACGAGGTGGTCGTCGAAAAAGGGGGACCGGCCTGGCAGCAGGACTACCTGGTCTTCATCGTGGAGGCCGCCGACTACTCCGCCGCGGCCGTCAACGCCGGAGAGGGCTACTACCGCAATTCCATCATCGTACTGGCTAGCCCGGAGACGGCGGCGGTACCCACCGGGGCTGATTTTTACCAGGAGCGCTATGACTTCGACCTGCCCTTCCGCAGCGTCGCCACCGAGGAGGGCTACCGGATGGAGGTGGCTATTCCACTGAGCTACGTCCGCGAGCGGCAGGGGGAGGGCTGGCGGCATCTCCGCATCAACGTGGGCGCCCAGGACCGGGACGCCAACCAGGAAGAGCGGCCCCGCGTGAGCTGGCTACCCGACTGGCGGGGGGACGGCAACGTGGTTGGCAGCGGGATGTTCTGGCGTGAAGATTAGCTAGGCTAATGGGCACTGGCTGGCACTGTAATGGCCATCGTCGAGAGAGGGTGCTATAACGTCAAAATTCCCGTTCCCCCCCCATCAAATACATATTCGCCGCCTCCTCCCGAAAGCGCCCCGCCTCCGCGTCCCAGTGCAAGGTCTGACCGGGAAAGCGGCCGGCAATCACACCCAGCAGAATGACCTCCGTCAGGCGGGCGGCGTAGCGGAAGGGGGCGGTGGTCTCCCCGCGGCCCAGACAGGCATCCACCCACTGGTGGTAG
>CAZKPE010000451.1:0-2388 GCA_964554545.1 uncultured Lewinella sp.
CATCCGCCAAAGTGGGCTGGAGTTGGAGGTGGTCGAGATAAAGTAAACTATGGAAGTAAAAAATAACATCCTCGAAACCATCGGCAACACCCCCCTGGTCGAGCTCCACTCCGTCGTCAGGGGCCTGCCCTGCCGCGTCCTCATGAAGGTCGAGACCTTCAACCCCGGCCACTCCATCAAGGACCGCATGGCCCTCAAGATGGTCGAGGACGCCGAGGCCGACGGCCGCCTCAAACCCGGCGGCACCATCATCGAATGCACCAGCGGCAATACCGGAATGGGACTGGCCCTGGCCGGCTGCGTGCGGGGCTACCGTTGCATTTTCACCACCAGCGATAAGCAGAGTAAGGAAAAACTCGACATCCTGCGGGCCATGGGGGCCGAAGTAATCGTCTGCCCCACCAACGTATCCGCTGACGACCCCCGCAGCTACTACTCCGTGGCCGAGCGGCTGAGCGAAGAGATTTCCAATAGCTTCTGGTTCAATCAGTACGATAACCTCAGCAACCGCAAGGCCCACTACGAAAGCACCGGCCCCGAGATCTGGCGGCAGACCGACGGTCAGCTCACCCACCTGGTCGTGGGCGTCGGCACCGGCGGCACCATCAGCGGCACCGGCAAGTACCTCAAGGAGCAGAACCCCGAGGTAAAGGTTTGGGGCATCGATACCTACGGCTCGGTCTTCAAGAAGTACAAGGAGACGGGGGAGTTCGACGAGAAGGAGATTTACCCCTACATCACCGAGGGCATCGGTGAGGACATCCTGCCGAAGAACGTCGACTTCGACGTCATCGATCTTTTCGAGAAGGTCACCGATAAGGATGGTGCCGTAATGGCCCGCCGCCTGGCCCGGGAAGAGGGGCTGCTGCTGGGGTATTCCGCCGGGAGTGCCGTGGCCGGTCTGCTCCAACTTAAGGATCAGCTCAAGCCCGACGATCTGGTTGTCGTCGTCATCCACGACCACGGCAGCCGCTACATCGGCAAGATCTACAACGACGACTGGATGCGCGACCGCGGCTTCCTCGACGCCGAGCTGAAGGTCCGTGACCTCATCGGCCAGAAAAAGGAGCAGGCCTTCGCCGGCATCAGCCGCGACGACAGTGTCCGCCGGGCCCTCAAAATGATGAAGGAGAACGACTACAGCCAGATGCCCGTGCTGAATGGCGAGGAGGTGGTGGGCTCCATCACCGAAACCGATGTCCTCAACTACCTGCTCGCCAATCCCATGGAACACGCCGAGCACCCCGTTCGGCGGATCATGCGGCAGCCCTTTCCCGAGGTGAGTTCCGACCTGACGTTGAGTGAGCTCGGCCGCTACATAACTAAGGAGAACCCCGCGGTGGTAGCGACCGACCGCAGTGGGCGCAAGCATTTGATTGCACAGTACGATATCCTACAGGCGATATGAAGAAACGGTATCCACGGACCCTATCTTCAGGTGCAAATAATACCGTCATCGCGCTTTCCGAAACGGAGGCAGCAAAATTGTATCATGGAGACACCCGCTCCGAGATCGGCTCGGAGGCGGAGAAGCTACGGTTTGCGAACGAGGTGAATGATCTGGTCGTCAAGTTCAGGCGATTGGACGTCAATGAAGAACTTGACGTGGACATGTTGGTGATGGAACGGCTTTACCCCATCGACTTTCGCGCTTACGAGTACGAGCGCAAACTACTCTGGCTTGATGTATTCGAGGACGAGCTACGACAGTTGCACCGGGCGGGTTTTGCGCACCGCGACATCCGCAGACCGAGTGACATGCCGGGAATGCGCTTCGATAATGTTTTTCTGACCGACCGCGGCATCCGCCTCATCGATGTCGGGATTAGCGCGCTACGTTCGGCGGTAGGTGAACGTCTCTTCGATCGCTTCGTAAAGGTGGAATTGGAAGAGCTGGAACAGTTCCGAAGCTTCTTCCTGAGCAGATAGTGGGTTAATCCTCCCAATATGGCTCGAAAGTCAACGTCCGCTCGTCCAGATCGATCGCGACTAGTTGACCCATACCGGTTTCGGAGAGCGCGCATCCATTGTCGATGCATATCCGGCCCGCTGTGGTCAGGTGGGTCAGGTTTTGCCGAATAGTATCCGCGATGGCCGGTGTATGACCATAGACGACGATGCGCCCATTCAGCCACTCCCGATCAATGGTATGCTCCCACCCCCGGGCCCAGAGCATGGCCTCCCGGTCGGCGAGGGGAAATCCCGTCGTGAAGTTGAGCCCGGCGTGGACCAGGATGTATCCCTCCGTTTCCAGAAAATAGGGTAGGGTGCGTATCCAGTCGAGCGTCTCGTCCAGATGTTGCCGCCGGGGAAAGTAGTCCCAGGGTCGCCCGCCGCTGGTCAGGGCGTCCAGTAGCATTTGCTCGTGGTTACCGCGCAGGCAGTGAA
>CAZKPE010000452.1:0-2380 GCA_964554545.1 uncultured Lewinella sp.
CTCCTCGGCCAGATCGGCCCGCCACGGACATCAGCGGCGCGGCCAGCAGACCGGTGGAGAGGTGGCGGAGGAAGCGGCGGCGGGTGGACATCGGGGTGATTGTTGAGTGGGAGAAGGTAGGAATTATTGAATGGCGGTCGGCTCCGCTCGCAAACCAAAGGTCGAGGGCTTCCAGCCCGAGCGAAGAACGGCCCACGAGCGTAGCGGGAATCCCCCCTATTCCTTCCTTCCAGCATTCTCCAATTCTCCCATTCTCCCATTGACCTCCCGTAGATACTCCTCCAACGGCTCCATCCCCCGTTCCGCCCGTAGTGCGTTCACTCTTTCGGGGTCGGCCAGCTCACCGAGCTCCATCTCGCCGGTAGCCGGATTGCGTACGAGCTGCGTACCGTATACCTGCGGCTTCCCCTCATCCAGTAGGGTACGATCCGTAAGCATGGCGATGGTTCCCCAGTGGATGTCCCCCCGCTCGGCGGCGGCCTCCAGGGCGGGCAGGTAGCGTTTGCGGTAGCGGGCGGGGTTGTGCTGGAGAACGGCCCAGATCGCGGCCATTTGCTCTTCGCTGACCTCTTCCCGGCCAGGGATGCCACAGGTCTCGATGAAGCTGATGATGCGTTCCAGATTTTCGTGATTGATACGGCGATGCTCCGGCGCTATCCCCCGGCTGGCTTGATCGCGGTCGAAGGTTTCCTGGAGGAAGTTCACCTTGTCCGTGCAGTCGACCGCCACCGGCTGCGGTTCCGGGCCTTCGTTCATCGCCCGCATGTATGCACGCTGTTGTTCCCGTTGCGCCGCGGTAGCCCCCGGTTGGAGGACCATTTCAACAATTTTCCCCTCTGCATCCGCGTAGTACGCTAGATAGTAGTGTTCGGGGTTGGCGATGGTATCGAGACTGGCAAGGCCAATAATTTGACCTGAAGGATCGCGAATGGTCAGCGCGTCGTAGTCGATGTAGCTGAAGCGATGGGCCCGGGCAACTAGCGAATCGTAGCTGACGGCCTCTAATCCTGCCGGGTGGTACCCCCGATCGGACTGGCAGGCTGTTAACAGAACCAACAGCAAAATGAAAGGAAAATGGAGCAAACTATTCCAGCTCATTCCCGAAGCTACCAAATCGCCGGGCAAATCACAGTTGAATGAGGTACCCCACCGAAGCGAGCCAATCGCGGCTAAGCGAAAAATTCTCCCGGTCGATCTGGGCCAGTCCCCGGTAGCCGCCCGCCCGCGCTACGACGTGCCCGGGGCCTGCGCCGTAGCGGAGCATCAGACCGAAGTTGTACCCGTAGTCGAAGCGGTTCATATTGCTATTCTCGTCCTGCAGATCGAGCGAGCGCTCAAATTTAGATCCGTCGACCATGTTCGTGATCGTTCGGTTGCCGGAGAATAGGTAAGAGCCCTCGCCCCCCGCGTATATCTGTGCGCTGAACTCCCCGAGACGCAGTACATCCAACAGGAGGGAGGGGGCCAGCCGACCGTAATTGAGCCGCAGTTCCGTATCCTGATTGAAAATGATGAAACCCGGCTCGCAGGCCGCCCCCCGCTGGATATAGCCCGCCTCGACAGCCAACCGTAAGCGGTTCAGCAGCGCTGTTTCCAGGTAAGCCGAAGCGTGATAACCGTATACGTGCGTCCGGGCATCGTCGGGAAGCTCCACGTCGTACTGCTCATGGGAACGGTTGAGACCGCCTAGCACGCCGACCGCGGTTTGGCCAGCAAGCTGAATGGAAAGAAGAACGAAACTCGCTACGATTACTGCACGCATGTCATTCAGGGGGTGATTCTCTTCCAGAGACGCGGAAGTGAGACCGCCGTGTTGGCCTACAGTGTGTTTTCCTAGAAAGTCGCAGGTAAGGTTGGATTTTTCCAGTCGAAGCCCGCACCCGCGCCCCGCCGCCCAAAAACAACTCAACCCGCCCCCTACACGTTATCTGATCCGGGTTGTATCTTTGACGGCCCCCACAATCTCGACAACGATGAATACCACGCTGCTTTTCCTCAACGCCATCGGCCCGGAGATGATCCTGGTCTTCTTCGCCATCTTGCTGCTCTTCGGGGGCAAGAAAATTCCCGAGCTCATGCGCGGCATCGGTAAGGGCATCCGGGAGTTCAACACCGCCAAGGGAAGCCTGGAGAAGGAACTCAAAGATGGGATGCGCGAGGAAGAACAGCGCGAAAAGGACGCCCGCGAACTGCGTGAACTACGCGAACGGGAAGCCCGCCGCCAGCGCGAAGAGTCCTTCATCACCCGCGAGAACGATTAGCGTAACAGGCTCATTCCCGCCCCGTCCACTTCCTGTCCCATCAGTAAGGCATTGGTCAGTACGACCACGGCCCGCTCGTTTTCGGTATCCACGCCGACAAAGGAGCGATAGCCCGCCAC
>CAZKPE010000453.1:0-2377 GCA_964554545.1 uncultured Lewinella sp.
GAAGGGCTTCATGGGGCAGACCACCGCCTACACCAAAGACTACCTCAAAAGCAGCGTGCTCGTACTGGGCGAGAACAAGCCCTGGAACGAGGCCCGCTACATTCACGGGCAGTTCGGGGAGGGCTTCTTTACCTTCTACGGGGGCCACGATCCGGCCGACTACCGCCACCTCGTCAACGATCCCGAGACCGACCTGAGCCTGCACCCCAACAGCCCGGGCTACCGGCTGATCCTGAATAATATTCTGTTCCCGGCGGCGAAGAAGAAGGAGCGGAAGACGTAGGGGATCAGCCGTTCACCACAGCGGTAAGGGAGGGTTGCGCGGAGGTTTCGCGGAGAAACGATACCCTCCGCGAAACCTCCGTGCATACCTTTGCGCCCTCTGCGTGTAAAATCCTTCCCAGTTTGATCCAGATCTTCGTCACCGGCGGCACCTTCGACAAGGAGTATGACTTCGTCACCGGTAAGCTCTTCTTCCGCGACAGTAGTTTGCCGAAGATGCTGGAGGTGGGCCGTTCGACGCTCGAGGTCAATATCCGGACGCTCATGATGGTCGATAGCCTCGACCTGACCGACCAGGACCGCGCCAATATCGCCAATAACTGCCGCCGGGCGCCCACCGATCAGATCCTGATTACCCACGGCACGGATACGATGACGGAGACGGCCCACTACCTGGCCAGCGAGGATATCCGGGGCAAGACCATCGTCATCACCGGGGCCATGATCCCCTACGCCTTCGGCAGCTCCTCCGACGGCTTCTTCAACCTCGGTAGTGCCCTGGCCTTCGTGCAGTCATTGCCGGCGGGGGTGTACATTGCCATGAACGGCCGCTACTTTAGCTGGGACGGGGTGCGGAAGAACCGCTCCACCGGCTACTTTGAGGCCATCTGACCTACCGCTTATGATGCCCGCCTGGCTCGCCCGCTTTATGCTTCGCCTGAATAATATGCGTATCGTCGACCACAATGATGGCGACTGGCCCGACAAGGCGGTGGTGCCGACCGGTCCGCACACCACCAATCGCGACTTTCCCTACGGGGTGTACGCCCGGGCCGTCGTAGGGCGCTACATTCAATTCGTGGCCAAGTCGACGCTCTTCAAGGGCCCGGCTGGCGCGCTGATGAAATGGATGGGTGGTGTACCCGTAGTGCGGGAGAAACGGACCAACTTTACCCAGGCGGTCGCCAACATCTTCCACGAGCGGGAGAGCTTCTACCTCTGTATTGCCATGGAGGGTACCCGGAGTAAGGTCGACCGCTTCCGGACCGGCTTCTACTGGATCGCACGGGAGGCGGGGGTGCCGATGATCTTCGCCAAGTTCGACTTCGAGAACCGGGTGATCGAGTTTTCGAAGCCGTTCTACCCGACGGGGAACGTGCGGGAGGACTTCGACATCATCTACCGCCACTTCGATGGGGTGCGGGGGTTGCGGCCGGAGAATAGTTTTGTGTATGATCCGGCTGTGTTGGAAGAGCTGCCGGAGGGGAGGAACGAGGAGGGGGCACCGCAGAGGTAAGGGAGGTATGCACCGAGGGAGCGCAGATATTTTTAGAACTTTTTGTTTGCTTTAGAAATTTCCCCTATGTTCGGTTTTACTTAGAGAACGAACATGGAAGAATTAAACAAACTCACCTATGCGGTGCGGGGCGCGGCTTTTCGAGTGCACACTGCACTCGGGCCCGGACTTTTAGAGTCGACTTACGAAAAGTGCCTTACCATAGAGCTACGCCGACTTGGCTTCAGCGTGGAGCAGCAATATATGCTCCCGATAACCTATCGGGGAACGACCATACCTAATGCTTATCGTATCGATCTGTTAATCAACGGCCAATTAATCTTGGAGCTAAAATCGGTGGATAAACTATTGCCAATCGATACGGCCCAGTTACTCACCTACCTAAGATTGAGTAATCGACGACTAGGCTTATTGATCAATTTTAACGTTCCCCACCTCCGCGACGGCATCAAGCGCCTAATCAACTCCGCCTCCTCCGCGCCCACCTCCGATTCCTCCGCGGTGAACTACCCCACCTGAGTATCTCAACCTCTCCTCTGCGGCCCCCTCCGCGCATACCTCCGATTCCTCCGCGGTGAACTACCCTACCTCAGATAGCCTCTAACACCACCGCACTGGCTCCCCCCCCTCCATTACAAAGCGTAGCCAGCCCGTACTTCCCCCCCCGGCTATGCAGCGTATTGGTGAGCGTCACGAGGATGCGAGCGCCCGAAGTTCCCAGCGGGTGGCCTAGAGAGACGCCGCCGCCGTTCACATTCATATTGTCTCCCTTTAGCCCGAGCTCCTTGGCGAAAGCCATCGGCACGACGCTGAAGGCCTCGTTTACCTCCAGGTAGTCCATATCCTGCATCGTCAGAC
>CAZKPE010000454.1:0-2372 GCA_964554545.1 uncultured Lewinella sp.
CGAAGCCGCCCACCAGCGCGATGACGGTGAGCCACTTTGCCGCCCGGTCGGCGAGTTTCTGGGTCTGTGATTTTTGCCCCTGCGCTTCCCGCACCAGATTGACGACCCGCGCGAGGTAGGTGTCCTCCCCGGTACCCTTTACCGCGACCCGAATCGATCCGCTGCCGTTGATGGAGCCCCCGATGACTTCCTCCCCCGTCGTTTTGGCTACCGGCCTGCTCTCCCCGGTCAGCATGCTTTCGTTCAGGTCGGTACTGCCCTCGACGATCGTGCCGTCGGCCGGTACTTTCTCACCGGGCTTGATGACGATCACGTCCCCCGGCTTCAGGGTCTCTACGCCTACCTTCATGACGTGGTCGCCGTGGACCAAGTTGGCCTCGGCGGGCATCAGTTCCGCCAGGGCTTCCAGGGCGCGGCTGGCCCCCAGAACGGAGCGCATCTCGATCCAGTGGCCCACCAGCATCACGTCGATCAGGGTGGCCAGTTCCCAAAAGAAGGTTTTGCCCTCCAGCACGAACACCACGGCCGAACTGTACAGGTAGGCCGCCGTGATGGCCACCGCGATCAGCGTCATCATCCCCGGCGAACCCTTGCCGAGCTCCTCCTTCAGCCCCTTCAGGAAGGGCCAGCCGCCGTAAAAGTAGATCACGCTCGAAAGCCCGAAAAGTATGAGCATCTGCCCCGGCAACTCCCAGTCGATACCCAGCCACCCCTGGATCATCGGGGCCAGCAGTAGCACGGGCACCGTAAGGGCCAGCGATACCCAGAAGCGCCGCTTGAAGTCCTCGATCATCATCCGGTGGTGATCGTGGTGGCCGTCGTGGTCCATATCACCGTGATTGTGGTGACTAACGGCGTTTTCGTGGCCGTGCTCGGTCAGTTCAGCCAGGTGGTCGGCGGTGGCTTCGGCCGCGGCCTGTAGCTGGTATCCCGTATCGGCCAGGGCGGCGTTCAGGGTCGCGTCGGGTACGTGGCGCGACATCGTCACCGTAGCCCGCTCGTGATCCAGTGTGACCTGGGTTACGCCCTTGACCTGCATCAGCGCGGCGCGTACAGTCTGCCGGTCGCCGTCATGGTGTAGTCCCGCGATCGTGTAGGTATGGGTCATGATCTATACTTACTTGGTGCTGGCTACCGGCAGCGACACCCGCAACGAATCCCAGCTCATCCGGATACTACCCGCACCGTCGCCGGTAGCATGGACGGCGTAGGTCAGTGATTCCACTTCCCCATCCAGCACCTCCGGCGTGGCGCGGTAGCGCAGCACGTCCAGTGCTTCGTCGTAGTCGTCGGCCAGGTGCTGCTCGTAGTTCTCGTTCAGGATCAGGGTCCACTCTTCCCGCCCCGGGATGGTGAAGAAGCCATACGTGCCCGCCGGTACGTCCCGCCCCGCTACGCGCACCGGCTCGCTGAAGGTGATGGCCGTGGCGTTGTGGGCACCGGCCGACCAGACGCGGTCGTAGGCTACCAGTCCACCCCAAAGCATCCGGCCCCGTTTGCCGGGGGAAGAGTAGTCGATGTGCACGTGGGTGTCGCCGATGTTGCCCATGGCGGTCGTGTGGGGACTGAGCGCTTTGGGCTTGGCCTCGGTGGTCATGGCCGCATGGTCGTGAGTATCTGCGTCCGCACCGGCTTGTGTTTCGGGGGCGGGGTCGCAGGTGCAGAGTAATCCGCAAATGACGAAGCAACCAAAAATCGTAGAATAGGGGAGCATACTTAATCTCTGTCGGTGAGGGAAATGAAGGAGGAAACGGCGAAGACGGTAGTGGTAAATCCGAGTACCATCTGCCCCCATACCACCGTTTTGGCCGGATAGGTCATCGGTACGTACTCCCCAAATCCGGTAGCCGTGAAGGTGACCGTGCTGAAATACAGCCCATCTACGAAGCGGTAGAAGAGGCTAGGGGGGTCGAAGTTCTTCAGCGAGGCACCGTCCACCGCCGTCAGCAGGGTATAATCGACCGCGTAGGCCAGCACGAAGAAGGTTACCATAACGGCCAGGGAGGTCAGGCAGGCCTGGATGGACATATCGTCGTGGTTGATGTGGTTGAACACCCGCCGGAAGGTGGTGAACAGGTAGAAGCCCAACTGCAGCGTGGTGAGCGTGGCGATCAGGGCGGGGGTATAGGCAAAACCGGCCCACCAGGCTACCAGCCCGATCAGCACGCAAATCAGTAACAGCCCTGCTTCCTGCGCCAGTAAACCCCATTGTATGGCTTGTCGCCGCATATGGTTCTAGTCTATACGTTAACGATCTTTATATTTTCGATCCGCATTGCACCTGCGTCCGCGCCCTATCATTTTCACCTCGTCTAGGCATCACCACATGAGTTGCAGGCCCGCACCCAGACCATAGTCACTATCGTATTTGG
>CAZKPE010000455.1:0-2370 GCA_964554545.1 uncultured Lewinella sp.
GCTGGAATCCCCGCGGGGAGGCCGCGTCCGCATCACCCGTAGCGTCAACGGCGCCCTGCGCATCAACTGCGATCGGGAACAAACGCTGTGGGAACTGTTTGACCTCGGACGGGCCACCGGACTGATCGACGGTAGCTACCGCCGTGTCGGGCGAATGCGGAACCCGTTCCTACAGGCCTTCGAAATTGAGGTCAACGACCGTGACCTGCTTTACTGGCGACCGGGCAAGCGGCCGCAGATTCGCAGTGTCCGCGGCGTGATCAATCTGCTACGCCGGCGAAATTAGAGGACGTCGACGCAGTTCAGGTCCTCGAAGGCCTGCTTGAGCCGCTCCACGAAACTGATTTCGGCACTGCGGACCCAAACCCGGGGATCGTAGTTTTTCTTGTTGGGCTTATCCGTTCCATCGGGATTACCGATCTGGGCCTGCAGATAATCCCGGTTACCGGCCTCGTACTTCCGCACGCCATCCCAGTAGGCCCACTGCAGGTCGGTATCGATGTTCATCTTGATGGCCCCGTAGCCGATGGCCTCCCGAATCTCCTCCTGGCTGCTGCCGGAGCCGCCGTGGAAAACGAAGTGGATGGGGTCTTCCTCCAGCTTAAGCTGTTCCTTAACGTACTGCTGACTGTTCTTCAAAATCACGGGACGCAGTTCGACGTTTCCGGGCTTGTATACCCCGTGAACGTTCCCGAAGGCGGCGGCGATCGTAAAGCGGTCACTAATCTGACTGAGCTTCTGGTAGCTGGCGAAGACCTCCTCGGGCTGGGTGTAGAGCCGGCTGCTGTCGACGTCAGTGTTATCCACGCCATCTTCCTCGCCGCCGGTGACGCCGAGTTCAATCTCGATGGTCATACCGATCTTGGCCATGCGCTCGAAGTACTTCGCGCTGATGTCCAGATTCTCCTCCAGGGGCTCCTCGCTGAGGTCGAGCATATGGCTGCTGTAGAGCGGAAAGCCACGCTCGGCGTAGAAATTTTCTCCGGCGTTGAGCAGGCCGTCGATCCAGGGCAGTAGCTTCTTGGCGCAGTGGTCAGTATGCAGGATCACCGGCACGCCATAGGCTTCGGCCATGGTGTGGACGTGCATCGCCCCGCTGAGGCCGCCCATAATGGCGCCTTTCTGGTTTTCGTTGCCGAGACCCTTGCCGGCGAAAAACTGCGCCCCTCCGTTACTGAACTGAATGATCACGGGGCTATTGACCGCCTTGGCCGTTTCGAGCACGGCGTTGACCGTACTACTGCTGGTGACATTGACCGCCGGCAGCGCGTAGTTATTGGCCTGGGCGTGATTGAATACTTCGGTCACTTCATCGCCGTGAAGTACGCCGGCGCGGAATGTCGTCTTAGCCATAGGGTGCTTGATTGGTCGGCAAAGAAACGAAAATTACAGCAGGTAGTCATCCGGGCCCGGCGGAAGCACGCCCTTAGCGCGACCGTCCTCGATGAAGTGGCGAACGGCCCGGCGCCCGCTCTCTCCCAGGTCGGCCGTATAGTCATTCACGTATAGTTCAATGTGCTGCCGCATCACCTTCGGGTCCATCTCCTGGGCGTGGGTGGCAACGTAGTCCTGACTGTCGGCGGGATGGGTGTGGGCGTAGTTCACCGAGCGCCGCAGCACCCGACCAATGCGCTTTACCAACTCCTTATCCAGTGAACGGCTTACCGCGATGCCCCCCAGTGGAATCGGCAGTTCGGTTTGCGCTTCCCAGTAATCCCCCAGATCGGCCACCTTTTCTAAACCCCGTTCCGCGTAGGTGAAGCGGTTCTCATGGATAAGTACGCCAAGGTCGAAATTTCCGTTCAGTACGCTGGACTCGATGTGGCTAAAGAGTACTTCATGCTTATCAGTGAGGGTAGGGTAGGCGAGTCCGAGCAGGTAGTTGGCGGTTGTAAAGTGACCGGGGATAGCGACGGAATGAGCTTCGTTAATTACTCCTCCGAAATTTTCTTTTTTTGACTTCACTAACAATGGCCCCACACCTTCACCGAGTGCGTTCCCTGCCGCCAGCATCTGGTAGCGATCCGTCAGGAAGCCGAAGGCGTGGTAGCTCAATTTAGTGACCTGTAGCTCGCCGCGCATCGCCCGCCGGTTCAGTTCCTCGACATCCGCGAGTTTGATCTCGAATTGCAGTCCCTCCGTATCGATCCGGCCGTGGACCAGCGCGTCGAAGATGAAGGTATCATTGGGGCAGGGGCTGAACCCGAGCGTCAGGGTAGGGGAGGAGGACATTTCTGCGGATTGAGGAAACGTTGCGGCGGCATCGCCGTTAGATCGCTTACCGAAATACAGTCCCATGCAGCTCCAGGTTCTCTACGAAGACAATCACCTCATCGCCGTCAACAAGCCCGCCGGCTACCTCAGCCAGGG
>CAZKPE010000456.1:0-2358 GCA_964554545.1 uncultured Lewinella sp.
CCCGATGGGCTACGGCGCGGAGGGGATGAAGTACCGCTTCCAGTGGAACTTCCCGATCTTCTTCAGTCCCCACGACAGCGACGTACTCTACACCACCAGCCAGCACGTCCACCGCAGCACCGACGAGGGAGAGAGCTGGGAGATTATCAGCCCCGACCTGACCCGCAACGAACCCGAAAAACTGAAGAGCAGCGGCGGCCCCATCACCCAGGATAACACCGGGGTGGAATACTACGCCACCATCTTCGCGGCGGTGGAAAGCCCCCGGGAAGAAGGCGTCATGTGGACCGGCAGCGACGACGGACTCATCCACCTGACCCGCGACGGCGGTGAAAACTGGACCGACGTGACCCCGAAAGGCGCCCCAAAGTACATCATGTGGAACAGCCTGGACGTGGACACCCGCGCCGACGGAAGACTCTACGCCGCCGGCACCGCCTACAAAATGGGCGACTACCAGCCCTACCTCTACCACACCGCCGACTACGGAAAGAACTGGCGGCGCATCGACCGGGGCATTGCCCGCGATCACTTCACCCGCGTGCTGCGACAGTATCCCCGCAATCCGGACGTGCTCTTCGCCGGAACCGAAAGCGGACTCTACGTGAGCCTGGACGACGGTGAAAACTGGCGGCTCTTCCAGCAAAACATGCCGATCGTGCCGGTCACCGACTTGGCGATCAAGGAAGATAACCTCATCGTAGCCACCCAGGGCCGCAGCTTCTGGATGGTCGACGACCTGACCCCCCTGGCCCAGCTCGACGCGGTGGCGAAGGATGCGGACTTCCACCTCTTCAAGCCGGTCGACGCCTGGCGGATGGGGGGCAGCAGCCGCACGAGCCGTACCGCCGGACAGAACCACCCCGGGGGCGTCAACTTCCACCTTTACCTCAGCGAGGAAGCTGCCAAGGATAGCCTACCCATGACGCTGGCCGTCCTGCAGGGGAGCGATACCATCCGTAGCTGGTCGACCACGGCCAAAGAAGACGACGGTAAGCTCGAGCTCAAGGCCGGCGGCCAGACCATCAACTGGGACATGCAGTACCCCGACGGCGTGAAGGTGCCCGGCATGATCCTCTGGTGGGCCGGTGCCGGCGGGCCGATGGCACTACCGGGCGACTACCGCGTGGCCTTCAGCTACGGGGAGCGGGAGCAGTTGCGCGATTTCACCATCAAGGCCGACCCCCGGGTGCAGGCGACGGAAGAAGACCGCCAGGCCCAGTTCACCTTCATGAAGGAAGTGCAGGACAAAGCCAGCGAGGCCCACCAGACCATCATCGACCTGCGCAAGCTCCGCGAGCAGATCAAGGACTTCCAGGACCGCATCGATGACGAAGCCCTGATCGCCGAAGGAAAGGAGATCATCGACAGCCTCACCGCCATCGAGGAGACTCTCTACCAGACCAAGAACCGCAGCGGGCAGGACCCCCTCAACTACCCCATTCGCCTGACGAATAAACTCGCCCACCTGAACAGCCTGACCGGCATCGGTACCTACCGCCCCACCGCCGCCGCCTACCAGGTCAAGGAGGAACTCACCGAGCGGATCGACGAGGAACTCGATAAGTACCGCCGCATCGTCGCCGAGGAAGTACCGGCCTACAACCGGATGATCCTGGAACGGGAAGTGGAGGTCATTCAGGCACCGGCCAGTAAACCGAGCGCGCGGAAGTAACGCTCGCTATTCCGCGATCGACTGATACACCATTTGCTGCATCATCTCCGCGTGGTAACCGGAGAAGGGGGAGCGCTGTGACATCATGATGGCGATCAAATCCTCCGCCGGGTCGATAAAGAAATAGGTGCAGTAGGCCCCGCTCCAGTAATAGGTGCCGACCGAGCCGGCGATATTCGAGTCGGCAACGTCCGTGATCACCCCAAAACCGAGTCCGAAGCCCTGTCCCGGTTCCCGAAGTTCCCCGACGTGGTTCAGCGTCATGAACTCCACGGTGGTGGGGCTGAGGTAGCGGCGGCCGTCGAGCTCCCCCCCGTTGAGTAACATCCGGCAGAAGCGCAGGTAGTCGGCGGCGGTGGAGTACAGCCCGTGGGTGCCGCCGTAGACCGTATTGCCCGTATTCGGTAGTTGCATGGCCGCCGTACCGAGGGTACCCTCCGTGAATGCGTGGTTAGCGACCATCCGCCCCGCTTCGTCGGACGGGATATTGTAGCCGGTATCCTTCATCCCCAAAGGCTCGAAAAGTCGCTCTTGCATAAATTCCAGCACCGTCATTCCCGAAAAATGCTCGATCAGCCGCGCCAGCACGTCGGGGGAGGCGCTGTAGTACCACTGCTCGCCGGGTTGACCGACCAGGGGTAGCGAGGCCAGCGTACTCACCCGGGTAGCGATACTGGCCTGGG
>CAZKPE010000457.1:0-2357 GCA_964554545.1 uncultured Lewinella sp.
CCCCATCCACACTGATCGACCGGCTTTGGTGGGCTTGTTTACCGCGCATGGTAGCTAGGCGATTATCCCGGTACAGCTTGGCGATTTTCGTGAGGTCAACTGTCTGCTTGGGCAGGTTGATTCGAGCGGTCTTCTTGGTTGCGCCCTTTTTAAGGGTTTTCGCCTCGGAGTAAGTAAGCTCGATCCCAAGATTACGGGCCATGGCGAAGATGGATTTCACCAGCGGAACATTGGCCATAGTTACCCGCACGTCGCCCGACTTCGTTACGCAGCCGTCCGAGCTAACCAGACCCTGGAGGAAAGCGACCGCCATGGGTTGATCCCATTTGAACATTTCAGTCCAGAGGTGCTTGCCGGCAAATCCACGGCCATAGCGGGCTTCTACCCACGCGCCCACGACGTGGCTGCTAAGGTGGATGTTGACCGTATTCGTTTTGTTAGGTTGGGACACGCTGGGCTCTATGCCGAAAACCTTTTTGCACAGCAGACAAATCTTGCCAATCAGTTCGTAAGCTTCGTAATGTGCCGCGAAGCCGATGCCCCGCACGAATTGGTGGGTCTTTGCCGCGTTTCGCCCCATCATCAGGTGGCCGTCGCCCAGCCATAGCCCCATCAGTTCGGCGAAGTCCTCATTGATCGTCACTTCCCGCTTTACGGGAGTGTGCTTGCGACGGATGAGTACAGTTTCGTCCGAAGGGTTTAATCTGCTTCCACGCTCGTATACTGAGATGGGTTGAATTTCCTGCTCCCCCACTTCGTATTCTAATAGGATGTTACCATACTCGGAAGGCAGGGTCTCGGCCAGGTCGATGGTAGGGCGATCGTAGACGTCCGTCTTGTTCGGGATCGCGATATAATCCCCGACCCGCAGATACTCGATGGCATTGAACTGCGGCCCTTCGTCCCAGTCCTGCTGCTCTCCGCTGATCGACCAGAATTTATGGTTTCCCGTAACCTTAAGCGATGGGGAGCCGAAGGCTTTGATCCGGTACATCTGCCGGTCACCCAGGGGGTTCTTATGTAGCTGGACGACGGGCTTGACGTTGCCTTTGTGCGTGATGACCAAATCCCCAAGCTGCACATCTTCGATGTTCTTCGGTCCTTCATTAACTGTGAACACCTGAGTGCCGGCAGCAAAACAGCTTGACATCTGCGGCTTCGGCGTGCCCGAGTTAAACAGCGTCGGCGTGGCGTGGATGAACCACTTCTCGCTCATCAGCTGGTAGGTCTGGATGGCGCTCTCGATATCTTCCTGGTGAATGCCGACGGCTACCCGCATGAGCATGTGCTGGGGGCGCTCGACGACGGCCCCGTCGCGGCGCATAAGGTAGCTCCGCTCCAGGGTCTTATAGCCGAAGTAGTCGAACTCGAAGTCGCGGTCGTAGATGATGGCCGCGTCCAGCGTATTGGCGTTATCGCGGATGACCTGCATGGTTTCCTCGCCGATCAGTCCGGCCGGCTCGCCGGTCTTGGGGTCGACGTAGTTGTACAGCCCCTCCATGGTGGCGGAGAAGGACTTGTCCGTTTCCTTGTGCAGGTTAGAAATGGCGATGCGGGCCGCCAGCTGGGCGTAGTCGGGGTGGACGGTCGACATCGAGGCGGCCGTCTCGGCGGCCAGGTTATCGAGCTCGACGGTGGTCACGCCGTTGTACAGCCCCTGGATGACCTTTTTGGAGACGGTGATGTGGTCGACGAAGTTTTCGTCCAGCCCGTAACACAGTTTTTTGATGCGGGCGGTGATCTTGTCGAAGGAGACGTCTTCGTGACGGCCGGAGCGTTTGATTACTTGCATGTCGATATGCGATATGCGATACTCGATTCTCGATTTCTGAGGTGCTACCGCACGGCTCAGGCGAGACTGGTATGCTGGGTTATGTTTTTGAGTGAATTTTAGTATCCATTCGGCGGACCGTCCGGACGAAAATGCTGATCAGTTGGTTGTTTTCATCGAGGAGTTCAGCAGACTGCCCCGCGTCGATCAATTCGGATTGGGTGACGATTTTCCCTCACCCCCGGCCCCTCTCCAAAGGAGAGGGGAGGAAGCTCCGATCTACCTGGATGGGCTAGATCGGAGCTGTTCGATGAATCTGTTTTTGCTTGTCATGCGTAAGAATGGAAGCGAGACTCGGAGTTTTTCAGGACTGTCAGCTTCTCCTCCTTATTCCAATCACTACAAAAATCATATTGCCAGAAATGCATCCATTCAGCATGGGTGGTCAGCTTGTTCTTTCACCTATCTGGAGGTTACTCCTTCGTGCGGCAGCGTCACCCCTCTCCCCCGGAGAGGGGCCGGGGGTGAGGGCCTAGAATTCCTCATCCAGCGTAAACACCTGCTTCTCCCGATCACTCGTCACCCC
>CAZKPE010000458.1:0-2350 GCA_964554545.1 uncultured Lewinella sp.
GCGGGTTCGTGGATGGGGTGTACTCCGGCTACGAGGCCTTCGCGCCCAACCACGGGACGCCCCGCCCCCATATGGCTAAGTTCTGGGAGTTCTGTGGACAGAGCCGGGGGGACTGTGGCTTCTCCGATAACAACTATGTCGCGATGCGCTACGCCGAAGTCCTCTTCATTGCGGCCGAAGCCGGGCTGGAAGCCGGGGCCCCCGAAGCCGAGGTGCTGGGCTACCTGAACCAGATCCGCCAACGCGCCCGCTTCGGCAGCGACTTCCCCGCCGACGTCATGCCCGGTATGGCCAAGGACGAGCTGATCGACCTGATCCTGGACGACCGCCGGCTGGAGCTGGCCTTCGAGTTCAAACGCTGGTACGACATTAAGCGCCGCGACCTGGGCCGTGAAGCTTTCCTGGGCGAGAACAGTCTGGAGCCCCACCCCAACTTCGATCCCGGCCGGGATTACCTCATGCCCCTACCCCAGGACGAGCTGGACCGGAACCCCAATCTGGCACCACAGAACCCGGGGTATTAAAGTGTAGCCATCCGAATTCTGAATACCGCCGAAATTGTTGATCAAGAGCCGGGACCATCCATGTCCTGGCTCTCTTTCTACCTACCCCGTAAAAACAGTCAGATTCGCGTAAAAAGTAAAAGAAGCGCTTATGATAGTATAACTATTGATTCAGTGATTATGTATATTGTTACAACAACTATGAGCCCGCGCCGAATCATATTCCCCCTTGCCGCCTTACTGACTTTGTCTTTGTGGGGGCAGTCAGACCTGCCGCCATTACCTACCCGGGTGCACAGCGTGGATCGCGATCTGCCTGTCCGGGATATGCGGGGTGCCGAGGTGATGCTACAGTGGGGGCAGTCAGAAGATGCCGTGCTGGCCTATGATGCCATTTTAGCCCAACGACCCGGTTGGGTACCTGCCCTGGTGGGACGGGCCAGTCTGCTGGCCAGATTAGGGAGAAGCGAACAGGCGAAGCGTGATATGCAGACCGCGCGTCAAATTTCCCCGACGGCAACCGATTTTTACACCGCCGGATCCCGCTACGGATTGATCACCTTCATTGCCCTCTATCCACGGCAGTGGCTGGACGGGAAGTTCGGTACCGACGAGCTGCCGTCGACGCGAACGCAGTCGGACGAGCGGGTCCTGTTGGCCGGCTTAGCCGATCGCGACGACCCCGATCTGCTCCTGCTGCGGGCCAAGCTGACGGGTAGCTCCGTACAACTGGACGATCGCCTCCGCCAAACGCTGGACCGGCGGGCGGATGCCTGGTCCGATTTTATGCTGGGGAATCTGGCATTGGTGAAGCAGGACTACCTGAACGCCGTGCGCTTCTACAACGATGCCTTTAGCGCCGGGGCCGACTGGCCGGAAATGTACTACAATCGCGGAATCGCGGAGATTTTGCAATACGCCTATGCACAGGGTTGCGCCGACCTGGCCGTCAGCCATCAGGGTGGGTACGCTCCGGGCCTGGCCCTACACTCCGCGCTGTGCACGTACTAGTGATGTTTTCTCTTCACTCTTAAATTTTGAGTCATGCGTGCCATTATTCTTCCCCTGCTGACCGCGGTCGGCGTATTCACCTTCCTCAGTAGCTGCACCGTTGTCCGCGAGGGCGAAGTCGGCGTGAAACGAACCCTCGGTAAGTACCGGGAAGCCCCTCTGGACCAGGGAGTAGTAGCCTACAATCCCTTTACCACCACCATCGTGAAGGTGAGTACCCAGACCGAAAATATGGAGGTCGAGCTCAATCTGCCCACCAAGGAAGGGCTTAACATCCGGGCGGCGATCTCCATCCTGTACCACCTCGATGGCCAGTCCGCCCCGGATGTCTTGCGTAAGCTGGGGCCTGACTACGAGCGCAGCGTCATTTTGCCTGTGTTCCGTTCGGCCGTCGCCGACGTTTCGGCCCGCTACTTCGCCAAGGATATGCATACCGGTGAACGGGCCGTGATCGAGGATGCCATCAAGAAGCAAATGGAAACCACCCTGGAGGGTCGTGGCATCACCATCGAAACGGTACTGGTGAAGTCGATCGAGCTACCCGCCAACCTGGCCCGCGCCATCGAGGAAAAACTGGAGGCCGAACAGCAGTCTTTCCGTATGGAGTTCATCCTGACGCAGACCAGGCAGGAAGCCGAGCAGAAGCGGATCGAAGCCGAGGGCGTCCGGGACGCGCAGCTCATCATCGCCGAGGGCCTGACGCCGGAGATCCTGCGCTTCAAATCCATCGAGGCCTTCCTGGAGCTAGCTAAATCGCCGAATGCAAAGGTAATCGTATCCGACGGCGACCTACCGATGATGATGAACGAGACGACGGATGCATCGGTAGGAAAGAA
>CAZKPE010000459.1:0-2342 GCA_964554545.1 uncultured Lewinella sp.
CGGCCGGCTCAGCCAATAACTTCTACCAATCCCAGGCGTCGACCTTCCTCGAGCGCGAACTGATCGACTACGTCCTCCAGGGAGACCACACCCTCACCCAGCTGGGTAACGTAAAGATCGAATGGACGGCCAACTACGTCAATAGCGCCCAGAACGAGCCGGACCTGCGCTTCGCCGAGTACATCCAGCAGGGGGAGAACTTCATCATCGACCCCAGTCAGTTCACCCGTCCCAGCCGCTTTTTCCGTGACCTGGCCGACGATACCTATCAGGGGAAGCTAGATTTCACCGTGCCTTTCTTACAGACCAAAAGCCGGGGCAATGCCTTCAAATTCGGAGGTTCCTACCGCACTAAGGAACGGGTGTTCAACGAGCGGATCTTCGCTTACGAGAATGACCGGGGCCTTTCCTTCAGCCAGGCCGGCGGCGATTTCGATGTCTTCTACGGGCCCGACAACCTGGGCGTGATCGAGCAAACCACCAGCCGCAACACCATCGGCGTTTACATCTTCGACAACAGCAACAGCGCCAACAGCTACACGGGGAATTTTGACGTGGCGGCCGGCTACGGAATGGTGACCTACGAGTTCACTCCCCGCTTCAAGGCCATCGGAGGACTGCGGGTCGAATCCACCGATATCCTGGTCGAAAGCGAGATCGTCCGTATCCAGGAGCAACGGGACGAGCCCGATCAGCGCCGCATCGACGACAATACGGCCCGCATCGATACCCTTAATTTCATGCCCGCCCTGAATCTGGTGTATAAGCTGCGGGAGAACACGAACCTGCGAGCCAGTTTCACCCAAACGGTTGCCCGCCCCAACATGCGGGAAGTAGCTCCCTTCGGCTCCTTCGGCTTCCTGGGCGATCCGCCCGTATTCGGCAACCCCGATCTGCTGCTCACCAGCATCGACAACTACGATCTGCGCTACGAGATTTTCCCCGAGGCCGGGGAGGTGATCGCCTTCAGTGCCTTCTACAAGAACTTCCGCGATCCCATCGTACAGACCTTCCGGCTGGCCGGCGAGCAGCAGTTCACCTGGACGAATTCGGAGGAGGCCCGACTTTACGGCCTCGAAGTAGAGTTCCGGAAGGGACTAGGCTTCCTGACTTCCGCCCTCGACCGCTTCACGGTGAGCACCAACCTGGCGTACATCGAGTCCGAGCAGCGTATCGACAGCGAGGAGGTGGAGTTGGCCCGCACCGTCGATCCGGACTTCAGCGCCACCCGCCCCTTCAACGGGCAGTCGGACTACATCATCAATGCCAATCTGAGCTATACGGACGTGGACCGCGGCTGGGATGCCATACTCGCCTACAACTACTTCGACGATCGCCTGCAGAGTATCGGCGCGGTCGGTAGCCCCGACGTATACGAACGCGGTCGCGCGCAACTGGACCTGAGCGTCTCCAAGCAGATCAACAATTTTAAAGTGAGCCTGCGGGCCCGCAATCTCCTCAATCCCAAGTACGAAGCCTATTCCACCTTCGACCGGGAGTACATCTTCCAGTCCTACGAACGCGGGCGCGAGTTCAGCTTCGGAATCAGCTACGGAATTTAAACCCGGCACAAGACGCACTAGATTACATTTTGTAGTCCCTTTTCGCGCCCTCCGTCCCCGACGGGGGGCGCTTTTCGTGTCAGACTGCGACCCGTTCGCTTTTGGTGACATGATCGTGCAAAAAGCGGCGATCGTCGTTGAACAGGGCAAAGAGCAGCAGGAATTCGGCACCGAAAAGAGTGAAGGCCTTCAGGAAGGAGCGCAGGATACGGTCGGGAAACCCGAGGGCCTCGCCGCTGATCCGGCTGACGATGCGGGTCTTGCGCAGGGTGATGAGGGCAGGGTGATAGTCCACGATCGTCCAGTACAGAGTGGCCCCCAACAGCGTAGTCCAGTACACCGAGGCCCCACGCCCGATCAGGGCCGGTAACCACTCCCGGGGCGGCAGTTCAAAAGCTTCCAGGTCCGTGAAGAGGGATAGCTGCACCGCCAGCACCCCCAGCATGATCAGGGAATCGATACGGTACATGATATAGCGGCCAAAAACGCCCATGGGGATCAACTTTTTTACGAATGTCCGGGCAGTCGACTGAACGGGCAAGTTTTCCCGACGAAGCGGAGCTGCCGCTAGACGAAACATGCCAATAAGTAAAATAAATGGTTAAGTGATTGAATTTCAATAAGTTATAAAAATTTCGCTGCCTCAAAAGGGATGTATTCAATGGAACGGGCTTTTGTTAACTGTCCTTTTTCCCACCATACGGACGGGTGATCTTTGCCGTACACCTAAACACACGCAATATGTCCGTTGCAACTTTTCCCCGTACGCGCCAACTGTTT
>CAZKPE010000460.1:0-2335 GCA_964554545.1 uncultured Lewinella sp.
GTATCGAGCAGCGCTTCAAGATCCGACTCGTCGGCGGGCAGGAGGCGGGTGCCCTCGGTAGCCTTGCGGTAGGCGGTCAGGTACTCGGCGGAGAGGTAGCGATCGGCGGTACGGAGCCACTCGTAGAGTTGGTGGCGGCGTGCGCTACCAATGCCGGGGGAACTTTCTTCGTAGACCAGTCCGGCCGCGTAGCTGATGGAGCGCATCATGTTGGCAATATCCTTGGCGGGGCTGCGACGCAGGCGGCGCTGGCTGTAACTGCGGTCAGGGTCACCGTCGAAGTTCTGGATCAGGAAGCGGTCTTCGCTCAGGATCAGTTGTTCCAGGGTGAAGTCTCCGTGGATGCGGATCTTGTCCGATTCGATCTTATGCCGATAGATGCGCTTGAGACGCTGGTGCAGTTCCTCCTCCCGTTCGGTAAAGGTTTCGGCTAGTTTGGCGGTGTCCTCATCCAGGTCCTCCTTCACGCGGCGCAATAGGTCGATCGTAGCCCGAACGTCTCCCTTCAGTCCGGCGTACACGCTGCGCTGGTAGTGCAGGCTGAGGGCTTCGCTGCGGAAGCCGTCTTCCTGCACGTCCGAAAGTACGGTATGGTAGGCGGCCGTGGCCCGGCCGAGTTCGGCGAGTTTGATGACGAAGCTGGGGCCGAGGATGTCCTGGATCGTCTGCGGCATGTCCTTGTAGACGATGGTATCGGTGACGTTGACCTGTTCCGGATGCGCTTCCTCCCCCTCGCCGTTCAGTTGGAGGCGGTTGATAATCTCTTCCGAAAAGCGGCGCAGGTTATTCAGCACGTACTCCCAGGCATTGCCGTCATTGTGGCGGCGTTCCTCGAAGATGGCCAGGGTGGCGTTCAGTCGCTGCGTCGGGGTGAAGTGCAGGGTGCCGACCACGTGGGGGGCCGAGCCGTAGCCGCGGCGGTTCAGCATCTGCTTCACTTCCAGGTCGGGCACGTCGTTGGCGTCGACGCGACGGTAGAACTTGATATAGTAATCGCGGCTCTGGAGCAGCATATACTCCGTGCCGGAATGGAGCAGGTTGGCGTCCTGCCGGCCGGCGGTCGACATACTCTCGCGGGCCAGGAAGCGGAAGTCCTTCATCTCTCCGTATTCCTGCAGGCCGTCGATCAGGCCGCGGCGGTAGTCTTCGTCGTAGAGGGCGTCGATGAGTACGACCTGCCGATCCTCCTGCTGGATGATACCGAGTACCTCTTCGCGGTTGGAGTAGTCCACGTCCTCCCGGAACCGGTGGAAAGCGACGGGCAGCTGAACCAGCTCCGGTAGGCCTTCCAGGAAGGACACCTCGAGCAGCATCCATCCGAAGTGGCGTTCCCCATTGGCCTGCATCCGGTAATCAAAGATGGTAACCTGGTCCAGAATAGCGGCGCGGGCACCCATCCAGCTGACGGACTGTAGGTAATTGGGGAGTACGGATTTTTCCAGAGTACGGACGTTGCCCTTGCTGAAGAAGTCCTTCAGCTTCTTCACGTTCAGCGTAGGCCGGCTGAGTTCGCGGCTGTCTACCCGGTGGCCGTGGGTATCCTCGATCTCCAGCCAGTAGTAGCCGTGACCCGCCAGGGTGACCTGGTAGAGGTCGCGGTCGATATCCTTGAAGTAGGTGCGCCCGAAGGCTTCCCGCACCCGGCTGCCGTCGTAGTCACTCAGATCGAGGGTGGCCGACTGGGGGTGGCGGCTCAGGTTCACGATCACCACCACGCGCTCGTCCTCGTATTCCCGCACGAAGGCCAGCACCCGGCCATTGTCGGGCTTGAGCCAGAGAATCTTCCCCCGCCCGAAGACCTTGAACGATTTGCGCTTGGCGAGCAGCTTCTTGGTCCAGTTCAGCAGACTATTCGGATTTTGCTGCTGGCGGCGCACGTTGACCCAGCGGTAACTGTACTCGGTGTCACGAATGACGGGCAGGTAAAGCGAGTGGGGGTTGGCCTCCGAGAAGCCGGCGTTTTCGTTGTTGTTCCACTGCATGGGGGTGCGCACGCCGTCGCGGTCGCCGAGGTAGTAGTTGTCGCCCATACCGATCTCGTCGCCGTAGTAGAGCACGGGGGTACCGGGCAGCGACATCAGCAGCACGTTGAGCAGCTCGATCTTATTGCGATCGTTATCCATCAGGGGGGCTAGCCGGCGGCGGATACCCAGGTTGATGCGGGCCGTGCGGTCGCTGGCGTAGACGTTGTACATGAAGTCGCGCTCTTCGTCGGTGACCATCTCCAGGGTCAGCTCGTCGTGGTTGCGCAGGAAGGTGGCCCACTGGCAGTTTTCGGGGATCTCCGGCGTCTGGTCGAAGATGTCGGTGATGGGGTGGCGATCCTCCATCTTGA
>CAZKPE010000461.1:0-2318 GCA_964554545.1 uncultured Lewinella sp.
TACCAGAACCGGGTGGAACTGACCTACGGAGAGGCCGATGCCCCCCACCACCGCGCCGGCCGCATCTGGATGACCAAGGACGCCAGCGGGGGGAAGGAACTCTTCTTCGACGCGAACGGGAACGTGACCAAAACTATCCGCACCTTGCTCATTAATGAGGCGAGTTTGCGGACTTACGTCTCGGAGGCCGCCTACGACAGTTGGGGGCGCATGACCCGGCTGGTCTACCCCGACGGGGAGGAAGTGAGCTACCGCTACAACGCCGACGGCCGGCCGCTGGGCATGAGCGGGACGCGAGACGGTATCGACTACCCCTACGTGGACGCCATCCACTACGACGCCTTCAATATGGTGGCCGGCACCACCTTCGGGAACGGGATGCGGCAGACCTCCGATTACGATCCCCTCTCTCGGCGCCTGCGGAGTCACTCGTTCGGTAACCTCCTGCAACTACAGTACGACCTGGACGAAAACGGCAACCCGGCATCCATCGAAAGTCAGGGCGGCAGGGCGCAGGTGCCGAGTGGACGGCAAACGTTCGACTACGACGAGAACAACCAGCTGATCGAAGCGAGTGGCAACTGGTCGGGGGAGAGCACGGAAGAAAGCTACACCTACTTCGTCGACTACGACCGGCAGTACAACGCGGCCGTCCTGGACCTGCAGCGCTACAGCGGGGCCGATACGATCACGCGGAGGTTCGAGCACCGCTTCGACGAGCAACACAGCAACCGGCTGGCGGGGACCGGCGACCGGGTCTACACCTACGACGCGAACGGCAACCAACTGGGCTATGCGGACACCAGCGCGACCGGGGGCTACCTGCAGTACCGCTGGGACGAAGAAGACCGCCTGATGGCCTACCAACGGGACGGGGACAGCCGGCAGTACACCTACACGGCCGGGGGGCAGCGGGCCATCGAGAGTTCGGCGCGGCGATCGGGGGTATTCACCTTCGGGGCACCCACCGGCGCCATCAATCACGGCAGCGACTATACCGCCTACGTGAACGACTTTTTCACCGCCCGCAAGGATGGGTTTACGAAGCACTACTTCCTCGGGGGCCGGCGGATCGCCAGTAAGGAGGGGGTTGGGGAGTTCAACAACTACTACTGGTTCGGCCGGGGGCTGACGGCGGGAGACGAGAACTACGTCGCCCGGATACAGGACCTCACGAAGACCGTCTGGAACTACTATGGTACGACAGGGGTACCCCCGGGACCGCCCACCCTGCCGGGCTACTACGCACAGCCGGAATTCCTGGGGGCGGGGCTACCGCAGACGCCCGTGGCGAACTACCCGAGTCCGCCGCCGGGCTGGCCGGGGCCGGTGGGTCCACCGGCGGAGACGGGGCCTCCCGGTCCGCCGACCTACTTCCCCCCCCAGACGCCCCGCGACAGCATCCGGGCGGGCTACGGCTTTACGGGCTACAACGCCTTTCCGGAGACGGAGCTGACCTTCTACCACGCCGACCTGCTGGGGAACGTCCACCTGACCACCGACCAACGGGGCGAGCTACGGCAGTACAATGCCTACCTGCCGACGGGCGAGCGGGCGATCGTGAGCACCCAAGGGGATGAAGAGACGAGCCCCTACGCCTTCAACGGAAAGAAGACCGAGGACGTGGCCGGACTGCTCCACTACTTCGGCGCGCGCTTTTACGATGCCGAGACGGGGCTCTTTATCAGTCAGGACCCCCTGGAGGCGGAGTTCCCGGGCTTCAACCCCTACGCGCTGGGGCTGAATAACCCAATGGCATACAACGACCCGGACGGCCGGAAGCCGGAAGATCAGTTCGCCTCCCCCCAGGATGCCGCTAAGGATTTTGCCCGCATCTACAATAAGAAGTCGATCGCCTATAACCGGGAGTTCGGCGCGTATATCTACCGGGTGAACCTGGATGGTGGGAGTACTTACTATACCTACGATGTACCGCGAATGGGAACGGCGGATGGGGTCAATCCGATCGACCGTAGCCGGAAGAACCGAACGGCCGTAGCCGATGTCCACACCCACGGCATGATGATGGAGCAGGCCCCCTTCTTCACTGACTTTAGCGACGGCGACCTGGATGCCTACCTCGACTTGGGGGAGGGATGGGAAGGCTATCTCGCGGTACCTGATGGCAAGTTCCTTCGGGCGAAGGTGGTACGGCGGGGAAAAGAGTTGAATGTTGTCTCCGAAGTACTTTCCGGCGACCTCCCCTACGACCGGGAATGGTTCGACAACCCGAAGGACAGCCACGGCCGTCACCGGGCACTCACTCCCCAACAGGAAAAAGAGCGCGTCCGCACCGCCCGGAAACGTCGGGATCGCGC
>CAZKPE010000462.1:0-2305 GCA_964554545.1 uncultured Lewinella sp.
AAGTTGATCGGCCCGTCGACCACCTTGCACCTGCGTCCGCGCAAAAAATTCTCCGCCGCCCCGAAGAGCAGATCGGCTACGGCATCGACCTCAATACTCTCCAAAAAGCCGATGCCCCCCACGGGAAGTTCCAATTCCTGGTTACGCTCCTCGTCGATGAAGGCCGCGATGCGCCCGACCCCCCTTCCCCCCGCATCGGTCACCACCCAGCGCCGCAGGTTATCTCTAGTAAAGGCGGCGTTCTTCTCGCTCAAAATGCCCTCGATGTCGCTGCGTAAGGGGTATACGTACTGCTTATTCCCCGCGTAGACTACGTCGAGTACGCCGTGCCATTCTTTCCAGTCGGTGTTGAGTTTAAGTCGGTAGTCCGCCATGCGGCGAAGGTACTATTATCGCACTACGCCCTCCAGTAGCTCATCGTCGATGGCCTCGGGGCCTTCCTGATGGAGTACGGAGATGTCGCCGGTCGTTTCCAGGATGACGGCCATGACCTGGTTCATCCGGATCACGTTGGCCTCCCGTAGTTTGGCGATGATGTCGGAGCGGCTTACCCCGGTACGCTTCATATTGTCCTCCAGGAAGGTCGTCCCGTCCATCAGCATGGTCGGGCTGTTTTCGGTCGCTTCCTGAAAGGCGGGTATCCGGTACTTCAACCCGGCAAAGATTTGCTGAAATAGCATGATCGTCGCCAGGGCTACCGTTCCCTTGAGCAGCGAGGTGTCGCTATTCATCACGATGGTGGCAATGATCGAGCCGATGGCGATCGTCGAGGCGAAGTCGAAGCTCGACATCTTCGCGAAGGTGCGCAGCCCCGCGATCCGCACGAAGAGGATCACGATGAGGTAGATGAAAAAGACCGTCAGGGCCGTTTCCCCGATCGTATCCCAGGGGGCGGTGAGCCAGTTTTCCATATCAGTTTTGCTTACTCCATGCGGTATAGCCTCCCTCCAGGTTATACAGACGTTGGAAGCCGACTTCGGCCATAAGCTGGCAGGTTCGGCTGCTCCTTCCCCCCGCGGCGCAGTAGACCAGGTAGGTCGGCTCCCGGTCCAGGGACTGCAATTTAGTAGCAATGTCCGGGTCGCGGTAGTCGATTTCGATAGCCCCCTCGATCTTTCCCTTGGCGATCTCGCCGGGAGTACGGACGTCGAGTAAAACCACGTTTTCCTCCCGCATCAGCTCGGCCGCTCCCGCAACGTCCACGTTTCCGTAAGCTGGTTTTTGCGTCCCGATAGCGATCGGGACAGGTGCGGAGTTTTCCGGGGAATCGACGGACTGCCCCTGTCCGCAAGCCAGCAACAACAAAAAGGGCAACAGCATCAGGTACTTCATCGGTCGTAGGCGTTGATTCCCCCGTCGAGGTG
Source organism: uncultured Lewinella sp. (assembly GCA_964554545.1). Taxonomy (GTDB): domain Bacteria; phylum Bacteroidota; class Bacteroidia; order Chitinophagales; family Saprospiraceae; genus Neolewinella. Next base: position 1,365 of record CAZKPE010000462.1, read on the forward strand.
GACGAGCCGCTGCAGTCCGCTGTTCTTCATCAGGGTACAGGCCCGGACGCTGCGGCGACCGCTGCGGCAGTATACCAGGTAGGTTCGTTGGGGGTCGAGTTGTTCGATCCGGTCCAGGAAGTCGGGGCCGAGGTAATTGAGATTCGTGGCCCCCTCCAGGTGGTATTCCGCGAATTCACTCTCGTTGCGCACGTCGATCAGTGTGCCCGGCGGGGCGGCGGCGCGCAGGCGGTCGAATTCCGCGGGACCTACGTTGGTCAGCTCCTGCTTCAGCAGTTGCCAACGGGGCAGGGGGCAGGCGGCGGGCGGTGTGGCCATGAGCGTGTGGCTTTGGGTAGACGGTGAAGGTACGGCGTTCTCGGCCGGGGCGGCATACCGAATCCTATCCGTATACCCGCTATATTAAGGCGCTTGTCACCATTCGCCGACCGTCGGTGGGGTTATTATGCCGAACGCCCGTAGACACTATACCTCTTCCTCCCTTCCGACGCTGGATTCGGAACAACCCCTTAATTCAGAGGTGTTACGGATCGTCTACGCCGAAGTACAGCATAACTACCGCCACTTGTCCGACATCCGCTTCCGGCTCCTCGGCTTCGTTCCGGCGGTTTCGGTAGTCGCCTGGGCTACTCTTCTCACGCTGATTACCGATCCGGGCGGTATGCTACTCCCGATCGAGGCGGTGGCCGGCGGATGCATGATTTGCTTGTTAGGTCTTGCGATCACGCTCGGCCTGAAGATTTACGATACCCGGAACGATCAACTCTACAATGACCTCATCAGCCGGGGCCGCAAGATCGAAGAAGAGCTGGGTATACACACCGGTGTGTTTCGCGGGCGCGTCAGAGGGGGGGCGATCATCAACCACGGAGTCGGCCTCAATCTCGTCTACGGGTCTGTAATTTTCGGATGGCTGGTATTCGCCGGCTGGCTGGCCTGGA
>CAZKPE010000463.1:0-2304 GCA_964554545.1 uncultured Lewinella sp.
ACGAGGTCGGTTGCCGGGCCCTGCGATGCCCGACGCGATACGACGGCATGGGCGTTGCTTCTTGACCGGCTGCTGCCGTACGGGCTTCATCGTTGCGCACGCGCCATTGCTCAGATGATGTTCCGGATTGCATGATGAACAACATTCTCTTCATAGCGCTCGCGCTCGCCGCCCTCAGCGTGCGCGCCTGCGCGGACGATGAAGTGGGCTCCGACGACTTCAGCGCCGCGGAACTGAGCGAGATCTGGTCCGTGCACGGGCCCGAGGGTGCAGCACAGTTGCGCTCCGAGGGGCCCGAGGCGTTCCTCGAGCTGACCGTGCCCGAGGGCAGGTACGACGTCTGGAAGAGCAACGACGCCGCGCGCCTGCTGCAGTCGGCCCCGGACGCCGATCTGCAGCTCGAGGCGAAGTTCCTCAGCGAGCCGAACGAGCGTTACCAGATGCAGGGCATCCAGATCGTCCAGGATGCCCAGAATTGGATCCGCTTCGAGCTCCAGTCGGACGGGCAGGGCCTGCTGGTCTACAGCGCCGTGAACACCGACGGCACGCCCAGGCCCGGCATTCGCGAGCGCGTCGAACCGGGGCAGGCAAGCCACCTGCGCATCACGCGGAGCGGCGACACCTGGACGCTCGACCGGTCGGGCGACGGGTCCGAGTGGACGACCATCGGGTCGTTCGAGCATCCGCTCGCGGTGTCCGAGGTCGGGCCGTTCGCCGGCACGGTCGGGCCGGGCCACGCGGCGCAGGTCGACTATTTCCAGAACGCCGGGAGCCCCATTCCGGCGGAGGACGAAGGGGTCGGCGGCTAGTCGCGGCCCGGCCGCGGTCCGCTTCTGCGCGAGGGTTGGTTCGAGCCGTGGGGGTTCGCGGCGGCTCGGAAACAATGAGGCGGATCAGGCCTCGGTCCGGTGGACCGAGGCCCCGCCGAACGTGGACCGTTTCAGCCGCGAACGGGCGGAGCCCAGGGTTCACCCCGCCACCGCGCACCATCGTGGCCCGGAGCGCGGGTCGAGGCCGAGTAATGGCGGGGTGAACCCCGCCCTACGCTTGCTGTTTTAACTTCGTTTCGGACCAAGAGAAAATTTGTAGTGCAGGTTTCCGCTGCCGTAGTTCCACCAAAATCGGGATTGCCAGACAGTCAACTCATTCTCAACAAAGAATCCATACGGATCTTCGGTGCGGCGAATAGGCGATGTTATTCTGTCGCCTAACGGGTCGTGAAGATGGGGCTCAAGGCGCTGGCAGAGCGCTCGCCACTCAGGGAGCGTCGAGACAAGTATTAGCTCCGCAGCCATCATTCTTATCCAACATTCTACAGCATGCCGCAGGAAGCGGCGCGGTTGATCGGCGCGCACAAAACCTCCGTGCCCCAATGTAGTGATCCGTCGTTGGTGATTGTTGCTTGATATGGGATCGTACTTATCCGTAATTTGGTGGCTAAAGTGCGCGCCTAGCTGGTGTCTAAAAGCAGTCAGTGCCTGCTCTCGCGTAACCGGCTTTCCGTAGGCAGCCGGGAGTGGCGTGTATATCTTTTCATTAAGCCACTGCCCTAGACTCATCTTCTTGTGCTCAAGGCCATCTATGTCTGTAGAGTCCAACTTCGGAATAAATTCGGGAACACTGTAGTAATAGACGTCAACGCCTTTAAATGCTTCGATTGAGCAGTTTATATAGCGTCCTATTCCGGAGACGTCGGCTCTTACGAAACTCGGATACCTAAGCTCGTTGTGCTGGTCGCTGGACCTCAACTCTTCTTTGAGCCTATGGCAGAACATCGCCATGGTCCGACAGCCTTTAATTCGCCCGCCATCGAACTCCACGCAGTAACTTCGGAGCTCGTCAAAGCTTTCCCTGGCAGCATTTGCAGCGGCGCCTGCAGGACGGTATGCGGTAGCTTTTCCTTTGGAACGGGAACTTCCCATTTTACCGCGCAAACTTCTTATACTTGATCCGCTTCGGCTCCACGGCGTCTGGCCCCAGGCGGCGTTTCTTGTCTTCCTCGTAGTCCTCGAAGTTGCCTTCGAACCATTCGACGTGGGCTTCGCCCTCGAAGGCGAGGATGTGGGTGCAGAGGCGGTCGAGGAAGAAGCGGTCGTGGCTGATGATGACGGCGCAGCCGGCGAAGTCTTCGAGGGCATCTTCCAGGGCCCGCAACGTCTCGACGTCGAGGTCGTTGGTGGGCTCGTCGAGGAGGAGGACGTTGCCGCCGGACTTCAGGAGCTTGGCCATGTGGACGCGGTTGCGCTCGCCGCCCGAGAGGATGCCGACCTTCTTCTGCTGGTCGGGGCCCTTGAAGTTGAAGGC
>CAZKPE010000464.1:0-2283 GCA_964554545.1 uncultured Lewinella sp.
ACAGCGATATAAACCAGTTGATGTACCTGCTGACCGATGCGGAACTGGTAGGTAAGTAAATAACCGTCGGACGGTTACACAAATTTTCTGACTTTGCGGCATCTCCTCTGTCTTTTTCTGTTTCTGACGGTACTCGGCTGCGCGGATGACCCGTCCTCCCCCACCACCTCCGCACCTGCGTCCCCGCCCAAGGAAAAAAGCTCGACGCCAGTACCAAAATTCGATCGGGATAGTGCGTACGCCTATGTGGCCAAACAGGTAGAATTCGGCCCCCGGGTGGTCAATAGTGAAGCCCACCGACAGACGAAGACGTGGTTGGTCGATAAACTGACCTCCTTCGGCGCGGAGGTACGGGAGCAGGACTTCGAGGCCAAGGCCTTCGACGGTACCCTCCTCAGCGCGACCAACATCATCGCCCGCTTCCAGCCCGAACGGAGCGACCGCATCCTGCTCTGCGCCCACTGGGATACCCGCCCCTTCGCGGACAGCAAGCTAGAGGACGACCCGGAGGCTATCGTGAACGGAGCCGATGACGGAGCCAGCGGGGTAGGGGTACTGCTGGAGATCGCCCGCCAGCTCGCCGGGCACGAACCCAATCTGGGGGTCGATATCGTCCTGCTCGACGCGGAGGATTACGGAGAAAGCGGTGGCCGAAACAACACGAGTTGGGCCCTCGGGGCGCAGTACTACGCGAAGAACATGCGGGAGCCCAAACCGGAGTTCGGTATCCTCCTCGATATGGTGGGGGCCCGGGGAGCGACTTTTGCCCGCGAGGGTCACTCCCGCCAGTACGCCCCCGAGATCGTGCGCAAGGTGTGGCGACTGGCCAGGAGCATGGGCTACGGAGACTACTTCGTAGACCGGGCGGCCGGCCCCGTGCTTGACGACCACTACTTCATCAACAGCATCGCCAACGTACCGACCATCGATATCATCAATCTCCCCGAGGGGGGGCAGGGTAGCTTCGTGGATCACTGGCACACGGGGGACGATAATCTGGACGTCATCGACAAGCGCACCTTGCGGGCGGTCGGCCAAGTGGTGTTGGCTACCGTATTCCGCTACGGCGACGGGACGCTTTAGTCCGCCTTTCCCTTTTTCTTCGGCACCGGGTCGGGCCCGAAACCGCCCCAGGGGTGGCAGCGGCCGATCCGCTTGATCGCGAGCCAGCTTCCTTTTAGCGCGCCCCACTCCCGGATCGCCTCTACCGCGTAGTGGCTACAGGTCGGGTCGTAGCGGCAGCGGGGAGCCAGCAGGGGGGAAATGGCCACTTGGTAAAACCGGATGGGTAGGATGAATAATTTGCGAAGCACGGGAAGGGAACACGTCTCTGCTCGCGTAGTTGCCAGTTAGAGCGCCTCCGCCTCGGCCCGGAAGCGGGGGCGCACCCCCAGTTCCACCGGCTCGCTGATGGCCTCTGTGATCGTGATGCTCAGCTCGTAGTCGGCGGTCGGGGCCAGCAGCTGGTCGAGCAGTTCACGGTCGGCGATATTCAGTTCGGCCTCGGTATTGGCCGCATTGATGGCCAGATCGCCGGCGGCGAAGGTGACCGGAGCCATACCGGCGGCCTCGATGCGCACGGTGGCGGCCTGAATGACCGACAGATCGACCGGCGCGGCGGTGGAGATGATGCGCAGCAGGATGGATTCGGGCCGTACGGAGGTCAGTCGGTCGGAGCTTACGTTCTCGGCGTCGAGCTCTTGCTGAATGCCCAGGGAAACGTCTTCGGCGGTGAGCACGAAGGTGCCGGGCTCGTCCTGTTCGTCGAGGGTGAAGGGGATTTCCGCCCCGTCGATGCTGAAGGTGATGGGGTCGATAGCGTCGTTGATCAGCTCGCAGGAAGGAGCGGTGAGGAAGATGACGGCCAGGAGGTAGAATAGCTTGTGCATGGTGTCGGATTGTGCGGTACCCCGGTTGGTGAGTTTGGGTGGGGTACGGTGGTTTATGCGCAAGCGACGGGAAGCGTTACACCGGGGCGGAAAGAAGTTGGGCGGCGGGGCGCGGGTGCGAAGTCTAACACGCTATAAACCAAAAATGAAGTCATCCACCGCAGCAGACCGATTGCGGAGTACCCGTTCCAAATCCGCCAGCGCGGCGGGATCAGGCAGGGGGCGTTCCAGGCCGGCGACCGTGGCCTCCCGTTCGTAGATCCGATTGCGGAGGAGGAGGTTGTGATTGCGTTGGTATACATTGAAAATACCCTCTAACCATATCTGCCGGTTACCAACTTGCTGCCAGCGCTCCTTTAGCGCTTCACGGAAACCGGGAACCCCCAGCAAACGA
>CAZKPE010000465.1:0-2249 GCA_964554545.1 uncultured Lewinella sp.
GATCGCGTTGCAGGAGGGACGGGGCCAGGTACCGGGTGAAATCGTACTGCCCATGCCCCGCCGCGAGGCACTCCGCCGGCCGGTCGGTTTCCCCGGTTTGCGGGTCTTCGAATCCACCGTAGCCGAGCGGGGCGGGGGCGGCATAATTGACTGGCTCGCCGGTCCCGGGTTCGCGGTAGAGAAAGGCGAGGTCCAGCTTCCGCCCATCGTCGTGACTTAAGTGGGGCAGTAGGGGAAAGCCATCATAGAACGGGAAGTTGGCATCCAGGTAGGCAATGGGGAGATTGGGATGTTGGGCAGCTACTTCTTGCACCACTTTAGACAGCCGCCGATCGACGTAGTGGCGGTTGAGTAGGGGCGTCAAGAGGGTAAGCGGCCGAACCGTTGCCCCCTTGAATACCGGTAGGGGGACCCGCCCGCCCCGTGCGGCCATCGGCGGCAGGAGCAAACTACTGATGAGCAGGTAGATAATTGCAATGATGCCGCCCCGAAAGAGAGATCGGGTAGCCGGCCGCCGCCTCTTGAAGAGACCTAATCTGCGCATAGTCAATGTACACACCAGGTAGATTAGTCCTCCCACCTGAGTGAGCAGAGTTAGCAGGGCAGTGAGGAAGAAGATGCGGGTGAAGGTGAGCACAGGGAAGATAAAATTACACCTATCGCCGGCGGACGTCCGAAGGTCGCTCCACGCTCCCAAGGGCCGGCCGACGGCTAGCCCCGTCCGCCGGCCGTTGCGTAGCTTCGGACATCGGCCGGGGCGGGTTTATTATGGCATCCGTCACATTGACAGACATCCGATGTCTGTCAATGTGGCAGTGTAGCAAATCGACTAAGCATGAGTGAATACGATAACAAAATCTGGAAAGCGGTCAGCCAATCTGGCAGACATCGGAGGTCTGACAAGTTGTCATGGGCCATCCTCGGCTGCGGCGACGTCACCGAAGTCAAAAGCGGGCCCGCCTACCAACAGACTGAGGGTTTTGAACTGGTCGCCGTCATGCGCCGCGACGCCGAAAAGGCCGCCGACTACGCCCGCCGCCACGGCGTCCCCCGCTGGTACGGTGATGCCGATGCGCTCATCAACGACCCGGAGGTCGACGCCGTCTACATCGCCACGCCCCCCGACTCCCACCGCGAATACGCCCTCCGCGTCGCCGCCGCCGGCAAGCTCTGCTGCGTCGAAAAGCCGCTGGCCCCCTCCTACGCCGACAGCCGCGCGATCCACGACGCCTTCGCCCGGCGCGACCTACCCCTCTTTGTCGCCTACTACCGCCGCTCGCTGCCCCGCTTCGAGCGCATCCGGGAGTGGCTACGGGCGGGGGCCATCGGAACGATCCGGCACATCAACTGGCAACTGATGCAGCCCCCGAAGGAGATCGATTGTAGCGGGCAGTACAACTGGCGCACCGACCCCGTCGTGGCCCCGGGCGGCTACTTCGATGATCTGGCCAGCCACGGACTGGACCTCTTCACCCACTACCTCGGCCCCATCGAGAGCATCAATGGCGTCAGCTTAAACCAGCAGCAACTTTACGGTGCCAAAGATTCCCTGGCCGCCAGCTGGCTACACGAGGGCGGCATCACCGGCACGGGGAGCTGGAACTTCGGCAGCTACGGGCGGCTGGACCGGGTGGAGATCTTCGGGAGCGCGGGGCGAATCGAGTTTGCCGTCTTCGCCGACCAGCCGATCGTTTTGGAGAATGCCGATGGTCGCCACTGTGAGACCATCGCCCACCCGACTACCGTACAGCTTCCGCATGTCCGCAATATGCACCGCCACTTGATAGAGGACAATTACACCCACCCCTCCACTGCGGCTACCGGCTTGCATACCTCCTGGGTGATGGACCGCATACTGGGAAATACCGGTCGGTAGCGGAGTGGCGTTCGTCGTTCTAGCTTGGCATTGCACCTGCGTCCGCGCAATATGGAGATGTGAAAACCTAGCCACCATGAAACTGCTAACTGCCCTTGCCCTGATGACCTCCCTCACCGCCACCGCCCAGCTCGACTCGGCTGCCATCAAACTGCTCGACCACTACCCGGTAGGCGGAGAAGTGGCCCTGGCCTACCTGGACGGCGACAGCACCCGCTACTACGGCGCACGTAAAACGGCGGAGGGCATCGTGGAAGTCGACAACCGCAACAGCGCCTTCGCCATCGGCTCGGTGACCAAGGTGATGACGGCTACCCTGCTGGCCCGGGCGGTGACGGAGGGCGAGATTGAATTGGAAGATGAGGTGAATGCG
>CAZKPE010000466.1:0-2237 GCA_964554545.1 uncultured Lewinella sp.
AAAACCCCTCACTCACCCCACTCTCCGCGTACCCGATCCGCTGGGCCACCGCCCGCAGCGTATCCCCCCCCTCCGTATTGAAGGCAAAGGGGCCGGTGTAAACCCGCCAGCCCTCCCGGTCGCGGTCTGCGGGGAGGATGCGGTAGGCGATCTGGGCCCCGGGGGTCTTGCTTTCGAGGATGAACTTGCCGGTGCTGTCGCGGCGCAGTTGGGGGCGACCGGTGACGGGCATCTCGTCCTCCCCGTTCCAGAAGTCCTGTACCATCTCGACCTCGGGCACGTCTCCCAGGTCACCGACGCGGGCCAGCCACTCGTCCATGGCGGTGCGCAGTTCCGCCAGTTTGTCCTGGTACTCGGGGAGGCCGGCCAGGTTTTCTAGCTCATAGGGGTCGCTCTCGGTATCAAAGAGCTCCTCGGCGTCCTTGGTGTCGCGGAACCACTGGGCCTGGGCGTCGGTGAGCTTGCCCTCGTCGCGCAGGCGGAGTAGCTCTTGCATGGAGGCCATCTGCTCGCGGTAGACCACCGGCAGGTAGTAGGGGCGGTCGGGGTAGTAGTTGCGCAGGTACTTGAAGCGGTGGTCGCGGGCGGCGCGGATGCGGTCGTAGAAGCCGTCGAGGCGGTCGGCGGCCCCGAAGACGTACTCCCGCTCGGGCTGTTTGTACGCACCAAAGTTGGCCTGCCCCTGCAAGTAATCAGCTGGCTCGATACCCGCCAGACTATGCACCGTAGGCGCGAAGTCGACGAAGCTGAAGAGCAGGCTATCCACTTCTCCGGCGCGCTCATCGTCGGGCCAGGCCACGATCATCGGCACCCGCATCCCGCTGTCGTAGAGTAAGCGTTTTTGGCGGGGCAGCGGACCGCCGTGGTCGGCGTACCAGAAAATGACGGTGGAGTCGGTGAGCCCATCCTGCTCCAGTTGGTCAAGCAGGAAGCCGACCTGCCGGTCCATGATGCGGATGTTGTCGTAGACGCGGCGGACGTCCTGGCGGGTCGCCTCGGTGTCGGCCAGGTAGGGGGGGATGGGCAGTTCGGTATCTTCCGGAATCTGGATGAGGGGGCGGCCGTCGGCGTTGGGGATGTCGCCCCAGCCTTCGAGGTCGGAGCCCGGTTCCTCGAAGCCTTCCCGGAAGCGGAGGTTGCTGCTGCGGGTGGTCCAGACCTGACTTTCGTGGGTGATCTCCAAGTTGAAGATGCTGAAGAAGGGCTGTCCGGCCGCGCGGTGGCGGTAGTGAGCGCGGGGTCCCTGCTCGTCCCAGGCGGTCTTGGGGGCCTGAAACTGGTAATCCTGTTTCTGGTTATTCGTGCAAAAGTAGCCGTGCTCCCGCAGGACCTGCGACATCATCTTCACCTCGGGCGGCGGCAGGGCACCGTACTGCCCCGACAGGCCCAGCGCTTGCATGCGCTCCAGTGACGACTGCGTCCGCATATGGTGGCCGCCGATGCTGATGGGATACATGCCGGTGGCGATGGCGTTGCGACTGGGCGCGCAGACCCCGGCCACCGAAAAGGTATTGGGGAAGCGGACGCCCCGGGCGGCCAGCCGGCTCAGGTTAGGCGTCTGGATGGTCGAATCCCCGAAGGCGGCGATGAGGGGGCTGAGGTCTTCGACGACGATCCAGAGGATGTTGGGGCGGGTGAGGGGGGTGGGGGAGTCGGCTACGGGCTCGTCTGCGTTCGTCTCGCAACCAAGCAGGAAGAGCAGAAATAGGATGGGGTAGTTGCGGGACACGGACATGCCGGGAATGTACGGAACGTGCCGGGTTAACCACGGATGGGGCACGGATTACTCGAGCCTACAATTAAAAAAGCGCTCCCAACGGCTGTCCTGACCACCCCGGAAATAGCGACCCCGTATCCGCCACCCCCAGGCGGTGCCCCGCCACCGCCGCGAAGTAGGCCCGAAAATCAGTAGTCACCGGCAGGTCCCGGCCGTCTTCCAGGTTGGCAGGTAGCAAGGTCGGCACCTCCCCCAGCACCCGGCTATCCGCGAAGCCGTTGTCGACCACGAAGGCGCAGCTGCCCCGCCCGTGGTCGGTACCCCCGCTGCCGTTCTGGTGGATGGTGCGGCCGAATTCGGTGACGGTCATGAGCGTAACCCGGTCCTGCCGTTCGCCGAGGTCGCGCCAGAAGTTCGCGATGCCGTTCGACAGGTCGGTCGCCTGCTGGTTGAAGCGGCCGAACCTGCCGCCCTGCCGCGTATGCGTATCCCAGCCGGGGCTTTCCGCGAAGGCGATCTC
>CAZKPE010000467.1:0-2229 GCA_964554545.1 uncultured Lewinella sp.
AATACGCGGTTGATGTACACAGACCTAGACGGCGACGGCATCCCCCATGGAGCAGTTGAGATCATTCAGGAGAACCACTACTACCCGTTCGGGATGCAGCTAGCGGGACCCTGGAGGCAGGCTAGCGCGACGTCCGAGGCTACGGCCTACAAGTACAACGGCATCGAGCACGTCGATGACTACAACTTAGGGGTAGATATGGCCTTCTACCGGACGCTAGACCCGGCGGTGGGGCGGTGGTGGCAGGTCGATCCGAAGGCGGAGGCGGTGAAGTCCCACTCTCCCTATGTTTCCATGGGGAACTCACCCATGCTGAACTCTGATCCGGACGGTGATCTGTTTTTTGCCATTCCCCAGATCGGTTTTAGCAATGGAAAACTATCTGTAGGTCTGGAAGTTGGTGTCGGAGTGCCGGGCGTGCTCAGTGCATCCGCAACCGTCGGCTATGGCGGTGGTGGAGCGTACTGGTCTGTTCAGGGTTACGCTGCTGGGCTATACGCCGGATACGGATCCAACGGCGCTTTCGCTGGGCTTGGTTATCAGTACGCCGGATTTAGCGCAGGAGTACATTTTGGGGCTGGCGGACCCAGTGTTGGTTTAAATTACGGAGCTAGTTTTGGCAATGGGTACGCGGGATCGATCGGAATTAGCTATGGAAAAGGCGGATTCGGATACAGCGTTGGAGTAGCTAGTACTTATATGTGGGGCACTGTTACTCCTGGTGCTACAAATTCGCCAGGAAGCTCGGATGCAGGGCCAGGCGGCGACCAAATAGTAGGTAACCACGGGCTTTACGATGACGAGACCTTAGCGTACAACGTAATGACAGAGCAGACCGCTTCACTTGGAGTTGAAACATCTGGATGGGTGGTAGATGGCGGAGTACTTGTTAGCCCTGTTTCGACTGGTGACTACACCAATACAGCCACTTCTTCAGGTAATGATTACTACAGAGTGACAGCGTCGGGAAAGAAGTATTATGCGTATCATAATGGTGAGCGCCATGCTATCAGGGCACAGGTACATACACATCCTAGCTCGGATGCAGGTCCTTATTACTGGACAAAGTCCAATCAACTAGTTGGTAGAGGAGACTACGGATTTTTGAGAAAATTTAAGGGCATGCAAATGTATACTATTGGTCCAACTCAGGTTCACAGAGGCATTTACGGAGCGAGAGCCACACTATATGGAATGACCTCAGATCTCCTGTCAGGAAAAATTAGTTTCTAATGTCGACTAACTTTCTTTGGGCCTTAATTTTAGCCATGATACTAGCTGATGCATCTTGCTCCGAAAACAGTGACAGGTTGTTATCAAATCCTAACGACGTTATAACTATAGATGGTCGATTGGACAGTATTGTAGAATTGTATTATCAGGAGCAGATAAAGAATCAGGAAGTGGTTGACAAAGTGGTTCAGCTGGAGTGTATTGCTTTATTTCCCCATCCGGTTGTATCTCTATCTGCAATTGATATGCGAATAGATCAGCTTGAGGACCTCAAGTTCTATACAGTCAATTATAGAGGTTTTACGGCGCTGTTCAAGCCTCCTCTTACAGGTATCCTTGACTATCCTATTGAAGAAGATGTTGTGAGTGGGTCCATTAATGAGGTACTCGAAAATCAACCTGTAGTACCAAGAACTGGTTACCGAACTGATACGTGGAATGTTATTCTGTATCAAGATCGAGAAGTGGAAATTTTAAATATAACGGATACGCTAGAGAGATATAACCACCAACCCTTCAGCTTAGATAGAGTACATGCAAAAGTTTTTCCCTGTCTCGATTAACTTTGTATTCAGTCTTGGTTCTTCGCGCCCAATAAAGAGGTCAACGCAGCCCGACCCCACGGGAGGGTTGACGGTGACCTGGCATTGGGCAGTTTCGCTCGGTTGAGCCTTACAATTGCAGGTTGGAAGGGTATCCATCGGTCTCGACCTCTATGTTACCCATCCCCCCCGCACCCGCGCACCGCCGCCCCCTACCGCGTAGCGTCCCCCCGCGAATCCCGCCGGAAGGCGGCAAAGAACTCGGAAAGCGTGTCGAACTCCCGCTTCCAGCTCAGGCCCGTACCGACCTGCAGCCGCCGGCCGGCCGCGATGTCGGGCTGTAGGCGCTGGTAGACGCGCAGCTTGAGGGAGCGACTGTCGTTGAGGACGTACTCCAGTACGACGTCGTTGCCGATGAAGGTGCCGCCCGCGGTGGCGGTGGCCGTCAGGGGGT
>CAZKPE010000468.1:0-2221 GCA_964554545.1 uncultured Lewinella sp.
GTCGGGTGCTCGTGGGTACCGTCGCCGGCGTTGACGATACTGGCGTCGATCTTTCCGGCCAGAAAGTGGTGGGCCCCGGGGGCGGGGTGGCGCATGACGACCATGTCGACCTTCATCGCCAGGATGTTATTGACCGTATCCAGTAGTGTTTCCCCCTTCTTGACCGAAGAGCTGGAGGCACTGAAATTAACCGTATCGGCACTGAGTCGCTTCTCGGCCAGTTCGAAGCTGATGCGGGTGCGGGTGCTGTTCTCGAAGAAGAGGTTGGCAATGGTGATATCGCGTAGACTCGGCACCTTTTTGATCGGCCGGTTGATCACGTCCTTGAACTCGCGGGCGGTATCCAGGATGAGCGTCACGTCGCCGGCCGTAAGGTATTTGATGCCGAGTACGTGGGGGGTGGACAGCTGCTGTACGGAGGCCATACGGTGGATTAGGAGCCGGTAAGGAGGATACGGTCGTGGCCGTGGGTTTCCCGCCACTGCACGTCTACATACTCATTGGTGAGCGTGTCGACGACCAGTCCGCGGTAGTTGGCCTGCACGGGCAGGGTACGACGAAACCGGCGGTCGACCAGCACGAGTAGTTCTACGGCCGCCGCCCGGCCAAAGTGGTTCAGGGCCGTCATCGCGCTGAGTACCGTGCGACCGCTGAAAAGGACATCGTCGACCAAAATCACCCGCTTGCCCTCCACCAGGAAGTCGATCTCGGTGGGGTGGGCGGTGAGGGGACCGGCCTTGGTGCGGAAATCGTCGCGGTAGAAGGTAATATCGAGCTTGCCCAGCGGTAGCTTGGTCACGCCCAACTCGATCAGACGGGCATAGATGCGCTCGGCCAGTTGTACGCCGCCTGTCTGAATACCGATGAGGCAGCTGTCCGCAAAGTCACCGTGCTCCTCGATGAGGTGGCGGCAGAGGCGCTCGACGGTCAGGCCGAAGCGGGTAGCGTCGTGGATGGTGCGGGTGTCGGGCACGGTGCGAAGGTACTGCACACTATTTTTGCCGACCCCAACCAAATACTATGCAGTACCGCCCCGGCCGGGAGAGCGACTTTACCCACCTCGAGACCTTCGTCTGGCAGGCCATCTTCCCGGACTTCGACGTGCCCGGTCTTACCGATGAGCAGCGAGCCGAAAACGACGCCCTGGTTGCCGAATCGCGGCAGGTGGTGGAGGCGGCCTTAGAGCGCGATGACTTCCTGGTGCTGACGGCCTGGGACGAGCGCCGCCGTAGCCTGGCCGGCTACCTGGTGCTGGATGCTTCAGCGGGCGACTACGCCGTGATCGTGCAGTTGTTGGTCCGACGTGGCGACCGGGGGCACGGTCTGGGTACCCGGATGCTACGGGAAGCGATCGACGCCGTAGAGGACCGGTCGTTGCGCATCGCCGTACCCGGATTTGCCGAGCGAGCGATCGCCTTTTTCGAACGGCACGGCTTCGTTGCCGAAGATGAGCTGCTTACGGACCGCCCCATTCCCCGAAAAGTACTCGTGCATACGCCGGCCCCGCCACCGCCTGATCCGTCACCGGTTAGCGCTCTGGACTTCAGTTTTGCCTTCGGAGAAGAACCTGCACCTGCGTCCGCACCCGAACGTTGTGACGCCTGTGGAAGGGTACTACCGGAAAACGCCAACTTCTGCCCGAACTGCGGAGCCGATCAGCGGGAGGAATTGCCCGAATCGGAATCGGAAGCCGGGCCACTATCAGAGCCTGCACGAACCAACGACTCCCCCGAGCAGCTGACCTACGCCCAATTGCGTGCCGCATTCGAAGACCTACTAGGTGACCGGCTGACCGCCTACTTCGGTACGGAAGAGTTGACGCGCTACCTAAGCCGCTACCAGCAGTCTGGCGAATTCCACCGCATACGCGACGTGGCGCTTCGGGGATTGGAAGCCTGGTTATTGCAGCAACTGCCGAGCCGCCGGGTGGATGCGCGCATCGATCGCGATCTGGGTGAACTGGTCGAATACTTCGTCGTAGAAACCGCGGCCGACCTGCATCCGGACTTGTTCCAGCAACGGCTGCTTCGTTACCAACACCCGAGCTGGAAGGAAACGGACCTTTTTCAACTGATCATGGACTACCTGGACTTCGAGCGGGAACGAGAAACGGTCTACACGGACTTCACCCACACTCCGCCGAAAGTGGTGCGGAACGCCAGTCGCCGGTATCTGTCCGCGGGGGCAGACGAGCGGGTCTTTTTCATCTGCGACCAAAGCT
>CAZKPE010000469.1:0-2213 GCA_964554545.1 uncultured Lewinella sp.
AGCTGGCTGATCTGCATGGGCTCCCCGAAGCGCAGACCGGTATAGCGAGCGTAGTCCAGGTCGGGATACTTGAACTGTACGGTAGGGTCGTGCACCCGGGGGCGGTAGCTGACGAAAGCTTCCACGTAGTCGTTTTCCACGTAGCGGCTACTCAGGGTAGTGCGGTAGCGCTGGCCGCGGATGTCGGCCCCCTCGTCGTCGTAGTTGCGGTGGTCGATCCAGACAACTCCGTCGCGCAGCGCATAGGGGAAGTAGCCGTGGGTGACGATATTGATGGAAAGCAGAAACAGCGTACCCAGTACGAAAAGCGGCAATAGCCGCGCCAGTTTGCGCCCGAAGCGGTCATCGACCAGATTGTGGTACAGCGGGCGGTAGAGCGCAGCGAGCGTCACCCAGCCCATCAGGCGGTACACGGGATAGTAGGCCCGCGCCGTATACCGATTGCGCTTGAAGAAGCCCAGGGTAAAAAAGTCGATCAGATATAGTGTCCCCAACGACAACCAAAAGACATTCACCACGCCGGACCCAGCGAAGACCCCCGTTCCGCTACGGGTCTCGAATACGTACGAGTACAGGCTCTGCAGCAGCATGGCACACAGGCAGTAGGTCGTAATGCTCAGAAAACAAAAAAGGATCAGGAAGGCGATCGAGAACATCACGCTGCAGTAGCGCTCCAACCGCTCGATGTAGTCGTCGAAGCTACCGATGGATCCACGCAGCCATCGCCGGTATTTCGGCTGGTAGCCCAGGGCGTCGTAGTCGATGTCGCCAGACACGTAGCGCAGCCCGATGGCGGCGATCCAGAGCCCGCGCAGCACCACGTGGATCAGCAGGCAGGCCAGCAGTGCCATATAGGCCGTACTCGCCATACCCGCAATAAAGCCCAGCCCGAAGTAGTAGCTCGACTGATCGGTGAGCATGAACATGTCCCGCGTCAGATCCAGCATCGGCTCCACCGCGCCCACCAGCAGGAAGACCGCGAAGCCGCTGATCAGCAATTCCAGCTGCCAGCTCTCCTGCTGCAGTCGGTCAAGCCAGGAGCCCAGGTGGTTCCTTTCCTCCATACGCTACTTCTTCCCCGGGATCGGCGGACCGGCGGCCGGCAGGATCGCCTCGTACTCCGCGTCCCCCCGGCGTTCCTCGAATTCCTCGCGCATGGCCACCAGGGTTTCCGGGTTCTGGAAGAGGTCGACGGCCGTCAGCGCCAGGGCCTTACCGGCGTGGAGCAGGCCCTTATGGCCGATACTCATCCCCCCACAGGCTACCACCGCCCAGCTGTGCCAGGGGGTGCCGACCGGGGCCGTGGTCACGCCCAGCCGGATTTCCGGGACCAACCAGCTCACGTCGCCCACGTCGGTACTGCCGCCGCCGGGGTTCTCTTTCGTTTCTTCCAGGGGTTTGATGGTGCCGTCGAGCCCGATCCGTTCCTTCCCCGTCGCATCCTGAATGCCGTGGGCAAACTCCGTTTCGGCGGCCGTGTATTCGATATCGCCCAGCAGTTCCAGGTTCCGCTGCATGACCTCGCCGCCGGTGCGGTTGACGAGCACCTCGTGCAATCCCGAAACCAGGGTGATCTCGTAGTCGACGTTCGCCATGATGGCGGCCCCCTTCGCGATCTCCTTCACCCGTTCCCAGACGGGCATCATTCCCTCCCGCTTGCTGTCGCGCACCCGCACCCAGTACTTGGCGTAGTCGGGTACGACGTTGACCACGTCGCCGGCCTGCATCATGTGGGTATGGATGCGCACCGTGGGCCGGATGTGCTCGCGGTAGGCGTTGATACCGGCGCTCATCAGTTCCATGGCGTCGGCGGCCGAGCGACCGTTCCAGGGGTCGCCGCTGGCGTGGGCGGCCTGTCCGCGGAACTCGACGATGAAGTCTACCAGGGCCAGGCTCGACTGCACGTCCGCCTTGGTTTCGGCCGAGGGGTGCCAGTCGAGGCAGGCGTCCAGATCGTCGAACTGCCCGTCGCGGGCCAGGTAGAGCTTACCGAAGTACTTTTCTTCCGCCGGCGTACCGTAGAAACGGATGGTGCCCTCGATCTCCCCCCGATCCATGGCATCTTTGACCGCAATGGCCGCCGCCAGACTACCCACGCCGAAGAGGTTGTGGCCGCAGCCGTGCCCGGCCTTTCCCTCGTCCAGCGGGTTCTTGTCGGGGGTGGCCTGCTGGCTCAGTCCGGGCAGTGCGTCGAACTCCCCCAGGATACCGAT
>CAZKPE010000470.1:0-2211 GCA_964554545.1 uncultured Lewinella sp.
CGTGCCGGTCTCCTTCGGCTCGATCGACCTGCCGCCGGAACAAATGCCAACCCTGCCGCCCAACCAAGCCGTCTGCTTTTTCGGGGTCGACTACGTAGTGGTGCACCCCAACGGGGGGGAGGAGGCCTTCCGCGGCGAAGGGGTCATCGAACTCGTGCTACAGGAGGGGGGAGAATGGGCCGTGAGCGGGGGAATGTTTCCGGGATTTGCGTTTTAGGCTGTCGGTTTTGCCCCTACCTTTAGCATTATGCCGCTCCGTTCCCTCTTCCTCCTGCTGTTTTGTCTGATTGGTCCTACCGTGAGCGCCCAGACGGGTGCCGACCGCCCCGTGCGCCTGGCGGTGGCCGGTCTGAGCCACGGCCACGCCGGCTGGCTGCGACAACTGGATACGCTGGGAGAGTACATCGAATTGGTAGGCATCGCCGAAGAGGATACGGTGCTGGTCAACCGGATGGCCGCCTACCTGGACTTTCCCCGGGAACGCTTCTACCCCACCCTAGCGGAGTTGCTGGCCGCCAAGAAAGTCGAGGCCGTCGCCGCCTTCGGGTCCACCTTCGCCCACCTAGCGGTGGTGGAGGCCTGTGCGCCCCGCGGCATTGACGTGATGGTCGAAAAGCCCCTGGCCGTCGACCTGCCCACCGCCGAACGGATGGCCGCCCTGGCCCGCCGCCACGACATCCACCTGCTGACCAACTACGAGACCAGTTGGATGCCGGGGGTGGTGCATACGGCCGAACTGGCGCGGGCGGGGGCGCTGGGTCCGCTGCGCCGGCTGGTGTTCCGGACGGGGCATATGGGTCCGGCCAAGATCGGGTTGAGCGATCAGTTTATGGACTGGCTCACCGACCCCGTCCTCAATGGCGGCGGAGCCCTAATGGACTTCGGCTGCTACGGCGCCAATCTGGCCACCTACCTGATGGGCGCGCCGCCGGATACGGTCATCCGCTTCGTCCAACACACTCAGCCTGAACTCTATCCTGGGATAGAAGATGCGGCTACCCTCATCCTCCGCTACCCCGAGACCGAGGTCGTCGTGCAGGCCGCCTGGAACTGGCCCCACCACGTCAAGGACATGGACATCTACGGTACCGACGGCTACGCCCTGAACTTTCACCGGGATTCGGTGGAGGTGCGGACGGAGATCGCTACGCCCCAGGAAGTTCAGCGCAGGATCGCCGCTCCTCCCCTGCCGCCGGAGCTGGCTTCGCCCTTTCGCTACTTCGCGGAGGTGGTGCGGGGGCGAGTAAAGGTGGAGAAGTATGGCCTGTATGGGTTGGAGAATAATTTGGTGGTGATGGGGGTGTTGAAAGGGGAGTAGGTGATTGACGGGTTTTGATTGGCGGGTTTTGATTGGCGAGGCCTGATTTGGCTACCGCAAGAAACAGCTCCATGCGCTTGTGAGGTGCGCGCACCCTTATATTGGTTAGCCTTTCCGGAGGAAAGGCATACCTAGGAGACTGAACGCCTTGCCTTGTATCACGCTCGTCCTTAGAATTTTCTTTCTCAGTCAGAACCGCCCTACAGCTTCGCATAACTTTTCCAAACTAGTAGGTTCACCCTGACCGTACGCTGTACGAAGCGTCCAGAGGAGCTCGTAGTAATTGACCTTTGTGATGCCAGGGGTGAGTTCGCCGAGGTGCTCGAACGAGGTGGAGACCACCCATTTGCGGTAATTCGACTTAAGTGAGTGAACATGGTTGTCAACCGCTAAGAACCGCTCCACCTTTTGGAGTTGTTCGGCTGCCTTATGGTCGGAATTTTGCTGCTCAAAGTAGGCTTCTTTTAAGGTGGCACGAACCTGCGTTCGCTTCAGTTGAATCAGCAGATCAGCCTTGCCGTCCGTTACGATGATGTCAACGTCACCAGCGTCATTCGGAATATCCTTCGGGTCGATAACTTTGACGGTAAATCCGGCAGCTATGAACGTCTCACCTAACCGGGATTCCATAGCCCATGCAGATTGCCTACCCTTTTCTTTCCCAGCTCCACCCTTTCGGTAGCTACGTAATGCTACTTCCACTATTGAAAACATCCAATTATTATGAGCTAGTAACGTCGTGGGACAAAAAACGGTGCGATCGACACATACAAAGGGCGTGAGCATTACATTATACACGGATCGAAAGCGGTCAAAGGACTCAGCTACTTTCTTTTTCCTATACCGCTAGCGAAGTGATTTGGGCATGAAGCCGTATTTTTTGGCCCGTGAAC
>CAZKPE010000471.1:0-2208 GCA_964554545.1 uncultured Lewinella sp.
GAGTATCACCCCTAATCTGGTTAGCCATCCTGCACTACCAGTTTGAGAGCATTCATCCTTTCTATGATGGAAACGGGAGGACTGGCAGGATTCTGAATATTCTGTACCTGATTATGAATAACTTATTGGATATACCGATACTATACCTTAGCTCATACATAATTCGCCATAAGGGTGAGTACTACCGATTGCTAAACCAGTTGAATAAGGGAGGAGAGTGGGCACCCTGGATTGTATTTATGTTGAAAGCTGTTGAAGAAACTAGTATTTCGACGATGAATCAAATAAAAGGAATAAATAGGCTGCTGAATGAAACGATAGAAGAAGCTAAGCGGGTTGCACCAAAAATCTACTCAAAGGAGCTAATTGAGTTGTTATTCGAACAACCTTACTCAAAGATTGAATACGTAGTTAAGAGTTTAGGGGTGGAAAGGAAAGCTGCATCCAGATACTTAAAAAAATTAGAATCGGTAGGAATACTGGATAGAAGGAAAGTAGGAAAAGAATACCTATTTATCAATAAGGAATTACTAAAGTTATTAAAAGAATGAACGCGCCCAACACCGCGTCCAGCGTCAACCGGGGCTGGTGAAATCGGAGTTAGTTAGGTGCTATTGATGTTCGGGTTCGTCACGTCGGCAATGGCCCGAAAGCTCCCTACGGTCGGTTTCGGTCCATGCCGCCGCGCCGCCCCCTTGCTGGCGGGTTGAGGTTGGCTACTTCGAATGAATGAAGCCCCGGCTGCGTGGGCGCACACGTTGGGCGAAATCAACCGGAATCAAGTTGCTATTAAGATAAATACGATAGACCGAAAAGGACTATGATTGACGGTAGATTTTACCATTCATCTAATGAATGTTATTGAATTATCACAATATTAAGGTAGTCCTTATGGAGTTGACATCCTAAGGTAAGTGTTCGGATAGCAAGTGTAAAAACTATCAGGGATAAGTATGAGTAAATTGAAGTTGACCCCGATATTACTTTTAGGCATTATAGCTTTGCTAATAGCTATCTTCCTATTGTACGCTAGTACAAAGAACTCTAATGTGAAGTTTGGAGGTTTTTATGCAATAGGATCAATCATGTTGGTTGTTGCAAGCGTACTGATAGTACCTTTGGAACAGATTATTGTGGCAAATCTTTCCAATGCAAGCACAGAAAAGATATGGGTGATCGAGATAATGATTATAGGTATAATTGCATTAATGTTTTCCCTGTAGATTAGATTCTACGTATTTGGTGGATTAGTTGGATAGTAATAGCACAGTCTATAGTAACAATCAACTACTGGAGCAGGGGGAAATTTACAGGTCGAGTTGCTTATTTAGGCAACAAAGATTATCTTTGTGACGTTCTACTTTCAATCTATGCCAACTGTCAAACTCCTTGACTCGATTAAGATATTGGTCTACTTCAAAGATCATATGCCACCGCACTTTCACGCAATCTACAATGAATACGAAGTTCTGATTGAGATCGAATCTCTGAACGTGTATAGTGGATACTTGCCCAATAAGCAAATGAAAAGAGTACACAAATACGCTACGGAGTATCAGAAGTTTTTGGCGCAAAAGTGGAAAGAATTTAATCCTAATAAATAGAAATATGAAAGGCCTACGAAATATTCCTAGAGTTTTGAAGATTAACCGTATTGAGGGGCGGAAGCTATCGCTATTGTTCAATAATGGAGAATCTAGAATAGTGGACATAGCAGATTTGTTTGCATCTAATCATGGTGGAATCGAAGAACTGGAGCGACAGATTATAGATAACGACACTGTCTTTACATCTGTAAAAGTCACAGGAACCACTATTAGTTGGCCGGGTATAGGGATGTACAGTACGGATGATCAAGGAGAATCGGTGTTCTATCCATACGATATTGACCCAATTGTGTTATATCAGGCAGCTATTCCAGATAAAGAGAATAATATAGATTTAGGAGCAAAGATTAAAAGGATACGGAAAGAGAGTGGACTGACCCAAGAAGAACTAGCTAGGCGAAGTGGAACGAGTAAGCATTATATTTCTCGATTAGAGAATAACAAGTCAGACATTGAATTTATGACTTTAAAGAAAATCGTAGAGGCCGGATTGAATAGGAAGCTACGGGTAGAAATTAGTTGATTAAATTTATAGAAGATATAATGCGCCCAACGTGTGTCCTGAACGCTGAGCCGTAGCCGTCGACTGGTTCGACACGTA
>CAZKPE010000472.1:0-2179 GCA_964554545.1 uncultured Lewinella sp.
AGCGGATCAATATGGAGCGGACGGACGAAGCGCTATCGCTGAACCCCGACGTGATCGCCGTCAACTGCCCCTTCTGTCTAACCATGATGACGGATGGGGTGACTGGCCGTGAGAAAGAAGAGGAAGTGATGGTGTACGACCTGAGCGAGCTGATCGTGAGCCAACTGGCGTAGTCGCTAAAACAGAATCTTCTCCCCCCGCTTCCGCTCGGCCTCCCGCAGGAGGATCTTGCGCAAGCGAATGCTTTCGGGAGTAACCTCCACATACTCATCGCCCTGGATGTACTCCAGCGCCTCCTCGAGGGTGAACTTGCGCGGTGGTACCAGACGGGCCTTGTCGTCGGCGCCGGACGAACGCATATTGGTCAGCTTCTTGGTCTTGGTGACGTTGACGACCAGGTCGACGGCCCGACTGTTCTCCCCGATGACCTGCCCTTCGTAGATCTCTTCGTTCGCCTCAATGAAGAAGCGGCCACGATCTTGCAGGTTGTTGATGGAGTAGGGAATAGCCTTGCCATTCTCCATCGAGATCAGGGAGCCGTTGAGGCGACCGGGAATTTCGCCCTTGTGCGGCTGGAATTCCTTAAAGCGATGGGTCATGATGGCCTCTCCCTGGGTGGCGGTGAGCATATTCGAGCGCAGCCCGATGATGCCGCGGCTGGGAATTTCGAACTCCAGCGTCACCCGTTCGCCCTTCGGCGTCATACTCAGCATGATGCCCTTGCGCTGAGTGATCATGTTAATGGCCGTGCCCGACATTTCCTCGGGCAGGTCGATGGTCAGTTCCTCCACTGGCTCCGACTTCACGCCGTCGATCTCCTTGATGATGACCTGGGGCTGGCCGATCTGCAGCTCGTAGCCCTCGCGGCGCATGGTTTCGATGAGGACGCTGAGGTGCATCACGCCACGACCGTAGACGCGGAATTTGTCGGCACTGTCGGTATCCTCTACCCGCAGGGCGAGGTTGCGCTCCAGTTCGGCGGTCAGCCGGTCCTTGATGTGGCGGCTGGTGACGTACTTCCCTTCCTTGCCGAAGAAGGGGCTGTCGTTGATCGTAAAGACCATGCTCAGCGTCGGCTCGTCGATGTCGATGGTCGGCAGCGCCTCGGGGTTTTCGCCGTCGGCGATGGTGTCCCCGATCTCGAAGCCCTCTACCCCGAAGACGGCACAGATGTCACCGGCCTGTACCTCGTCGACCTCCACCCGACCGAAGCCTTCGTAGACGTACAGACTGCGGGCGCGGGTCTTGCTCTCGGTACCGTCGCGGCTGATCAGCGTCAACTGTTGGTTGCTCTTCAGGGTACCGCGGCTGAGTTTGCCGATGGCCATGCGGCCGATGTACTTGCTGAATTCGATGCTGGTGACGAGCAGCTGGGTGTTGCCCTCCTCGATCTGGGGTGGCGGCACGTGCTCCAGGATCGCGTCGAGCAGGGGCAGGATGTTATCGGTGGGCTCCTTCCAGTCTTCGCTCATCCAGCCCTGCTTGGCCGAGCCGTAGATGGTGGGGAAGTCGAGCTGCTCCTCGGTCGCGTCCAGGCTGAACATCAGGTCGAAGACCATTTCGTGCACCTCCTCGGGCGTACAGTTCGGCTTGTCGACCTTATTGATGACCACCAGGGGGTTCAGCCCCAGTTTAAGGGCCTTGTCCATCACGAAGCGGGTCTGCGGCATCGGTCCTTCGAAGGCATCCACCAGCAGCAGCACGCCGTCGGCCATGTTCAGCACCCGTTCCACCTCGCCGCCGAAGTCGGCGTGACCGGGGGTGTCGATGATGTTGATCTTGGTGCCCTTGTAGTTGATGGACACGTTCTTGGCCAGGATGGTGATGCCGCGCTCCCGCTCCTGGTCGTTCGAGTCCATGATGAGCTCTCCGGGCCGCTCGTGGTCACCGAAGAGCTGGCCGGCCAGCAGCATTTTATCCACCAGGGTGGTCTTGCCGTGGTCGACGTGGGCGATGATGGCGATGTTACGGATGGGTTGCATAAGCGGAATAGTTGGCGGGGCCTCCCCGTTTGAGCGCGCAAAGGTACGCTTTATTTTTAGCAAATTTTTGCGCGGGCGCAGGTGTGGTGTTTACCTTTGCAACTCGATCACGGAGGAATGGCAGAGTGGTTGAATGCACCGGTCTTGAAAACCGACGTACCGAAAGGTACCGGGGGTTCGAATCCCTCTTCCTCCGC
>CAZKPE010000473.1:0-2173 GCA_964554545.1 uncultured Lewinella sp.
ACCGAGAGCCTGGACATCGGCTGGGAGGAATACGGCATCCGGGTCAGCGACATCCTGCCGATGTACGCCCATACCGGCATCGTGCACGATCACCTGACTAAGTACCGCAAGCTCGATACCAAGACCGTCAAACTCACCCCCGAAGACATCGCCGAGGCGGTCTGGAAGACGGTCCGTACCGGTAAATTTCGCACTTACCTGGGCCGCGACACGAAGCTGTTTGCCCCCCTGGCCCGCCTCTCCCCCTACCGCCTCCGCAAGTGGGTGAGCCGCAAGGTGATCGGGTGGTAATTTGGGCGCGTGAGTAAGCTCTACCCGGCCAAGATTTTGCTCTTCGGCGAGCACACCGTACTGCGGGGGGGTGCCGGACTGGCCGTTCCCTACCCCCGCTACGGGCTTCGGTGGGAATGGGGTAACGTCGATGAGCGGCTATTGTCTTTTACCGATTACCTCCGCACCTGCGTCCCCGCCCCCTTCCTGAACGTCGACCGGCTCACTTACGACCTGCGGCAGGGACAACGACTGACTGGTAACATCCCCACCGGCTACGGACTCGGCAGCAGCGGAGCGGTCTGCGCGGCTATCCTGGACCGCTACGGCTCCACGACCACGAAGTCTCTACCTACAAGCGACTTACGCGACCTGCTCGCTACTATGGAAGGGCATTTCCACGGGCGCAGCTCGGGTACCGACCCCCTGATCAGCTACCTTCAACGGCCCGTCAAAATGGAGGGCGCGGACGCAGGTGCCATCGAATTACGAAGCGATTGGGCAAACGGCTTCTTCCTCGTCGATACCGGAATCGAACGCAACGCCGCTACCCTGATCCAGCAGTTTTTGGATGTCTACCGCCGACGGGGACCGGAGATCGAGCGGGAGTGGACCGCCAACGCGAACGCGGCTATCCAGGCCCTCCAATCGAATGACCGGACGGGCCTCCGGGAAGCCTTCCGGCGAATTTCGGAGTACCAACTGCGCGAGTTTTCCCACTTCATCCCTCCCGCTTTTCACGAACGCTGGGACGGTGGTGGCGCCTACCGCCTTAAACTCTGCGGGGCGGGCGGTGGCGGTATGCTCCTGGGGCTGGCCGAAGATAAGGAAGTGACCGAGGCGGCGTTTGGCGACCGTCTTTCCTGGTTGGTCGTGTAGCGCTAGTTGATTTTGACCCACAATGGAAAGATGCGGCGGCCGTCCACTTCGTAAAAGGGGATCAGATCGACGGGCCCTTTCGAAAAGGATACTTCGGGTAGGATGTGGGTACGGCCTTCGGTTGTCGCCACTTTACTGTAAATACGCGTCCCCAGTTCCGCATACAGCGTACCGCCCGCCGGCACGGGATCGATGAACTCGTAGGTGAGTCGGTACTCGCCCGGGGTGGCTACGTCGAGCGCCCACTGACCGAAGACCTCCTCCTGTACCCAGATGCCGCGCTCACCGCCGGCATCGTTACGGTTGAGGTAGACGGGATGCTCGGCGGCGGTATCGATAACGATACGGACCTGTTCGATGAGCTGGAAGGACGCCACCAATTCGCGGTAACGTGCCTGCAAATCGCCGTACAGTCGGTCGCGCACTGCCGGCCGTACCGCTCCAATATCTTGTTGCTCACCGGGGTCAGCCTGGAGATCGTAGAGGGCAAAGGAATCGGCGGTAGCGTCGTAGTTCGTGTACCCGACCAGCTTATCGCGCCCGCTGACGACGGCCATGTTCTCGTAGGGGACGGGGTATTTCCGGTTCCAGTAGAGGAAGAGGGAACGGTCGGCGTGCCCCGTCTCTTCATTTTGGAAGAGGGGAAGCAGACTTTCGCCGTCGATGGTGCGGTCGGTGGGAGCCTGCGCATTGCAGAGATCGGCCAGGGTAGGCAGCACGTCGATGTGGGCGGCCGGGGTGGTGATGCTGGTATCGCCGCGCAGGCGGGCCGGGTAGCGGAGGAAGAAGGGGACGCGCACTCCGCCCTCGTAGACCTGTCCCTTTTGTCCGCGTAGCCCCGCCGTGTAGCGGTTCTGCTGGGGGCCATTGTCGGTGAGGAAGATCACGATGGTATTGTCGGCGATGCCCCTTCGTTCGAGTAGCTCCAGCAGCTCCCCCACCCGCTCGTCGATGTTGGACACCATGCCGTAGACCCGGCGGGCGTCTTCTTCGTTGCGCGTATTCAGTTCCCGGGGCGGTAGGT
>CAZKPE010000474.1:0-2167 GCA_964554545.1 uncultured Lewinella sp.
AGCTGCTGGAACCACCGGCTATTCGATGCCATGCATCATCTTTTTCATCCAGCCGGAGATGGAAACGAAGATGATAGCCGCCGTAATCGGTACGGCCGCGAAGATGCCGAAGAAGCCGCTCAGCCCAATCTGCTCGGCGATGGGGTCGATGTACGAGCCCGTCAGTCCGGCCGCGAAGTTGGCGATGAAGTTGGCCACGAAGAAGACACCGAACATGAGGCCGACCAGGCGAACCGGGGCGAGCTTGGATACGTAGCTCAGCCCTACCGGCGAGATGCACAGCTCACCCAATGTATGAAAGAGGTAGGCGGCAATCAGCCAGAACATGCTCACGCTGGCCGTCTTGGCACCGTCGGGGATGCTCAATGAGCCGACTGCTAAAATAGCAAAGCCAAGACCCAACAACGTCAGGCCCAGCGCGAATTTGATCGGCCCCCGCCGCAGGAAGCTGATCCGCTTCTCCCACAATTTGGCGAAGGCCGGCGCGAAGCAAATAATGAATAGGCTGTTGAAGATCTGAAACCAGCCCGCCGGAACCTCCGGAGCCTCCTCGGTAAACTGCTCGTACAGCATATTGCCGATCAGTACCCAGATAATGACGAAGGCCAGCGCCAGTACCAGGTTGGAGGTACTGTAGTTGGAAAAGGTGATGCCGAACAACTTCGCCAGTACCCAGGTCAGAACCACTACCGGAATCACCGTAATGAGGGTGTTCGCCACCCGGAAGATTCCCGCCCCCTCGCCGGTCAGCGTCCGCTCGGTGTAGTCCAGCGCGAAGATGGTCATGGAGCCCCCCGCCTGCTCGAAGGCCCACCAGAAGAAAATGATGAAGAAGCTGAATACGATGATCGACCAGACCCGGTCGCGCTCTACTTTTTTCAGCGACTTGTCCGACACGATCCAACCAACAAAGCCAATCACCGACCCCAGGATGATGGGCGGCATAAACTCTTTACTGAAGGTCTGCAGGAAGTTCGGCTTCGGCTCGGTGAAGGTGGAAATAAGGTAGTACACCACTGCCGTGATCGCCAGTCCGATCAGGCCCCAAACTACGGCCCGCTTTCCATCCTCCCCGCCGCTGACGGAGGGAGTAAAGTCTTTTTTCGCATCCAGCGTTTGCATGGAGGCATCCACGGTGAAGCCTTCAGGCTCTACGGCGATGGCTTCGGTGCGATCCGTCTTCAGCGCATTCGCTTTGGCCGCCTGCCGGGGGGATAAACCAATATCCCCAAAGATGTCTTGGGCAAACCAGAACTGGATCAAGCCAATCAGCATGAAGATGCCCGCAAGCCCGAAGCCATAACCATAGCCATACGCCTCACTCTCGCCGTAGTAGCTACAGAGCAGAATACCGAGAAAGGCCCCGGCATTGATGCCCATGTAGAAGATCGTATACGCCCCGTCCTTTCGCTCCGGGTCATTGGCGTAGAGCTGCCCGACAATGGAGGAAATATTCGGCTTGAAAAGGCCATTCCCGACGATGAGCAAGCCCAGCCCGGTATAAAACAGCCCGGCCGTCTCAAAGGCCATCGCCGCGTGACCCAACGTCATAATGAAGGCACCGAGCACCACCGCCCTTCGATAACCCAACAATCGGTCCGCCAGAATACCCCCGATCATCGGCGTGAAGTAGACCAGCCCCGTATAAATACCGTACAATGCCAGCGCGTCGGCCCGTTCCCAGGGCGTATCCCCGAAGGCAACGTCGACCAAAAAAACGACCAGCAACACCCGCATCCCATAATAAGAAAACCGCTCCCACATCTCCGTAAAGAAGAGCACGAAAAGCCCCGGGCGGTGACCGAAAATGCTGCCCCCATCCTCGGGGTGGCGGGTGGTTGAAACGTCCATATAGTTGCTGCTAAATCCGTGAAATATCCGTGCAAGTAATCCGTGGAAATCCGTGGTGAAAGTCCATCGACCGCCACCAAGAAACGAATTTACTTTTTACCCCCCCTGAGCGCGATCCGCAGCGCCGCCCCCGTCAGTCCCCCCAGTCCCGCCGTGATGCCCCCCCAGAGGGCCGTCAGCATGACCAGCACCCACCCGGTCGCCACGCCGAAGGTCACCGCCAGCCGGTCCCCCAGCCGCCCCTCCGATTCGATGTGCACGTAACCCGTATACGCCCCCCATACCAGCGCCGCCCCCAGAAAGGCGAACCAGAAGC
>CAZKPE010000475.1:0-2163 GCA_964554545.1 uncultured Lewinella sp.
TCATCTTCCCCCAGGATGAAGGTGATGTTCGCGGGTCGTATGGCAGGGGGGGCGGGGACGCAGGTGCCGGCTGAACCGGGAACTTCAAATGAGACGGCTTCCCGCTCGCAGGACATGCAAAAGGCCATCACCAGCAGGGCGGCGGGCAGGCTGCGCATCATCTTGTACGTAACCGCGAAGAAGAGCATCACGAGCCCCACCACCAGGTAGCTCCACCAGGGCCATCCCGTGGATTCCGTGTTGGCGGGCAGACCGGACACCCCGGTCAGTAGCAGCGAAAAGCCGACTGCCGTAGCGGATACCCCGGCAGGTAGGGGGAGTGGCTGGCGGACGGTCTGGGCGGAGTCCGCTCTCGCCAGGGCGGGCGTTTTATCCACCGCCACGAAGGAGGTATAGGGGGTCAGCAGGTTGTACGTGAGTCCCAGGCGGGTCACCTCCTCTACCCGTTCGTCGTCGTGGCGCAAGTTGTTGTAATCGGCCAGTCGCTGGATGCGGTGCCGCGCCCAGAGGTAGGCCAGGGCGGCGTGGCGGGCGTCTGCATCCCGCTTGCTAACCGAAGTGACCGAAGACCAGCTACCCGAGCCGGACTGACCGCTCAGTTGCAGTGCTCCCCTGGCCTTCCCCCGGTACTTGCCGAATACGACCAGCGGCCGTTCCCGCGTCAGGTCGGGAAGCTGGAAGGGTTCCATCTCGTAGGCGTCGAACTTTCCGTAGTCCAGCCGAACGTTCGTCAGTACGGGCGCGGTGATGTAGCGGCGGAACCGCTCGGCTTCGGTCCTGGCATCCGAGGGGTCGAGGACGAAAGCCGGCCGGCCCCGCCCGATCCGGGCCATGCCCTCGATAAGGTGACGGTTGACGCTGCGTCCGATTCCGAAGGCGTAGACGTTCGCCTCCCCCAATCGGCGGTCGATGAGCTCGAATACCTCCGGCTCGACGCTGATGTAGCCGTCCGTGAGGATGACGAAGTTGCGGCTGATGCCCCGGTCGGGCTGCGGCAGGGCAAAGGCGTGTTCTAGTGCGCTGAGCAGACGGGTACCGCCACCACCCCGCGCTGCGGTCAGGAAATCTTTGGCGGCGGCTACATTTTCCGGGGTGGCGGCTACGGAGACTGGCTGCCAGGTCTGCCCGGCCCCCGCGAAGAGGAGAATATTGAAGCGGTCGGTGGGGCGTAGCCCATCGGTCAGTCGCTGCAACAGGTCTTTGGCCACGCCGAGCGGAAAACCGTTCATCGAGCCGCTGACGTCCACGACGAAGACGAATTCCTTGGCGGGCTCGGCGGCGGGGGCATTTGTGGGGAGCGGGGGCTGGGCCAGGTAGAGAAAGTAGTTCTCCTCCTCCCCTTCGAAGAGGAGCATGCCGGTCTGTACTCCCGTTCCCCCGAGGCGGTATTCGAGTACGAAGTCGCGGTCAGCACCTCCGGATTCCGCACCGTCGAGGGTGAGGCGGGCGGTGGTTGCATC
This sequence comes from uncultured Lewinella sp., assembly GCA_964554545.1. Lineage (GTDB taxonomy): Bacteria > Bacteroidota > Bacteroidia > Chitinophagales > Saprospiraceae > Neolewinella. The sequence continues at coordinate 1,461 of CAZKPE010000475.1, forward strand.
GGGCCGCTCGCTCCGGATGCGGTGGCTGGGGCTACCGAGTTCGGCAATGGGCATGCCGGCGTCCAGTTCCAGCTTCAGGGTGAAGGGTGGGGCAGCGGCGGCGGGGGTGTAAGGCTGGTCCGTGTAGTCCGACCCGGTGCTTCCGGCATTCGTGTTTTCACCGGTGAAGCGCGGACCGACCACGGTGGGATACACGAAGGCGTAGCGTCCGCTTTCCGGCACGAGGAGTTCGGTGTACCGGAGTTCGACGGCCACGGTATCACCGGGCTGAATACCCGCGACGCTCATCTGGAACACGTTCGGTCGGTGCTGCTCCAGCAGACTGGCGCGTTTGCCCTCCCGTTTGGCGGTTTCGTAGGTTTGGCGGGCGGCGGCCTTTCGCATCACCTCTCCTTCAATGATGCGCTCACCGACCCGCATCCGCATGGCGTAGACCGCGGCACCAGTACCGGCCGGAAAGACGTAGGTGGCTTCCAGAGTAGACGGTCCCCGGTTCACGTAAGTCTGGCGCACCGTCACGTCGGCGATCACCCCGCTGATCCGCACGTCGGCGGCGGTGGCGGCCAGGGTGAAATCGGCGGGGCCGCCCTGTACCAGGAAATAGGGGCTGGCGGACTGCCCGAGGAGCAATTGGCTACCGAAGCAGAGGAGGAGAAAGAGGAGGACGTATTTCATGGCGATATCCGTTGGTGGATACCGCAAT
>CAZKPE010000476.1:0-2163 GCA_964554545.1 uncultured Lewinella sp.
CAGGTCGTCGACTTCAGCTGGATGACCGACCGCGAGATCCATCGCTTCGCTGCCACCCACAACGGTCGCCTCTGCGGCCGTTTCCGGCGCGATCAGCTCCACCGGCCGATCCGGGCAGTCGTCCCGCCCGCTACCGGATGGCGTACCGCGGCGGCTGCTACGGCCATGCTGTTGAGCGTCGGGGTCGCCGGACAGTCCGCCACTCCTCCCCTCCCCCCACCCTCCGGCGACTCGATACCCGAAGTCACTATTCTCGGAGAAATGGTTTCGCTGGAGAAACGACTCCCCTTCACGGGACGGGTTCTGGATCAGGATGGCGAACCGCTCGTGGGCGCGACGGTACTCCTCTCCGGTACCCGGAGCGGTACGGTCACGGACCTGGATGGCACCTTCTCCCTTACGATTCCTACCGATGGCACCCTACGGATCGGCTATGTGGGTTTTGAAGACTTCTTCCTGACCCTGAGCCAACAGCACCTTGGATTCACCTCCAAATCGGGTACCGACATTCACCTCTTCCCCGGAGAAGAAACCCTGCCGGAAGTCGTCGTTACCGGTTACCAACGTCTGATGGGTAAAGTCGTCATGGGGGGCATCATGACCGTGACTACGGATGAGCTGGCACCGGCCCCGGCCCCCGAAACCGTACCGGCCAGTGAGACCACCGTGTACCCCAATCCCTTCACCGACCACCTACGCATTCGCCTACCCGAGGAACATGGCGATGTAAATGAGGTCACGCTATTGGATATTCAGGGTCGCGTCGTACACCGCTGGCCGGATCAAGCCGGGAGAGAAGCATCCCGGGAAATGCGTTTCCCAATACAAAGAACGGATCTGCTAATGGGCACCTACGTCTTACGGTGGAAGAACCGGGCGGGAATGGTCCGCAGTAAACTAGTTGTAAAGAGCAGCGATAAAAAATAGGACGATAAATGAACACTGTTCACTATATTTGCATTGTTCATACAACCATGGGTATCCAGGATCGCAAATCGAGGGACCGCGAAGCACTACGCCGCAAGATCATCGACGCCGCCGTCGCGCTGTTTCGGGAGCAGGGCTATGCCAATGTAAGCATGCGCAAGATCGCAAAGCGGATCGAGTACTCCGTGGGTACCCTCTATCTCTACTACCGCGATAAGGACGAGCTCTTCCTAGCCGTGCAGCAACATGCCTTCGACCAGGCTTTCGCCTTTATGCAAAAGGCACTGACCTCGGCGGATTCCCTGGACCGTATCCACCAGATGGGTGAGCGGTACATCCTCTTCGGCCTGCGCTACCCCGATCTCTACCAACTCATGTTCATGATGGAAAACCCCATGGATGCCCTGGGGGAAGAGGCGGGTTGGAAACCAGGCATCAAACTGCACGAGTTGCTGGTCGGCATCGTAAGGGAATGCATCGCGGACGGGCACTTCGCCGACGATGACCCGGCCCAGATCAGCTTCACCCTCTGGTCGCTGGTTCACGGGATGGTCAGCCTGAAGATCTCCCAGCGCCTGCGCATCTACGAGGGCGACCACGTGGAGGGATTATGTCTGAGCGAGGGCAGCGAGCAGATGATCCTGGATGCCTACTCCCACGCAATGAAACTAATGCAACATAACCACCACTAAAATTTTTTGCCACGATGCTGAACACTGTTCATAAATTAATAGGTGTTTATACCATCCTCCTCTTGTCGGGGTGGGCGCGAACGCAGGGTGCCGTGTTGGATGGGTACGTCGAAACTGCTCTACGCGACAATCCCACGGTTCAGCGGCAGCGACTAGCCGAAAACGAACGACTGCTGGGCATCGAATTGGCAGCGGCAAATCGCCGTCCGACGGTCGATTTGCGCTCTGACTACCTACTGTCAGCCGGGGGCCGCCGGATCGCCATACCCATCGGCACGCTGCTCAACCCCCTCAATCAGACGGTCAACCAGCTCGCCGGAACGGAGGGCTTGCCGACCGGTCTGGATAACGTAGCCGAGCGCTTCATTCCCAGCAACTTCCACGACAGCCGCATCGAGCTTAGCCTACCCCTCCTGCAGCCCCTCATCGCCCGGGAGGAAGCCCTGCGCCGCACCCAGGCCACGGCGGCGGTGGCGGAGACGGAGGTGCTCGAAAATCAGGTTCGCCTACAGGTACGCCAACTCTACTACGCCTACCTCCAGAG
>CAZKPE010000477.1:0-2157 GCA_964554545.1 uncultured Lewinella sp.
AGGGCATGGACTTCTTGGTCTACGCCCCCACCGTTTACCGCTACCTGCGCCTGGACCTGCAACAGGAGGGACGAAACGCTTACGAAGAACTGCCCGTGACAATGGAGGAACGGCTAGCCGCGGGAGTCATCGAAAGCTCGCTCTGGAACGCTATGGTGGGGGCCGGCCACAGCTTCGCGCTGACCGACAAGATGGAGGATGCCCTGCAGTGGTCGGTGGATTTCTACCACGTCCAGCCGGGGGATGCCTTCCAGCTGGTCTACGAGCAGGAGTACGTGAACGAAAAGGAGGCCGGCTTCGGTCGGGTGCGGGCCGCCCGCTACAGCACCGGGGGGAAGGACATTTACGCCTTCTACTTCACCAGCACGGACAGCACCCAGACGGGCTACTTCGGCCTGGACGGCCAGCCCATGAAATCGACCTTCCTGAAGGCACCGGTACGCTACAGCCGCATCAGTAGCCGCTACAATCTGCGCCGTTTCCACCCCGTACAGCGCCGCGTTAAGCCTCATCTGGGAACGGATTATGCGGCCCCCTACGGAACGCCGATCGTCGCCGTCGCGGACGGGGTCGTCAGCCGTTCCGGGCGTACCGGGGGCAACGGCATCTTCGTCAAACTTAAGCACGATAAGCGCTTTTCCACCCAGTATCTGCACATGCAGAAGCGGGCGGCGGGGATGACGGTGGGCCGCCGCGTGAGTCAGGGCGACGTAATCGGCTACGTAGGCTCTACCGGTCTGGCTACCGGACCCCATGTCTGCTTCCGCTTCTGGGACAATGGCAAGCAGGTCGACCATACCCGTATGGACTTCCAGGACGCGGAGCCCATGCCGGAGGATTACCTGCCGGAGTTCTTCGCGGCGAGGGACCGGTATTTGAGTTTGCTGAATAGCGTGGGGGCGGGCATTGAGGGGGAGGAAGCTAAGTAGTTGGCCCACAGAGTCGCTCACTGCGTGAGCCGCACAGAGGGATGCACAGAGTACCGCAGAGTCGTGCGGAGCCTCCGTGCAACTCTGCGCCAAACTCTGTGCTCGCCCGAGGGGCGCTCTGTGGGCAACCCTTACAGAAGCAAATCCATATCAATATGCTCCTCGATCAACTCCACCGCCCGCCGGATCTTCCAGGGCGTCTTCAGGTTGATCTTGACCTCCATCTGGGAAATGCGCACCGCCGCTCCATAGGTATCCAGGGCGCAGGCCACCACCGGGATGTTGTACTCATTCAGCCAGTCGGTATGGGGCAGTTCGGGGTAGTTGTCAGCCAGGCCCGTCACCACTACGCCGGAAATGGTCGTCGGCGGTAAGCCCCGATCGGTCAGAATAAGCTGGAGGGCACTAAGTGCTTCGTAGAGCCGCCGGTGGCTGACGATGACCAGCAGGTTCTTCAGGTTGTCGACTTCCTCCTGGGCCAGCAGGCTACCGCTGGCGATGTTTTCTACGGGGTTATCCAGCCCCTCTTTATTCAACAGGGTCTTCCCCTTCAGACTGTGGCGGACCGAGGCCATGATGGGGTTCGCCAGAATCTTCTCGAAGGGCAGGACGCCGAGTAAGGGGATACCCGTTTTTTCCAGGTATTTACCCACGTAGTGGCGCACTTTTTCCAGTTTGGCGGGCCGGGTCTTGTTGACGATTACCCCCCTGACGGGCACGCGGCGCTCCCGGAATAGGGCAAGGTTCAAATTGAGCTGGTCGACGGTACTGCCGATGCCGCCCTCCACAATCATCACTACCGGTGCATTGAGCAGCTGCGCGACTTGAGCATTGCTGACATCGCAAACGCTACCGACCCCCGGGTGCCCCGTGCCCTCGTAGATCACGAAATCGTTGCGCTGCTGCAGTTTTCGGCTGGCCCGGGTGATGGCGCGGGGGAAACCGAAGGCGGTCGGGTCGTCCAGGTACTCGGCCGTCACCCCGCTGCCGATGATGACGGGGCTGTGCAGCTCGGATTTAAGCTCGAAGTCCATTCCCCGCGCGAAGAGCAGGGCATCCTTATCTACCTGCAGGTCTCCGAGTTCGACCCACTCCTGACCTACGGGCTTGCAGTAACTCACCCGCTGGTGACGAGCGCGGATGGCCGCCATAAGGCCCAGGGTGCAGGTGGTCTTGCCCACGTGTTGGGAGGTGGCGGCGATGTAGAGGCGGTCGAGCAAGAAAATGA
>CAZKPE010000478.1:0-2155 GCA_964554545.1 uncultured Lewinella sp.
GCTTCAACAAGCCGGAGATGCAGGGCTGGCCGAAGCTGGACGCGAATCTGATTCTTATCTTCGAATTGATCCTACTGGCCTGCATCTTTACGATGAATGGCACGGACGTGGTGCTGCAAGACCTCGACCCTACGCACTACCGGCCGACCAACTTTGCGGTAAGCGGCTTTCTCGGTCCGGTCATCTTCGGGGGGATGGATGCCGCGACCTTGCATACCCTGGAACGGGTCGGCTGGTGGGGCCACATCATAATGGTCTTCGTTTTCCTGAACTACCTGCCAAAGTCGAAGCATCTACATATTCTGCTCGCCTTCCCGAACACCTACTTCGCCCGACTGAAGCCCCGGGGTGAGATGATCAATATGCCGGAGATCATGAACGAGGTGAAATCCATGATGGGCCTGGGCGATCCCAATGCCCCCGAGCCGGACATGAACGCCGAGCTACCCGAGTTCGGGGCCGATGACGTCACCGAGATGAGCTGGATCGACGTCCTCGGCGCCTATTCCTGCACGGAATGCGGGCGGTGTACGGCGGTGTGCCCGGCTAACATTACGGGGAAAAAGCTCAGTCCGCGGAAGATTGTGATGAACGTCCGGGACCGCGCCGAAGAGATCGGGGATAAGATACGGAGCGGGAATACGGAATACGCCGCCAATGCGGAAGCGGAGCTATCTGCGGCAAACTTCGAGGACGGCCGCAATCTATGGGACTACATTACACGGGAAGAGATTCACGCCTGTACGACCTGCAATGCCTGCGTAGAGGCGTGCCCGATTTTGATTAACCCTCTGGAAATGATCAATAAGATGCGCCGCCACGAGATCCTGACCGAGGCCAAGGGGCCGGGCGACTGGATGCCGCTGTTCAACAGCATCGAGAACCAGCAGCGGGCGTGGAGTGTGGGGGCTAGCCGGACGGCGTGGGTGGAGGGTTAGGGGTTGTAGGGTTGTTGGGTTATGGGGTTGTTGGACGAGAAAATTAAATTCAATCAAAAATTCTGGGATGGCTAGTTTCTATGTGGACGATCAGGGGGAAATGGACAGAGTGTTTGGTGAACCGGCTAGTTCATATGGCGGCAACCAGCGGAAAACGAGCGTTGAATTCGCTACGGAATTGAAAGCTAGAACTAAAGCAGTTGCCAAACAGCTGATAAACTTTATGGAGGGCGCCGGAAAAGGCCCGGCTTTGAATGTTATTCGCTACCAACTGCTAAAGTCTGGAACTTCGGTGGGAGCTAACTACCGGGCTGCCTGCAGAGCTCGATCGAAAAGAGAATGGTACGCTAAAATGTGTATTGTGGTCGAGGAATGCGATGAGACCGTGTTCTGGATCGAGCTACTGATAGAAAGCGACGTAAGAGTCGACCAGGTTGATCTTGGCGCAATCGGCAAAGAATATCAGAGCTTACTTCAAATTTTTGCTAAGGCGCGCGCGAACACCAAACTGTAGCATAGACTCATCACGCTACAACCCAACAACCCAACAACTCAATGACTGTAAAAACCATGGCCGAATACGCCGCCGAAAACAAATCCCCCGAAATCCTCTTCTGGGTAGGCTGCGCCGGCTCCTTCGACGACCGGGCCCAAAAAGTGACCCGCGCCTTCGCCGAAATCCTGACCCACGCCGGAGTGGAGTTTGCCATTCTCGGCGATGAGGAAGCCTGCACCGGCGACCCCGCCCGCCGCGCCGGCAACGAATTCCTGTTTCAGATGGTGGCCCTGCAGAATATCGAGACGCTGAATATGTACGGCGTGAAAAAGATGGTGACCGCCTGCCCCCACTGTTTCAATACGATTAAGAATGAATATCCTGCCCTGGGGGGGCACTATGAGATCGTGCACCACACCCAATTACTGCAGCAACTAATCGACGAGGGGCGCGTGAAATTGAACGAAGGTGGCTCCTTCAAGGGTAAGCGGATCACCTACCACGACAGTTGCTACCTGGGCCGCGCCAACGGCATCTACGAAGCCCCCCGCGAGGTACTGGAGAGTCTGGACGGCCAGCTGGTCGAGATGAAGCGCAGCCGGAAGAACGGGCTGTGCTGCGGCGCCGGCGGTGCCCAGATGTGGAAGGAGGACGAGCCGGGAGAGAAGCGGATCAATATGGAGCGGACGGACGAAGCGCTATCGCTGAACCCCGACGTGAT
>CAZKPE010000479.1:0-2154 GCA_964554545.1 uncultured Lewinella sp.
GTCAGGATGCGCCCTTCGCCACCCCCCGCGGAAGTCGGGATTTCGCGACTTGCCCGAGGCCGCGCCGGGGCCTTCGCATCCATGCGAGAACGAAGGGGCAAGCCTCTGTCGCAGCTCGGTGTTCAGCCAGCAACGTCAACCGCTCAGACACTCTTGCGGCGCCGGTTCGGATCAACCGCGATCTCTGCAGCCATGCGCGGGTATCCGCATGGCGCATCCGAAAATCGCCGAACGGTTCCTACCTTTCTGCGAGTGGACCGGTAGCGCGGGAGGAGCGCCGGGGCTTGCCTGAACGTCGGCAGTTGCGCGGTTCAAACACGGACGCCACCGACGTCTGGACCTGGGAACACTGGTAGACGCACCGGACGGGTGCGGAGCGCAGCGGGGTTAGAGCCGGCCCGAAATAGGTCCGTCCGACAGTCTTTGGGGAGGCAGCGCAAGGCGCTGGGTGCGGAGGGGCGCGCCCGAGCCTGGGTGGGCGCCGGTGGGGCGATGGTGGCTGGGCGGTTTATCTCGAAAGCCCCGGCGGTCCGAGCCGTCTCGGAGACAGTCCAGTGGACTGTCTCAGGCGAGGACGCGCGAAGTGCAGGCGCGGCGGGCGACATCGCCAAGGCGCCCTCCCGGGGGTAGGGTCCGGCGCGGCCCGGGCTGATCGCCCAGGCCAAGGGGTGAGTGTCAGAGTTGCCGAAACTTTCCCTTGTTCTCGGGAAGTTGGAAGAGGCCTCGTTCGACTAATTTTCTCTGCTGAAACATGCCGTCCCAGTGCCAAAGTATGACTGCGGCCTGCGCCCCGACAGATTTCTTTTGGAGCGCAGGGGAAAGATAAAAGGCGAGCAGTCTGTTTCGGAGGATTGCGGCCCTCTCCGCCTTCTTGCGCGAGTTTTGAAGATCTTTTGAAATGATGATCCAGTCTCCGCCAGATCCCAATCGATCGAAATACTCAATGTCGTCTATTCGGACGGAGAACATGTCTCTAAGTGCGTGCGCGGAGTGACCGTCAATCTTGATAACTTCATTTAAAGCGCGAGCAATGGCCGGCGGCATGTTGTGGTCAAATAGGACTTTGACCATCCGCCTGCTCTATTGCTGCTCCAAGCTACTCTCGTACTGTATTGCGCCCCGAACAGCCTTCGCAGGGATCTCGTATAGCTTAGAAAGATAGCCGACACCGTGAGATGAATCATGCTCTCGATAGAGCGTGAAAGTGCTGATACCGAAGTCGTCGAGGATCGGCTCGCCGAAGTGTCGCTGCGGGTCGATGATAATCTGCGCAAACCCTTTTGGTCGCCAACGAGCCGCGATGTTCCTGTCGTATTCAATGTCGCTGAGGGACTGCTTGATGATCTCCTTGAATACTTTCTGACCGGGGCGTTTCTTGGATAGACTAATGAAATCAGCATCGCTCTCAGCTGCTTCGAGTAGGAGCTCGGTTCCGTCCACTTTGAATTTCTCGTGAAGTAAAGGTCGCGCTATCCCGAGTCGCTCTTCGGCGAAGTCGATTGCGAACCTAATAGCTTGAAGTGAAATGCCGACATTTCGCATTGCGGAAATTATGCGCAACTCGACCAAGTCAGAGAAGCTGATCTCTGTCGAGTCCTCAAGAAAACGATAATAGCTGGTGATTACCGGCCGGTTTTTCTTATTGCCGCGTGTCCATCTCAGTACATCTCGTTGAGAACTGCCGATCAACCGGGCAGCTTCTCTGGGCGTGTACACGCCTTGGCCGAGTAGCTGCTGGCTATCTAGCGGCACGCGGACTCCTCCTCTTTCTTCCCATCTCTAGTGGGCACCGGTGCCCTTGGGAACCACGAACTCATCTCTTCCGCCGCTTCACGTTCCCGCCCCGCTGCCCCGGCCGGCCTGAGGTGGACCGGCCGCTGCCCTTGACCGCGGCTTCGCTCGCCTTCTCCACCGCCTGCTGACGCGCGAGGGGGTCGTCGGACACCGCCAGGTCCACCGCCTCCAGCCGCTTGACTTCGTCCCTCAGCCGCGCGGCTTCCTCGAACTCGAGGTTTTCAGCGGCCTTGCGCATGTCCGTCCGCAGCCCGTCCAACACCGCCTGCAGGTTGCCACCGTGCAACGGCTTGTCGACCTTCGCCGTCACGCGGTTCATGTCCACGTCGCCCTTGTAGAGGCCGGCGAGGATGTCCTCGA
>CAZKPE010000480.1:0-2147 GCA_964554545.1 uncultured Lewinella sp.
CCCTCGTCAGCCCCCCCTTCCGCGCCACCGCCACCCCCCACCGGATGTCGTCGATCCCCCCCACGGCGTGGGCATCCGGATTGATACTGATCGGCACCCCCCGCTCGCTGGCGTAGGGCAACCACCTCCAGTCCAGGTCCAGGCGGTAGGGGTTGGCGTTGAGCTCGATGGCCACCCCGTGATCGGCGCAGGCGTCGATGACACGGGCGTGGTCGATGGGGTAACCGGCCCGACTCAGTAGCAGGCGCCCCGTGGGATGACCCAGTATAGTCGTATGCGGATGGGCGATCGCGGCCAGCAAGCGCGCGGTAGCCCGCTCCTTGTCCATGTTCAGGTTGCTGTGGATGCTGGCGATGACGACCTCAAAGCCGCTGCGAAGGTCCGCGTCGTAGTCGAGGCTGCCGTCGGAGAGGATGTCGCACTCGATCCCTTTGAAGATGCGGAAAGGGGCCAGTTCTTCGTTCAGCTTGTCGATCTCCGCCCACTGCTCGCGTACCCGGCTCTCGGTCAACCCGTTAGCGTAAAAGGCCGCTTTCGAGTGATCGCTGATGACCAAATACTCGTAGCCCCGTTCGCGACTGCCGAGGGCCATCTCCTGCAGACTGTGGATGCCGTCACTGTAGGTAGAGTGGGCGTGCACCACCCCGCGGATATCCGCCTCCGTGATCACTTCGGGTACGGTAAACGATCCGTCCAGGTAAGTCCCGTCCTCCCGTAATTCCGGGATCAGATACGGCACCTGCGCCCGCGCAAAAACATCCTTCTCCTCCGGAAGATCGGTGAATGTGCGGTCCGGGAAGCGGTCCAGGAAAGCGCGCAGAAATTCCGGGCTCCCCGTGCGCCGGAACTGTTTGCTGCCGAAGTTTTCGGTGGTACAGTGGTAGAGCGTAAAGGGTACTTCGTCCACCGACAGGAGACTGCGTTCGGCGGATCGTTCCTTCACCGTAACCCCCTTGATGTTGGGCGCCCCGATAGCTATCGGGGCAGGTGCAAGCGTAGTCAGTAATTCGATGGAGGAGAGGGTAGGGCAGGCTCGGCGCAGTTCACCCGTAGCCTCAAAACGCTCGTCGGGAAAGGTGCGCCGCAGTTGGGTAAGCAAGGCCCCGGCCGCCAACGCCCCGGTACGGTAGTGCAGTTTGCCCCGGCTGCGCTGCAGAAATTCCAGCTTTTGGCGGAGAGTCTCCTGGGTTTTGGTCCCGAAGCCTTTCAGCTCGACCAGTCGGTTCTCGTTGATCGCGTAAAGGAGCTGACCGACGGTTTCTACCCCCAATCCGTCCCACACCGCCTTCACCTTTTTGGGGCCGAAGCCGCTGACGTTGAGCATTTCCCGGATGCCCTCGGGGGTCTTGGCCCGCCATTTTTCGAGCGTTTCCATGGTGCCGGTGGTCGCCAGTTCGTGGATTTTGCCGGCGATGGCCTTCCCGACGCCGTCTAGTTTCACTAGTTCCGCCTCACTCATCGTGGCTAGTTCGCGGTCATCCTTACGCAGCTTATTGTATGCGTTGGTGTAGGAGCGAATCTTGAAGGGATTATCGCCGTGCAGCTCCATCAGCTTAGCGAGTTCCCGGAAGTGGCGGGCGATGGTTGGATTCGTCATCAGGCGGCAAGCATCGACTGCAGTACGGCGGCGGGGGTGGGGTAGGCGAAGATCATGTCCTTCAGCTCCGGGATCGGTATTTCCCGACGGATGGCCAGGTAAAATAGGTTGATCAATTCCGTGGCATCCGGTCCGAGTAAATGCGCCCCGACGACGACCTGCTTCTTGGAGTCAATGAATAGCTTGAAGGCGTACACGCTGGCGTTCAGGTGGCGGGGGTAGTACCAGTCGGTAGCGACCTCGTAGCGCGCTTCAATGTGGTCGCCGGCATCTTTGGCTTCGGCAGCGGTCATGCCTACGGAGGCGATGCCCGGGAGGCAGAAGGCGACGGTGGGAATAGGGTAGTAGTCTACCTGCCGGCCAGCGCCCTCGAACAGATTTTCATTCAGCAGACTGGCGGCGTAGGTACCCACCGGCGTCAGGGGCAGCCCGCTGGCGGCGCAGTCGCCCACGGCGTAAATATGGTCGACACTGGTCCGTAATTGATCGTCTACCTCGATGCCCTTTTTGCCGTAGCGGATGCCGGCTTGGTCCAGGTCGAGTCGGTCGA
>CAZKPE010000481.1:0-2139 GCA_964554545.1 uncultured Lewinella sp.
ATGGCCGTCTCCGGAGTCCGGCCTTCCAGGTAAGTCACTAGCTCATCGGTTGGCAACTTATCCAGGAGCAAGGCCGCCTCCAGGGGTTGCTGCCGCAGAAAGTCATCGATCATAACCCGCCGGGCGGGGGAGGTAGGGGTGCTAACGATCATGTCAACCTAAACTTTGGATGAAGCCCGTCAATCCGACGCGGTACAATTCCCCGAGCGCGCTGCCGGTTTCGAGCAGGTCGCGGTTCTGTCCTTCTCCGGTCGAAACGGCTTCGTGGAGGGCGCTCAGGCTGATGGTACCGGCCAGTACCCCGCTTTGATCGACTACTGGAATGAGGGAATGGGTACGCCAGCCGGGATGAGTACGCACCGAAGCAACCGGATCGTCTATGTAAAAGGAGGGGAAATCGCGCTCCATCAGCGAAGATACCGGCACCCCGCTGTCCGCGAATAGCAGATCGCGCATCTGCAGGATACCGACCGGCACGCCACGCTCGTCGACCACCACCATCCGGGACGGGCTCTGGCGGCCCTCCCCCCTGACCGCATCGATCACTTCGGCGACGGTCCGTTGCCCCTCGGGCCGGACGGCCGGAACGTGCATATAGAAACCCACCGTATCCTTGCCGGCCGCCAGATAGGTCCTTAAGGGGGCGGCCCGCCTGGGGGGCATCTCCCGCAGTAGCCGTTCGCTAAAGTTGCTGTTGGAAAGGCGCAGCAGGTCCCGCTGCTGGTTCACGTTCAGTCCCGCGACGATCTCGTAGGTTCGCCTGCCGTCGACCTTTTCCAGGTAGCTGGCCGCGTCCTGGGCCGGCAGGGCAGCGACCGCCGCGATCGCCATATCCAGCGGTTCTGACTCCAGGAAGCGCACGACCCCGTCCGCCCCCGCCTGCTTGAGGGCGGCGGCCGCCTGCCGGGGGTGGTGACTGAGGTAGTGCCGAAGGATGGTCTCTTCGCTCTGCATGGGTCAGCTGCGTTTGATGAGAAAGGACTGACTTTCCCCGAAGGTCCGCCCGGGGATGCTACACTGCCCCTGTTCGGTATCGACAATGACCGCCGTGGCGTCAAAGCGTTTGATCTTCCCGACGACCTCGCCGATCCGGATTTCGTCACCCTCCCGGTAGGTTTTCCGGGCGTAGTAGGTCGCCAGGATGTTACCGATCGAGGCCCTGGCCCCCAGCCCGAAGGCCAGGGCCGCCGTAAAGAGCAGGGCGGCCAGCAGGATGTCGATGATGTCGATCAGGAAGGCGATCTCGATACCGATCTGGTCGGTGGCAATCACCAGCGCTACGAATACGATGGCGTACTGGATGACCCGGCCGAGCGCCCGTCCGAAGGGAAGCCGCATGCGCGTCCCGAAGCTACCCATCAGCCGGGCCAGGAAGCGACCGCCGATATAGGCCAGGGTGACGGTGAGTACGGCGGCGAGCAGGTTGGGTAGGTAGTTCAGCAGACTCTCGAGTCCGCGGGTCGCGAGCGTGAACTCCAGCAACTCGGCCGCCAGCAGGAAGGCAATCGCTAGCACGAACCAGAAGGCGACCACCCCCAGCGCCCGGGCGGGAAAGCTGAAGTGAGGTTGTCCGAAGCGCAGGTGGGCGATCCGGGTCGCCCGCAGTAGTAACCGGGTGGTCAGGGTTCGCACCAGTCGCGCCAGTAGGTAGCCGAGGGCCAGGATGAGCAAAGCCATCACCGCCCGTGGGAAGAGCTCCACAAAGCGGGCTCTGAGCAGCAGACTAATTTCGGAGAAGTCCTCTAGCATTGTCCTGTTGTAGGCTTTAAAGGTAGTTGTTCCGCCCCAAGCTGCACGAAAATTCCCGACCTTTAGGCCGTGCACCGGTTTTTAGCCATCCCCCTGCTTTTTCTTGTTGCTCAGAGTGCCTCCGCCCAGCAGTCCACCAACCGCACCGTCAACGCCCGGGCCGAGCTGGCGCGTAAGGAAATTACCATTGGCGATCAGATCTACCTGAGCGTCAATATCTCCGCCCCGCCGGGTACGGAAGTTTTTCCCCTCGACGCCGCGGCCATTGACGCCCTGCCCGGGACCGAAATCATTCGTGCCGAAGAGCTGGAGGTGATCGCCGAGGCCCCCGAGCGGCTGCTCGAGCAACGCTTCCTCATCACCAGCTTCGATACGGGCTACGTAAGCATC
>CAZKPE010000482.1:0-2137 GCA_964554545.1 uncultured Lewinella sp.
GGTCCCGACATCGACATCATGGCCGACGCCCACGGCACCTACTCCGTCAGCGAGGCGCGCCGCTTCGCCCGGCAGACCGAGGACCTGAACCTCTACTGGTTCGAGGAGCCCATCACTTCCGATAACAAGGCCGGCACCGCCGAACTCCGGCGCGGCACGACCACCCCCATCGCGGCCGGCGAGAGTGAATTTACCCGCTTCGACTTCCGGGACCTGGTTGAGCAGCGGGCCGTGGACGTCCTCCAGCCCGACTGCGCCATCGTGGGCGGCATCACCGAGGCCCGCCGCGTTGCCGCCCTGGCCGACACCTGGCAGCTCGAACTGGCCCCCCACTGCTGGGGCTCGGCCTTCAGCTTCATGGCGGGGGTACACTTGGCCTTCGCGAGTAGCTCAGCAAAGTACATCGAGCATTCCCTGGGTGGGAACCCCTTGCTGTATGATCTAGTGAAGGAAGCGCCGGTTGTGACGGATGGCCGTATTTTAAGGCCCGAGCGGCCGGGGTTGGGGCTGGAAATTGAACGTGACTTTATTGAAAAATATGTAATGTAGCCCGCAGAGTTGCGCAGAGTCCACGCAGAGTCGAACAGAGAGACGTCAGCCTCCGTGCAACTCTGTGCCCCCCTCTGCGCGGCGTGAAGCGCACTCTGTGGGCAAAACCCCCTTCCCCATGTCTAAGATCGCCGAAATAAACCACGTCACCCTCATCGTCGACAAGCTAGAAGAAGCCGCCACCTTCTACGAGCACGAAATGGGCCTCACCCCCATCCCCGCCTTCGTTTTCGACTACCCGACGGCTTTCTTCCGCATCACCGACACTACCCAGCTGCACCTCAGCGAGTGGGAGGATAGCCGCTCCTTCCGCGGCCACCTCTGCGTACGGGTTACCGACTTTTCGGAAATGTACTGGCGCATGAAGGAGCAAGGGCGCATCGACACCCGACCGTGGGGGAAGGTCCACCGCCTGCCCGACGGGGCCATGCAGATGTTCATCCGCGACCCGGCGGACAACCTGATCGAAATCTCCAGCTTCCCCAGCGACAAAATCGACCCGGCCATCCTACAGGAGGATGATTTCGAGGAGGGGCTCTACGTTTCCGGCCGCAATGACTTCCGGGGCTATAAGGCCGAGAACGCCACCCTCTATCATCCACCCGCCAGTCGGGAAGCGTGAGTGCCGTTGTCCACTTTTTGGAAACCGTCGATACGGCCGCCCATCGTCTGATGGAAGAGGCAAATATGGCGTACAGTCTTCCGAATTCTAATCCTGACCGCACCTGCGTACGCGCCCTGATCCTCAGAGGAGGAGTAAAGCTGGATCGACAGAAAATTGATCGCTACCCCAAACTGGAAGTCATTGCCCGCTGCGGAGTCGGCGTCAACAATATCGATGTCGACTACTGCACGGAGCGCGGCATCCAGGTCATCAACGCGCCGGGGGTCAATGCCGCCACCGTGGCCGAGCATACCATCGGTCTGATGCTGCTGCTGGTGCGGGGCATGTACCGGCTGGTCCGGGAAGTGAAACAGGGCAACTGGGACTACCGCCAGTCCTACGCCGGACAGGAACTACGTGGCCTGAAACTCGGCATCATCGGGCCGGGCGACATCGGGAAGCGGACGGGCGCGGTCGCAGGTGCAATGGGGATGCAAACCGATTTTGCCGGACGGGATAGGGGGGACCTGGACCGGGTATTACGCAACAGCGAGGTGATTAGCCTCCACCTCCCGCTCACCGAGCAAACCCGCAAGCTCATCGACGCCGATGCCTTCGACCGGATGCGGGAAGGCACTTACCTGATTAATACCGCCCGTGGCGAAATAGTGGAGGCACGGGCCCTCTACGACGCCCTGGAATCCGGTAAGCTGGCCGGCTACGCCAGTGACCTGATGGTAGGAGGGGAGGATGAATTACGCCGCCGCATCGTCGATCATCCGAACGTGCTCATTACCCCCCACGCGGCCAGCCTGACGGCGCTGACCTTCCGGGAGATGTCGGAGTTGACGGTGGGGAATGTGATTGCCTATTTAAATGGCTCATCGGTAGCACTGAAGTACCGGGTTAACAACAGATCATGAACCGTCGTAACTTCCTAAGCACCAGTCCCCTCCTCCTCCCCGGGCTCTCCCCCCACACCTG
>CAZKPE010000483.1:0-2134 GCA_964554545.1 uncultured Lewinella sp.
ACGTCGGCGCGTACCATGCTGATTTCGTCGATGACTAGCGTTTCCAGGTTGTCGAAGACCCGCTTGTTGCGGCGGTTGGGGCGCACGTCCTTCGACTGCAGCAGCCGCGGCGGAAAGTTGAAAAAGGAGTGGATGGTCTGTCCGCCCACGTTGAGGGCCGCCACGCCGGTCGGGGCCAGCACGACGACGTTCTTCCGGCTACTCCGCTTGAAGATCTGCAGCAGGGTCGACTTACCCGTGCCCGCCCGCCCGGTGATGAAGAGGTTGGCGCCGGCCTCCATACGCTCCAGCGCGTAATTAAATTCGGTACTCAGCTTGAGGGCTTCGGGCATGGCCGTGAAGGTACAGGTCGAGGCGTTGAACGCCGAGGATGGCCGAATCGAAAATTTGCGTTAAAGGACATCCTACCGGAGTAACGCGGCGTGGTCCGATATACATTTAGCTTTGGAACGAACCAATCACCGCCATGCCTACTCGCCTTCTATTCGCCTTACTATTCCTGTTCGAGAGCTTTATACTCTCTGCCCAGGTCGACGCCAAACTCAACGCCGGCTCCCTCATCACCCTCGGCCTGAACGGCTCGGTGGAGTTCCCCGTCTCCCCTTCCAGCTCGCTGGCGGCGGGGGTGGCCTACTCCTCCATCAACCTCACGGCGAACAACGATGAATTCGACTACCGGAATCTTCGTTTCGTGCCCGAGTTCCGGACCTACTTCGCGCCCCGCTACGGCCACGACCGCTGGTTCGCCGGCGGCTACGGCAAGCTGATCAGCCTACGCGGTCGGGACGTGGCCGACGATCGCTCGGTCAACGCCACCCGTATGGCCTTGGGCGTGATGGGTGGACATAAATGGGTCTGGCCGAGCAACTTCGTGCTGGAGCTCAATCTGGGCCTCGGCCGCGGATTCACTTTCAGCGACAACGATCCGGAGTTCGCCGCAGCTATCGGCACGCTGACTTCCCTGGACCTGCGGATCGGCATCCTGGTGGGCTACCGTTTTGGCGGCGGGGGCTAGGGCAACCTACCTTTGGGCGCAAATTTTTGTCGTGCCCGATTTTATCCCCTACGATCCCGCTTCCTTTTCCCCCTTCGAGATGCGGGCCCTGGCCAAGAGCTTCTACCGGATGGTGGAAAGCAGGCGCACGGTGCGCGATTTCGCCCCTACCGCCATTCCCCGCTCCATCATCGAATACCTCTTGGCCGCGGCCGCCACCGCCCCCTCCGGAGCCCACAAGCAGCCCTGGCACTTCTGCGTGGTCAGCGATCCGGAAATCAAGCGGCAAATCCGGGAGGCCGCCGAGCGGGAGGAATACGAGAACTACCACGGACGGATGTCGGAGGACTGGCTGGCCGATCTCGACAAGTTCGGTACAGACTGGCAGAAGCCCTTTCTGACCACGGCCCCCCACCTCATCGTCGTCTTTAAGAAGCCCTACGACATCGGCCCCGACGGCGAGCGACGGAAGAATTATTACGTCAACGAAAGCGTCGGTATCGCCTGCGGACTGCTCATCACCGCCATCCATAACGCCGGCCTAGTAACCGTTACCCACACCCCTAGCCCGATGAATTTCCTGCAGCGGGTGCTGGGCCGACCGGAAAACGAGCGGGCGTATCTGCTCCTTCCGGTAGGGCGACCGGCCGACGGGGCGCAGGTGCCAGCTATCGAGCGAAAGACGGTGGAGGAAGTCGTAACTTGGTACTGACCTTCCCCGTTTACTTCGGTAAATACGTACCCCATGCTTCTGCAAGTTCAGTTACCGTCAGCACGCGAGAAAATCTACCTTGATCGGCGGATGAACGGGGAGGAGTTTGCCGCATTTTGTGCGCGAAACCCTGAATTGGTTATTGAGCTCGAAGCCGATGGAAGAGTAAAGATTATGAGTCCCGTAACGCCCCTTAGCGGTAGCCGCGAAAATGAGATTGCTACCGAATTAGGTATGTATGCCCGGAAGAACGGTGGCAAAGCCTACAGCAGCAGCACGGGCTTCACCCTCCCCGATGGGTCCGTCAAATCTCCGGATACGAGCTACGTCAGTGCCGCCCAACTTAGCAAATTCACTGCGGAAGACCTGCGGCACTTCGCCCCCATCGTTCCCGAGTTCATCGTAGAGGTGGTCTCCCCCTCGGACAC
>CAZKPE010000484.1:0-2134 GCA_964554545.1 uncultured Lewinella sp.
ACGTAGCGGTCGCGCCGGCCTACGTAGCGGTGATCGATACGCAGGGTCAGGCCCAGGCGGGCGGGGCGGTAGGTTAGTTCGTTGCGGACCTCGCCCAGGGTGAGGTAGTCCGGTAACTCGGCTTGTTCGTCCGCGGCGGGGTTGGTGAGGCGGGTCAGGGCACCGCCGGAGACGAGGGTCAGGGCGTCTGAGAGATTGTACTCGGCCTGTAGGGTCATGCCGTGGGTTTCGTAGCGATCCAGGTTGAGGTAGGAGAAGCGGACCTCCCCCATGTCAGCCAGGGTGATGCGCTGGCGGATTTGATTGTAGAACAGCTCGCCGCTGATGGTCAGGGGAAGTTGCTTCAGGTCGATCCACTCCCCGCTCAGCCGCAGGTTGGTACTGCGTTCGGCCCTGAGGTTCTGGTTGCCGATGATGAAGTGGTTGACGTCGATGAAGTTGAAGAACAACTCCTGGAGGGAGGGTGCCCGAAAGCCCGCCGCGTAGCCCGCCCGCCAGCGCCAGGCCGGGGAGGGTTTCCAGAGGACGTGCAGGGCCGGTACCACCGGGTGGTCGTAGCGGTTGTTGTAGCCGAAGCGGGTGGTAGCTTCGACGGTCCACTCCTCGTGGGGGCGGTAGGTGAGTCCCGCCCAGGCGGCCAGGTTCTGCAGTACGGGATTCCGGTTTACGTTCGCCGAGTCGAGGATGCGGCGGCCCGATCCGCTTTCCCTGCGGTACTCGACGCCGAACTGGGCATCGAAGCGCCCGCCGCCGGCCGAGCTCAGACTAAGCCGGGCCAGGGTGCCGGAGTAGCGGGTGGTGTCCTGCTCCCCAGCCACCAGGCGGGTGGTGTCGGGCTCCAGGTCGCGGCGCTCGGTCCGGCGGTACCGGTCGAAGCTGTTGCTGCCGGCGGTCAGGTCTGCCGTCCAGACGGGGTTGATGCGGTAGTTGGCCGACAGGGCGTGGTCGCGGCGGTGGGTATCGAAGAACTGATCCTGGACGTAGGGTAAGAACTGGGGCCGTCGTACCGCGCCGAAGATGCTGAGTTCCTCACTAAACCCCCGGTAGCCGTAGCGGATACGCAGGGAGTCGTGGGGGGCGTAGACCAGACTGGCGTCGTAGCCGAGTTGCTCCTTCGGGTTCCAGGGTACGGTGCCGGCGCGCAGGCTATCCAGGGGGGCGAAGCGGGCCCGGTAGCGGTCGGCTCCTACTTCTACCCGAAAATCTCCGAGCCTGCGGCCGATCCGGATGTGCTGCTGGTCCAGATCGACGGTTTCGTACTGCCCGCCCACTTCCAGCGACCAGTCGTCGTCCTGCCCCCGCCGCGTGATGAGGTTGATCACCCCGCCGGCGGCATCGCTCCCGTAGCGGGCCGACTGGGCACCGGTGACGATCTCCACCCGTTCGAAGCGGGCCAGACTCAGCTGCGTCAGGTCGATCTCGCCGCCCAGTCGCCCGATCACCGGCACGCCGTCGATCATGATCTGTACATTTTGCCCGCCCAGCCCCTGAATAGCCAGCCCGTTGCCCAGAATGGGGTCAGGACTGATACGCATGGTCAGTTGCCGCTGCAGAAGGTCGGAGAGATTGACCAGCCCCTGCTCCCGCCACTCCCGCTGGCCGATCACTTCCACCCGCTGTACGGCGTTGCGGGCCGCGGTGGGGGTATACTGGGCCGTGACGACCACGTCATCGAAATCCACCGAGAGCAGGATGGAATCCGTCTGGGCTGACGCACAAATAGCCCAGACAAAGCAGAACAGAAGGCAGAATCGGTGGTGCATTCGCTATCTGGTTCAGGCGCTGACCGCTACGAGCGATTCGGCGATCTCGGTCCACTCACTCAGCTCCGGCTTACCGGGTTTGCGGGCGCCGAAGAAGTAGGTGATCAGTTCCCCCTCGCTGGTGTAAAGCTCCAGGCTGGTCACGATGCCGTCGGAGGTGGGCTTGCGGACTACGTAAGCTCGATCAATGGCTTCGGTAGCCAGGTGGAGATTGAACTTGGGGTCGAGCACGTTGAGCCAGTCCCCCATCCGCTTGATGCGCTTGACGGGACCGGTGTGTATCTGAATGCAGCCCGGACTGTGGACGAAGCACATGATCGGCACCCCGCGCTCCGCCGCCATCGTCAGCATCCGCTCCACCGCCAGCCGGT
>CAZKPE010000485.1:0-2121 GCA_964554545.1 uncultured Lewinella sp.
CGTTCTCCAGTACCCAGAAGGTAATGCCGTAGGCCTTCAGGTGGTCGGTCTGGCTGTCGTCCATCGGGATGAGGATGGTGCTGGCGCGGCCGCAGGTGCAGAGGGAAATAGCAAATAGTATGACAAGCAGACTTCGGACGTTCATCGGTTTTGGGGTAGTGCATGAGTATAACGGATTATTTTCCGTTTGGGTGTGCAAGACCGGCGACGGTGTAGGAACGGATAACGGACTATTTTAGGCTATTCCTTAAGCCATACGAGTCTTACCTCGGCATAAAAGGTATGGCGCAAAGCTTCGCACTATGAAACAACACTACATCATTTTACTCCTTCTACCTTGTCTTACGGTCTGGCTGCGTGCTCAGGACACCCTTACGGTCTGTTCGAGAAGCAACCTTACCCTAACCGTGGAAGCTGCGCCTGGTGCTACGGCCTATGAGTGGCAACGCGCCAAATGGTATGATCCGTACCTGGTGCTGCAACAGACTGACTCGAGCACGATCGTGGACCAGCCTTTCTGGAGCGGGAGTATACCGGGGGGCTTTCAGTACACCCAGTATACCTACCGGGTACGTGCAATTTTTTCCGATCGCCGAGGCCCCTTCAAAACTGTTGCCACGGTCAACGTCAACCCGGCGCCCGTCTTCCTGGATACGGAGCTTTATAACGTTTGCTCGCTAAGTCCGGAGCGCGGTACCGCGACAGCCACACTCAACTACGCCAACGTTGGTTTTTTCGGTGCCACTTACTACCGGGTTTACGGCCTGGACGGCAGTTTTGACCGCACGCAAATTAACGATAAGGTGTTCACCGGGCTACCCCCCGGTCGGTTTCAGTCACAGGCCTGGTTTGAAGGGGACAGTTGCCGGTACGATGGTGAAGAATTCATCGTGAAAGATGTCGCTGAGGCGTACCTGCGGGTAGACTACACCACCGAATACGACTGTGGCAGCGACCGGTGGACCGTCAGTTATGCCGGGCCAAAGTTCACCGACCAAGTAAACCTCAGGCTCTCTCTGGATGGCGAAAACTTTGCCCCCGTATCCACTTTTTCTGATCTGCCGAACGGCGACTACACCCTTTACGCCCGTGATCTGGAAGGCTGTCAGTCGGGGCGGGTCAACCTAGAGTTACGGCGGGTACCGGCGGCGGTTCTGGCCACCACGCCGGCACGCTGTGGCTCCGCCAATGGCTCCGTCCTGTTTGCGGCGCCGCCCCTTGGCGACCGCGTACAAAGCTTCGGGTACGAACTTTTACGCGAGGGTGAGGTCGTACGACGCGGAAAGCCGGGTCAGCGAAGATTTGACAACTTGCCCGCCGGCAGCTACGCGGCTCGCGAGTACATCGGCGGTTGTGGAGCCTCTCCGGTAACTTTCCGTATTGATACAGAAGAGGAACAGCCCTCCGCCACGCTGGAAATCGACCGTGGTAATTGCGGACAACCAACTCAGGTAACCGTAGTTCCCGACCAGGGGGAGCAACTGGAATATATCCTCGACGGCGGCGCGCCTACCCGGTCGCCAAGCTTTACCGTTGATGAGGTGGGGGAACACCGGCTGATTGCCAGGCGACTCGACGACCAGTGCGAGCGGATCTTCAACTTCACCGTTTACGAATTTTCGGACCTACAAATAGAAACCCAGGATTACTACGGCGACTGCCTCGCGGGCTCCGTCCACCTATCGGCGCTTTCCGGCGGTAAGCCCCCGTATACTTTTCGCTTGGAAGACGGTCCGCCGCAGTCCGATTCGCTGTTTGCCGACCTGAGTCCGGGAGACTATACCGTTCAGGTCACGGACAGTCTGGGTTGTTCCCTCAGCCGCTCATTCACGATTCGCGACTATACCTACGAGCCGGAGGTTACGGGTTTCTCTTTACAAAATTGTACGCCAAGCGGCTTCGCGCGTACCCGTGGTGCGGCTACGATTTCGCTTCCAGGCGGCGATTTGATGGTGGGCATGGAACTGATTGAGGATTGGGCCGGGGGAGGCTCGGTAGGCGTTTCTCTAAATGGGTGGTTTTACGACCTTGATGCAGGACCCTATCTGGCGCGGGTACGGCTTGGCGCGGACTGTATTCAGGAGGTGAGATTTGAGATTTACCAGGACTGTAGTAATCTCC
>CAZKPE010000486.1:0-2109 GCA_964554545.1 uncultured Lewinella sp.
AGTCTGGAACAGCAAATCGACCTGTTCGCAAACTACCTGGAGATCAACGCGATCCCCGCCTGGGAGCAGATCCGGACGGTGCACACGGATACGAATTCCCTTAAGACCATGGACTACGACGCCTACGTAGTGGCCGTGGGGCAGTTCGCCCAGACCTTATCCGTGGAAGTGGAAGCCTTCACGGAGATGGTCGAGGCTACGGACATAAAGACCATGTACGGGCAGGACCTGAATAAGCCAATCGAAAGCCAGCCCTTTCACCTGCACTCGGGCGGACACGACTGGTGGCAGGATCGCTACTTCAGCCGGGCGAGAGACCTGCTGCGGGAGCGGCTGACAGCGGGTAAAATCCCCCAGATGCTACGGGAGCTAGCCGCCCTGGAATATACCTTCGCGTATTACTACCTGGACTGGCTATACGAACTGGCGGGACTGTCGTCTGAGCTTTCGGTACCCCTGGTGGAGGTGGTGGATTCCAGTCGGGCTAAACCCTTTACGCGTAGCGTGGGCGCGAACCAGTATACCATCAAGGGGCTGGCCAAGGCGACCGCGGGGGTGAACATCCCCGCCGTATTCGCCCGGGGAGGAGCCGGTGTAAAGGTCGAACTCTCCATGATCGAATACGAAAACCTGAAGACGGGAATCAAATGGGACATGCTCGTAAGCTGCGAATCGGGCTACGGGGAAGGCGCCATCGGGGTAGGCTCAGACTTCATCAAACCATCGGCCGATGTCGGGATCGACCTGAGCCCGGGGGGCACGCTGGTTGGCGTGGATGTCAATACGTCCAGCACCAACACCCTTCACTACTATCCACCCTTATTCTTCCGGGACCCCGGCTACCACTACCGCTCGGTGGCCGGGGAGGCGAGTATCACTTCGGGAGCCGTAGCCCGGAAGATCGATTACACGATCGCGGGTGATGTAATCTACCTCAACGGAGATCGATCGCTCGGGCTTTCCGGAGTCGGACTGAACGCCAGCGTGGGAGCGGGGGGCGGAATCGGTGGCGCGGATGGGGACGTGGGTGGTAACCTGCAGTTCAAAATGGAGCTTGGGGTAGGGGCCTGCCAGGGGTTTTATCTCACCTACCGCAACGGGTTGCCTAAAGTCTTGCAGACCAACCCTAGCCCCTTCGTAGCGGAAAATGAAGAACAGATGATCAAAGTGGTGGGCATCTTCTTCCCGTCCACCAGTCCTAGTCTGGATCAGAACGACCTGAACGATTTGGACCGGATTGCCGAAGACATCAAACTGTTCCGCAGTACCTGGCCCGAGAAGACCATAACCGTGGATATCGAAGGCTACGCTTCAGGACGATGGACCCAGCAAGGCCACCCGGCCGCCGTTACGGACCCTAGTACATTGGTTGGATATGAGGCAGCGACCTACGCGAACTACTCGAGCACGAAGACGATGCTGACGGCCGTCCAAACCACCCTGAATACCCTACTGGCGCAGAAAGGCGTTGCCATCGTAAACGCTGAGGGCGAGGTAGCCGTCCATATCACGGCAAGCAGCTCTCCGGTATTTATCACAGACGGTGCCGATTTTCAGCGAACTATGCGCCAGGAGTTTCCCGGACGCCAGGATGAATGGCAAGCACTTACGCCTTCCTACCGGAATGTAGTGGTGAAGCTGCTGGGAAAGGAGTGACCTATTCCTTCCGAATTACCCCTGCACCCGCGCTCCGCCGCCCATTCCCCCCATCCTGCCTACTTTCGTTCCCATGATCTGGAGCGACAAAAAGATCCTCGCCGCCATGTCCGCCGGGGAGATCGTCATCGAACCCTTCGACCGGGCCAACCTGGGCACGAACAGCTACGATGTCCACCTGGGGAAGTACCTGGCTCGCTACAAGGATCACATCCTGGACGCCCGTAAGCATAACGCCATTGAGGAAATGGAGATCGGGGAAAAGGGCTACGTGCTTCATCCTAACACCCTCTACTTGGGCGTGACGCTGGAGTATACCGAGACCCACAGTAGCGTTCCCTTCCTGGAGGGGAAGAGCAGCGTGGGCCGCCTGGGCATTGACATTCACGCCACGGCAGGTAAGGGGGACGTGGGCTTCTGCAACCACTGGACGCTGGAGATCAGCTGTACCCA
>CAZKPE010000487.1:0-2093 GCA_964554545.1 uncultured Lewinella sp.
AACTTCACCTACACGATCGAAGACAATGAAGGAGCCGCATCGAACGCCGCTACGGTCACGATCACCATCAATGGCGTGACGGACCCCACCGGCGGCGGGCCGGGTAGTAATCCGGTAACCAGCACGCTAATTGCTTCCTTCGAATCCGACTTCGGCCTCAACACGAATGCCGGAACGGTAACGGGCTGGGATGATTTCTACGACACCTACGATTTGACGGGAGTAAGTGGTAACCCCCAATTAGTAACTGGAGGCACACCGGCGGGAGAGGATGCCGTGGCCCTGGACGGTACCGGCGACTTCCTACGCATCTTGGGTACCGACGTTGACCTGAGCGGATTGCCGGGTGGAAGCAGCCCCCGCACCCTCTATTTCGTCGTAGACTACAAGACGCAGGGGGAGTTCACCGGCTTCGGCTACGGAGACGACCAGGCCTTTGAAAACTTCGGTCTGGTCACGGACTCGGACGAACTCCTGACCATCGATGGCTGGACCGGCCCGGCTAACCGGACTTCCACCACCGAAGGGGTCATTACGCTGGATTGGATGGTACAGTCCGTCGTCCTGGACGGAGCGGACTACAAACACTACATCTACACCGCTACCGGTGGCCTACAGCTCATCGATAGCGGAACGGACGGGGCCTTCAACACGGATGTCTCGACCGAGGCGGCGCTGTTCCTCGGTGGAAAGCCCGGGGGGAACGTTGCCGGAGAAATGGACGTGGCCGCGGCGCTGATCTACAGTAGCGCCCTTTCCACGGGAATGAATGACCTGGGCGGTGACCACGCCGCCGTTTCCCAATACCTCTACAACAAGTACCTCGCTACACCGGGCGCGAACAATCCTCCCGTAGCCGATGACGACAGCGCCACGACGGACGAGGACACGCCGGTCTCCATCGACGTACTGGACGGCGATACCGACTCCGATGGAACGATCGCCGGGGTCACCCTGATCGATGCGCAAACGGCAACGGTTGGCCAACCGGTCACCCTCACGAGCGGAGCCACCGCCACCCTGCAGTCCGACGGCACGATCACCTACGACCCGAACGGACAATTCGAGGCATTGAATACCGGCGATTCCAGCTCGGATAACTTCACCTACACCATCGAGGACGATGATGGGGCAGCCTCCAATGCCGCAACGGTTACGGTAACCATTACGGGAATCACCGACCCCACGGGTGGCGGGCCGGGCAATAATCCGGTGACCGCTACCCTGATCGCTTCTTTCGAGTCGGACTTCGGGGTCGCTACAAACTCGGGAACGGTGACGAGCTGGAGTGACTTTTACGACGATTACGACCTGACCGGAGTCACTGGCAACCCTCAACTAGTTGCCAGCGGTACTCCATCGGGTAAGGATGCGGTTGCCTTCGATGGCGATGACTTCCTCCGCATCTTCGGAACCGACGTAGACCTGACCGGCCTGCCCGGTGGGGATGCGCCGCGCACCCTGTACTTCGTCGTGGACTATAAAACACAGGGCAACTTTACCGGCTTCGGCTACGGGGATAATCAGTCTTTTCAAAACTTCGGCCTGGTCACCGATACCGACGAACTGCTCGCCATCGACGGCTGGACGAGCGCGGCTAATCGCACCTCCACCACCGAAGGGGTAACTACCGTGGGCTGGATGGTCCAGTCCGTCGTCCTGGACGGTCCCAATTACAAGCACTACATCTACACCGACCCCGGTGGGTTGCAACTGATCGACAGCGGAACGGACGGGGCCTTCAATACCGACAATACAACGGAGGCCGCCCTGGTCATAGCCGGAAAGGTGACCGGCACGGCGGCGGCCGAGATGGACGTAGCGGCGGCTCTGATCTACAACAGCGCGCTATCCACCGGATCCAACGACCTGGGGGGGGATCACGCGATAGTTTCTCAGTACCTGTTCGACAAGTACCTCTCGACCGTCGCGCTGCCCGTCGAACTGATGACCTTCCGCGCGGAAGTGAATGCGGACAACCCCTTCACCGACCTGTACTGGACGACCGCCACCGAGCAGGATAACGATTACTTCAGCGTGGAACGATCGGCCGACGGGATGAACTTCACCCCGATCGGGGAAGTAGCGGGCGC
>CAZKPE010000488.1:0-2091 GCA_964554545.1 uncultured Lewinella sp.
CCGGACCGGTGACCGAGAGCTGGGCGTCGATGCTGCCCTCGATCTTGCTGACCGAACCGCCGACCCAGTAGCTGGCCAGGTCGAGGGGGTAGCCGGTAACGCTGACGGTGAGGTCGAGGTAATTTTTAAGTTGGTCGGTGCGGGGGGCGTTGGGAACCAAGTCGGCCAGGTTGTAGGTCGCCTCGGCGATCAGCTGGGCGGTGTCGCGGTTGAGGTTCAGGTAGGCGGTCAATCGGCCCTTGGGGTCGGGCGCGCGCAGGTCGACGCGCAGGTAGCCGTAGTCGTCGCCGTTGATGAGGAAGGTGTCGCTGCGCAGGTCGGCGCTCAGCCCCTGCAACTTGAAGATGTTATCCACCCCCACGTGTACGTTCAGCCGGCCGGCGAAGTCGAGCGGCTGGTAGGCCCACACGCTGTCGATGAGGCCGAGGGCCATATTCTGGAAGTCGAGGTCGAGTCCCTGGGTACCGCGCTTGGCCAGGCGGATACTACGGTCGCCGCTGCGTAGACTGAAGTTCCGGGCGTCAATGTACTGGGGACCGATGACGATGCGGTTGTCGCGGCGAATGGCCCAGGGTTCCTGAAAGAGCACGAGGTCGGAATCGTCGAAGCGGATGGCGTAGTTGGCGCTATCGGGCAGGGTGATCTCCCCGTTCAGGTTGATCTTACTGACGAAGAGTCCGCCGGCCCCGCCGTAATTGATGCCAAAATTGAGGGTGTCTTCGTCGATCAGGCTCAGCAGGGTGAGTTGGTCGAAGAGCGGGCGTTCGTTGATGTAGGTGCTGTCGATGACGAGGTCCAGTTCGCCCTCCGACCCCCGGCCCTTGGTGCGCACGATCAGGTCGACCAGGCGGGTGTTGCCGAAGCTGAACTGGGGGGCAATGAGCTCAGCCTGGAGCTCGTCCTCGTAGCCGTCGTAGCTGCCGGTCAGTTGTACGTCGACCAGCGGACCGAGCTGGGGGGCCACGAGGCGGTTGAGCCCCCGGGAGTCGAGAATGGTCAGGTCGAAGCTGAAGCGGTTCGGTTCGGGGATCACCCGGGGTGGCTTGATCTTCAGCCGGCTCGCCCAACCGGGGTAGTAGGTGAGCAGGTAGGTAGTCAGGCTGGTAGAGACGTCATTGAGGTCGAAACGACCCACGATTTCCCCCCGGGCAATATCGCTTTCGAGTTTGACGACCTTCTGCCCCTCGGCGTTGAAGTTGGAGTAGGCGAGGAGTTGGCCTACCGAGATGGTGGCCGTGTCCCGGACGACCGTGAAGCTGTCCAGCGCTACCCGCCCTTCCATCTCGCTGAAATTGGTGTTGATCAGGTTCAGGTCGACGTTCCCGGAAAGCACGACCAGCCGTTCACTCAGGTTCAGGGCCCGCAGGTCCATGCGGTCGATGTCGGCGTTGAAGTCGAAGACCGGGATGGTGTCCCGGAAGTCCAATTCCCCGACGAAGTTCAGGTCGATGTTTTCATCGCTGATGACGAAGCGGCCGTTGAAGAACTGCTGCTCCAGCCGGCCGTTGATGCGGGCATTCTCGTAGCGGTAGCCGCGGAAGTCGAGGGTCTCCACGGTGGCACTCAGGTCGGCGCTGGCGGTGGCGTTGTTCAGTCCCCGGCCGTCTTCAATGGCGGCGGTGAAGTCGATAGTGCCCAACTGCTCGTTGTCCGTCCAGGCCCCGAGGTCGAAATCGTCCAGGCTCAGTTCCCCGCTGTACTCGGCCCGGGCGGCCCCGTTCTCGATGTTCATGCGCATGTCGAGCAGGGCGCGGCCGATGTCGGTACGCAGGTCCCCTTTGGCCGCGAAGTCGGTGAAGAAGCCATCGAAGCGGCCGTTGAAGTTCAGTCGACCCAACTTGTTGAAATTCTCCGGCAGGGCCATGCGGGGGATGAGCCGGCGCAGGGTGGGTACGCTGGTGCGGAGCGCGTCCAGTTCGAGGTTCAGGGAGGCGATGTCGGGCCGGGTCAGGTTGCGGCTGCTGAAACTGCCGCGGAGAAAGTCCTGGTTGTCCAGCACCAGCTCGACGTTCTCCGCCCGCAGGTTATTGACCCGGCCGCTCACGTTGCCGCCCAGGCGGATGGTCCGGTCGCGGTTGTCCCGGAAGAAGG
>CAZKPE010000489.1:0-2077 GCA_964554545.1 uncultured Lewinella sp.
GCGCGGCCCTGATGAGCGCCAGCACGGTGATCTGCGCGGTAAACGCTCAGCTACTGAGACGAACCCTCTCCTAGATATTTCACACCCATTTAAATCCCATACTCATGCGTACTTCCCTCTTAACACTGATCCTACTACTCCTTACCGGTATCGGGCGGACACAATCCTCGGTTTCCCTCGAATTGTTAGCCGAAGGCTTCACCAATCCGCTGTCGATGACGCAAACCCCCGACGGTCACCTTTTGGTAGTAGACCAGATCGGTCTCATCCAGGTGATCGACCAACGGGGGGAGGTACTGCCTACCCCGTTTCTGGATTTGCGAGACCGACTGGTCGAGCTCAAGGAAAAGCATGACGAACGCGGCCTGCTGGGCGTAGCGCTACATCCGGATTACGCCAGCAACGGTCGATTCTTCGTTCACTACAGCGTGCCCCTGCGCGCGGAAGCACCGGACGGCTTTAGCCACACCAAGCGACTGTCGGAATTTCGGCGATCCGAGCAAAATGCCCTGCGTGCCGATGCCGACTCCGAACGCATACTTATGCTTATTGACCAGCCCCAGACCAACCACAACGGGGGTACGCTCACCTTCGGGCCGGACGGTTATCTCTACCTCGGACTGGGCGATGGCGGTGGGGCCAACGATAAGGGCGTAGGTCACCGCTCCGACTGGTACGCCCGCAACGAGGGAGGTAACGGGCAAAACCTATACTCCAATCTACTGGGCGGTATTATCCGGATCGATATCAACAACGGCGATCCTTACGCCATCCCTTCCGGCAACTTCCTGAGCAATCAGCC
Organism: uncultured Lewinella sp.; assembly: GCA_964554545.1. Taxonomy (GTDB): domain Bacteria; phylum Bacteroidota; class Bacteroidia; order Chitinophagales; family Saprospiraceae; genus Neolewinella. The sequence continues at coordinate 803 of CAZKPE010000489.1, forward strand.
CAGTAGTCGCGAACTCTACGCCACCGGACTGCGCAACCCCTACCGCTTCTCCTTCGACCGGGGCGGCAACAATGATCTGTTCGTTGGTGATCTGGGACAAAAATTGTGGGAAGAGATCAATATCGTCCGTTCAGGAGGCAACTACGGCTGGAACGTACGGGAGGGCTTCACCTGTTTCAATGCGGATAAAGCCACCCAACCGCTGGATGACTGCCCCCGGGAAACACCGGAAGGTTTTCCGCTCGTCGACCCCATTTTAGTTTTTCCGCATAAGGATACCCTTGACTACGTGCCCTACGGCATCGCCGTCATCGGCGGCCACGTCTACCGCGGTAGCGACCTGTCGGTGCCAAATGGAAACTATCTATTCGGTACCTGGACCCAGCACCACGGCACCCCGAGCGGGGCCATGTACGTAGCTCGCGAAGAAGCAGGCGGTTGGACGGTAGAAGACCTCAGCATTGCGAACGCCGAAGGGGGCACCCTGGGCCGCTACCTGACCGGTTTTGCCGAAGACAATGCGGGTGAGCTCTACCTACTGACATCCGAAAACGAGGCACCTATCGGCAAAACCGGTAAAATATACCGACTGGTATCCACTACCGATTACAGCTATACCGCCAGCGATAAGAGCGGTCAAAAACATGGAGATATGGCCCCACATCACGAACGGGATAAATCCGGTAATCATGGCGACGGTGATGGCCACCAGCATGAGCATCGGTAACCAGTCATGCGCTTTTGCCATTCCCGTGACCACATGTACTTCGCGCATCCACGCGGCCTAAGCTGCAGTACACAATTGGGCGCAATAAGTAGTAACAATTCGCAAAATATAACTAGTCCGGACACCTAGCCGCCGTGTTATATACCTGAACTGTCTATTCATGTCCTCCCTGACCGCACCCACCCCCACCACTCAATCCATCGATTATCCCGTCACCGGTATGTCCTGCGCCGGTTGTGCCGCCGGCGTGGAGGCTACCCTGCGGGGCCTGCCCGGGGTGAACGAGGTTAGCGTCAACTACGCCAACGCCACGGCGCGGGTAGATTTTGACGCCTCCCAGATCCCACCGGAGGAACTGCGCCGTGCCGTCCGGGCCGCCGGCTACGACCTGATCGTGGAAAGCGAGGATGCGGAAGCGGAGCAGGCCGCCGTCCAGGAAGACTACTACCGCACCCTCAAACGCCGTACGCTGTGGGCGGCCGTGCTGAGCGTGCCCGTATTCGTGCTCGGCATGTTCTACATGGACTGGGTGCCGGGGCGCTGGATCT
>CAZKPE010000490.1:0-2060 GCA_964554545.1 uncultured Lewinella sp.
CAGGTCGTCGAGATCGACAACGGCACCCTGATGCTCAACATGCGCGACGACCGCAACCGTAGTAACCGCAACGACCCCCTGAACGGCCGCTCGGTAGCCACCACCACCGATATGGGCAAAACGTGGACGGAGCACCCCACCTCCCGCCGCGCCCTCCGGGAGCCGAACTGCATGGCCAGCATCATCGCCTACGACCACCCGGAGCGGGGCCGCATCCTCTTTTTCTCCAATCCCGACAGCAGGGTGGCCCGCAACCACATCACGATCAAGACCAGCTTCGATAACGGCATGAGCTGGCCCGAGGAAAACCAGTTGGAGCTTTACGAAGACCATACCTACGGTTACTCCTGTCTGACCATGGTCGACGAAGACCACATCGGCATCCTCTACGAGGGTAACCGCGAGCTATTCTTCGAAAAGATAGCCATCGAGGAGCTCATCACCGACTAGAAAATTACGATCATGCAGCACTACGGACAGAGGAGACATTTTTCGATCCTGATCATTCTGTTCGTACTCGGCGGGCTGCTGCTCGGACAGTCGGCGACGGGCAAACTCGGCGTGATGGAGCTACCGCCCCTGCCCGATACCTTCGGCTATGCCGGCATGATGGGCGGGGAGGTGGACGATGACGTGATCCTGGCCGCCGGCGGGGCCAACTTCCCGGAAGCGGTGCCCTGGCGGGGCGGCAGGAAGGTGTACAGCGACCGTATTTTCGTGCTCTCCGACGGGCAGTGGCGGGAAGCAACCACCACGCTCCCCACTCCGCTTGCCTACGGGGCCTCCGTGGCCCTGCCCGACGGCCTGCTGGTGATCGGTGGGGAAACCGGTGAGGCAACCACCGACCGGGTCATGCTGCTTCACTATGCTGACGGACGTGTCAGTATCACCGACTACCCCGCCCTACCCGAGCCCCTGGCCTACACCGCCGCCGTGGTGGAAGACGATTACGTCTACGTGGTGGGGGGCAAGTACGACCGTCGTAGCGTCAATTCCTTTTATCGGCTGCCCATCGATGGAGGGGGGGAGTGGGAGCGGTTGCCCGACTTTCCCGGTCCGCCCCGCGCCCTGCACGCCGTGGCCATTCAGGAGACCCCTCAGTCCCGCCGCCTCTTCGTAGTGGGCGGGCGGCGGCAGACCGGTGGTGAAAAATCGCTGGCCCTGACCGACTACCTTTCCTACGACCTGGTGCGCGGTAGCTGGCGGGAGGAGGGTGACCTCCTGGTCGACGGCGATCCCCTAGTGACCATGGGAGCCTCACTGGCGACCATCGGCTCGATGCATCTGCTGCTGTACGGAGGCTCGGATGAAATCCTGTTCGACGAACTTGAACGGATCGCCCTCGACCTACCGGCGACCACCGACTCGACCGCGCTGCTGCTTCGCCGGGATGAGATACTGGAGACCCACCCCGGCTTTTCGCGGCGGGTGCTGGCCTACAATACCATTACCCAGACCTGGTTCGTATACGACTCCGTCGAGGTCGACGTGCCGGTGACCACCCTGGGTTTTGCCGACGGCGATGACTTCGTGCTGGTGTCGGGCGAGCTCTCTCCGGGCATCCGCACCCCGGCGGTGCGGCGCTTTCAACCCGCCGAGGCGGCCAAGCCCTTCGGCTGGCTCAACTATACGGTGCTGGCCTGCTACCTGCTGCTGTCGGTGCTGATCGGCGTATACTTTTCGCGCAAGCAGAACTCTACCGAAGACTATTTCACCGGCGGTGGGCGCATTCCCTGGTGGGCTTCGGGGCTGAGTGTATTCGGTACCCTGCTGAGTGCGATCACCTTCATGGCCATTCCGGCCAAGGCCTTCGTTACCGACTGGTCGTTCTTCATGCTCAACATCACGGCCATCCTCATCACGCCAGTGATCGCGCTGCTGTTCATCCCCTTTTTCAATCGCCTACAGATCCGCACGGCCTACGAGTACCTGGAGGGGCGCTTTAACTACGCCGCCCGGGCCTTCGGCAGTCTGTCGTTCATCCTGTTTCAGTTGGGGCGTATCGGTATCGTACTGCTACTGCCGTCCCTGGCCATTTCCATCGTGACGGGCATCCCGGT
>CAZKPE010000491.1:0-2043 GCA_964554545.1 uncultured Lewinella sp.
TTCCCGAAAGGTGCTCACCCGCAAATCCCCGATCCTCATCCGCTTATCACTCCCCGCACTCCAGAAGTGGACCCGCAGCTCATCCGCCCCTCGGGGATGCCGGCGTATATCGAGGGTGATGCGGCGACGCTCGCCCCCCTCCAGGATGCGGTGCATCCGGTACCAGTCGCGGTCCAGTAGCTCCCCCTTGGCGTAGAGTTCGACGATGTACTGGGGCATCCGCCAGACGTTCCACTCCTTTTGCGGTATCTCTACCAGCACACTGGTGCGGAGCCAGTCGTAGTGCCCGGTCAGGGTATCCAGCCGGACGGAGCGGACGGGTAAGTACTCGGTCTCCCCGCCCAGGGCGTAAGTCGTGGTATCCCGGAAAATCTCCCGGGGCGTAGTGATTTCCTCCGGGGGCAGTTTGGGGACGATGTCGAGCAGCTTCCGGTTCTCCAGTTTCTCCTCGTAGGTGAACAGCGTCGCCCAGTAGTAAGGCCGGGTCATTTCACTGACGTACAGCAAGCCCCCCCGGTGCGCCTGGTGGGTAAACCACAAACTGGCGTAAGTGAATACCAGCAGAACGCTTCCGATTACCAGCTTCCCCCGCACCTGCGTCCGCGCAAACCAGACGAAAAAGGCGGCCAGCGGAAAGGCGTATACCGGGTAGGATTGCACCATGGCCCGCTGCCCGAGGGAACCGCCGTACCACCAAATATCCCAGGCGAAGGTGATGTAGGTGAACAGCCCGCAGAAGATCAGCACCCCCGGAAACAGACGCGGCCGGTAGCGGTACAGGAAGAAGAAGCCGATTAGCGCGAAGGCCATCAGCGGGGAGTAGGTCAGCCAGCCGCTGCGGTAGCTGAAGGTGGCCGCGAAGACGTGGGGCCGCAACCAGCTAAATCCCTGGTCCTGGTAGGAATAGACGAGCCAGTCGCCGGTGACGTACTTCCAGTAGATCAGCTGCAGGCTACCTACCGCCAGACAGCCGATCACCGCGAGCGCGAGCGGACCAGCATGCCGGATGAATAGCTGGAACCGTTCCCGGATGTCCGCCCAGCCCAGCCCTACGCCCCACAGTAGCGGGATCAGGCAGGCCACGATCTCCGTCGGCCGGGTAAGGGCCGCCAGTCCGACCAGCAGCCCGATGGCCAGTCCCCTTCCCCAGTCCGGTCGTTCGTAGAACCGGATCGTGGTATACAGCAGCAAGGCGTAGACGGTGAAGAGGGTGTTGTGGGTCATGGCCCCGTCGATGGCCGCGTAGTTCAGGTAGTTGGTGCCCAGCACCAGGGCGGCCAGGGTGAGGGCGGTCACGCCATCCGAAAAGTAGCGCAACAGTACCCGGCGGAGGAAGATCAGTCCGATGGCGGCGATCAGTAACGTCCCCAGAGAGATGCCGAGTTGGTAGGGTCGGGAAAAGCCATCGGCGGGGTAGGTCTCGCTGGCGGTGGCGTAGGCGTGCGCCAGCAGGAAGAAGGGCGAAAGCACCACGGCCTGCCCCATGCTGTACTTCATCACGCAGCCCCCCGAAGCTTCGTGAATATAGCCCTGCTGAAAATCCGGCGTGGGCCCGTAGGTTGCCACCAGTTCGCGACCGTAGGAGCAGTCGCGCAAATCACCGGCAAGGAAGGCCAACGGCAGGTACATGTAGTATCCACTGACGTCCCAGGACAGCGTAGCCTCCGTTCCCCCGTTCTTCCACTTGGGGTAGTACAGTAGGTTTCCGGCCGCGATGACTGCGATCAGCAGCAGCAGCACGATACGGGATATGGGGCGCGGACGCAGGTGCAAGGTGGACGGGAATCAGTAAAACAATCCGGCAATGGTGCCGGTCATGAGGCAGGCTACGGTACCTCCGAGGAGGGCGGGCAGTCCGAGTTCGGTGAGGTTCTTACGCTGCCCCGGCGCAATGGCCCCGATGCCCCCGACCTGGATGCCGATGCTGGCGAAGTTGGCAAAGCCGCAGAGGGCGTAGGCGGCGATGAGGGTACTCTTCGGGCTCAGCGTGGCACCGGAGGCCTGGATCGTCTGGAAGGTATCGTAGGCCACGAATTCGTTGAT
>CAZKPE010000492.1:0-2042 GCA_964554545.1 uncultured Lewinella sp.
TCCTTCGAGATGGCCGGCTGGGCGACCGAGCCTGGCAGGAGCTCACCGAATACGGACGGCACCCGCGACAGCGCCCGTTGCAGCCGGGTGGTGATCTCGAAGCGCTCGGTCATGATATCGTAGACCAGCTGGCCGTTCGCTTCGGCCCGTTCCACGGCCGCGGTCAACTCGTCCAGTTCGGCGGGCTCGATGACCATGGGTTTATCGGCCAGTACGCTGAGGCCGGCCTCTACCGCCGCGGAGATGTACTCGGTCTTGCGCCCATTATTCCCGGAAAGGACGACGACGTTGCCCGGCTTTTCGGTAAGCATACGGTCCAGGAAGTCGGCGCCGGTGTAGACTTCATTTGTCCAAGCGGTCCCCTGTGGTCCTTCATTATACCGCTTTACCCGACTGAGGTGCTGCTCCACATCCTCCCCTTTCGGGGCGTAAATATGGACCGTCGAATCCACTTCGGGGTACATCGACTTTTGCACCAGCGCCGCGTGAAAGTGCCCGGGATCGAGGGTGATGAGGCGAACGGGCGCGCGCGTAGCCGAATCAGCGGACATATTGGGGGCTTGGGAAGTGCAGGCGGAGAGGAGGAGGATCGCTAGCAGTATAGTCTGTGAGGGTAGTTTAACCACGGATGCGGCACGGATTTGGGCACGGATCATTTCGCGGGCAGTAGGCTATTGGAGGGCGGGGATGTGCTTGTAGCCGTAGGGATAGCGTTGTGGCCGGCTAAGCATCGCATTTGCCTCATCATCATTATGAAAGCGTTCCGTGACGGGGTTCCAGTAGAGGGTGCGGGGCAGCTTCATGGCGATATGAGCGATCAGGCAGGCCGAGCAGGAGCGGTGGGCGACCTCGACGGGAGAGACCGTAAGCTGGCGGGATTCCATGCAGTCGAGCCAGTTGCCGTGCTGGTCGGGACTGGCGTAGAGGCGCAAGTCGTCTTCGCCGAGTTCGAGTTGGTCTTTGGGGAGGGTGGTCTTGAAGGCTTCGGAGTTGCCGAAATTCGGGTCGGAATCCGTTACTCCCGTACTTCCGCGGGAGACGAAGATGGACCCCTCCGTGCCGTGGAAGTGGACGCCGTTAGGCAGCTCCCCATCGATGATCATCTCCACGCCGTTGGCGTAGCGGCTCACGACGTGATAGGGACCGTGGACCGTCCAGAGCCCTTCCTTCGGAAATTCCGCCGTGGCCTCGATCTCGACCGGACCGGTAAACTCCGTCCCCATCCCCCAGTGGGCAATGTCGATGTGGTGGACGCCCCAGCCGGTGATCATGCCGGCCCCGAACTGCTCGCAGCGTAGCCAGCCGGGTCGCGAGAAATCATCCTGGGGGTGCACCCGCTGCTCGGCGTAGGGCACGTAGGGGGTGGAGCCCAACCACCTATCGTAATTCAGGTTTTCGGGGATGGGCATGGGGGTGGCGTCACCGCCGGCCGGGTCGCTGGGTAGGCCGACCTCCACCCGCTCGATCTTGCCGATGCGCCCGTTGCGGACCAGCTCGCAGGCCCGGCGAAATTGCGGCCAGGGGTGGTCGGAACGCTGCTGGCTACCGAGCTGAAAGACCACCCCCGTGCGGTGTACGATATCGCTCATCGCCCGCCCTTCGGCTACGGTGAGGGAGGTGGGTTTCTGGAGGTAGATGTCCTTGCCAGCCAGGGCGGCCTCGATGGCGGGCTGGGCGTGCCAGTGGTCGGGGGTACTGATGATGACGCCGTCGATGTCGTCGTTGGCGAGCAGCTCGCGGTAGTCACCGTAGGTCTTAACGTCACTGGCGGCGTCGGGCCGGTTATCCCGGTACCAGTTTTCGATGAAGGTCTTCCCCTTTTGCATGCGATCGCTATCCACGTCGCAGACGGCCATTACCCGGGCTTTTTCGAAGCGCATGGTGTCCGGCAGGTCGTGGCCCTGGGCGATGCGGCCGAAGCCGATCTGCCCGATATTCAGCCGGTTGCTGGGGGCCAGGGGGCCCTTGAGTACGTGGGCGGGAACGATGGAGGGTAGGGCGAGGGTGCCGGCGGCGGTGAGGGTTCGCTTGAGGTAGCTTCT
>CAZKPE010000493.1:0-2035 GCA_964554545.1 uncultured Lewinella sp.
GCGGCGTGGGTTTTCGTCTTCACCTTCGTAATGACCCGCTCGATCCGGCCCTCCCCGTCGATGACGAAGGTGGTGCGGTGTACGCCGTCGTACTCCCGGCCCATGAATTTCTTTGGTCCCCATACCCCATAGGCATTCATCACGCTATGATTCTCATCGGCCAGCAAATCCATCGGCAGCTCGTATTTGCTGATGAACTTCTCGTGCTTCTTGGGCGGGTCCGGGCTCACCCCCAGCAACGCGTACCCCGCATCCCGCAACTCGTCAAAGTGATCACGCAGACTACAAGCCGCCGCCGTACAGCCCGGGGTGTCGTCCTTGGGATAAAAGAAGAGCACCAGCCGCTTACCGGCGTAGTCGGAGAGGGAAACGGTGGACCCATCCTGCAGGGTTCCGGAGAAATCGGGAGCTTGGTCTCCCGCGCTTAGCGTCGTCATACCCCCTGCAACAAGCTCGTGCATGCCGGGTTCAACTACCAAAGTCTTCCCCGTGCCCGGTCCTTCCATCCTCATCGGCCTTGCCGCCCTCCTGCTGGCTGTCCTGATTTACCGTCCCATCCTCAAAAAAGCGGGGGAGGATATGGCTGCCCGTAGCCGGGCCGGATTGAGCAATGGCATCGTATACGCCCTCATCCTGCTTCCGCTACTCGGTCCCCTGATCTATCTGGCGATCCGCAAGTCGCTCGTGCCGAAGGAGTAGGGCGGCGGCGCGCGGGTACAACACCAATTCAATACTTTACGCTCAAAACAAGGCTATGAAATTCGGCATCGACCTGGGTGGAACCAAGATTGAGGGGGTAGTACTGAATGAAGCAGGTGAGGCAATCGAGCGCCGTCGCATCCCCACCGAGCGAGAGGGGGGCTACGATCACATTCTGCTGCGCATCGCAAGGGTAGTACGTGAACTGGAGACAGCATCCGGGCTGACCGCAGAACGCGTCGGGATCGGAACTCCGGGCACCATCGACCCTCCTACCGGCCTGATGAAAAACAGCAACACCGTCGTCCTGAACGGCAAGCCCCTCGGCCGTGACCTGGAGCGACTCATCGACAAGCCCCTTCGGCTGGCCAACGACGCCAACTGTTTCGCGGTCGCGGAGGCCCAGTTGGGCTGCGTACCCGATGCCGTGCCCGACGCTAAGGTAGTCTTCGGCGTTATCCTAGGCACGGGTACCGGCGGCGGGGTGGTGGTCGACGGTCGGATCGTCGCCGGAGCCCAGGGGATCGGCGGCGAGTGGGGCCACACCTTTCTCGATCACTCCGGGGGCTACTGCTACTGCGGGCGGGTGGGCTGCACCGAGCAGATCCTGGCCGGCCCCGCCCTGGAGCGCTACTACCTGCGCATGAGCGGCCACCGGCGCACGATGCGGGAGATCGTACCCCGCTACCGGGCTGGCAACGACCCGGCCGCAACGGCTACCCTGGAGCGCTTCTTCCACTTCTTCGCCAAGGGGATCGCCAACATCATCAATGTGCTCGACCCGGATGCGGTGGTGCTGGGTGGCGGCCTGGGCAATATCGACGAACTCTATACCGAGGGAATCCCCCGGGTGGTCGATCACCTATTCAACCCGCGGATGGATACCCGTTTTTTGCGGCCCAAGCTGGGGGATTCGGCGGGGGTGTTCGGTGCTGCGCTGCTTTAACACATTTCGTGGATGCGACCTTGACCGCAACCTCCGGTTGCGCTAGTTGGTTATCTGAACAGAAAAATGTGCTGCTATGCCTACAATCACGCTAGATATCTTAGAGGATCGAGCATTGGAGATGATCCGGTACTTAGAGAAAGTTGGTGACGTGCAGGTTAGTCACCATACAATTGAAGAACAGCAACGTGACGGTAAGCAGCAAAAACAACTTATAAAACGCGACTGGTATGGTATCCTAGCCGATCATCCAAACCGGGATGAAACGCTAGCTTACTTTGACAATATTCGGGACGAATGGGACGACAGGTACTAATCGATACCAATGTGATTATCGATCTGTTCTACCGGCGCTTACCTCGCGTGGGAGGGGCTTACGTGGCAGAGATT
>CAZKPE010000494.1:0-2030 GCA_964554545.1 uncultured Lewinella sp.
GCTATTACCCTTTGTGAGAGAAACGTAGCGGCAAACGGGGAATTAACCGGCAGCCACGCGGCTTTCGCAGCCGATGCGTTGACCTTCCTCAAGGAGGGTCGCGATGAAGCGGGCTACGACATCATCGTCGTCGACCCCCCGGCCTACGCCAAGAATAAACACCGCCGCCACAAAGCCGTACAGGCCTATAAGCGACTGAACGTGGCCGCGCTGTCGCGCCTGCGGCCAGGCGGTCTACTTTTCACCTTCAGCTGTAGCCGCGTGGTGGACCGGCAGTTGTTTTACGACACCATCGTCGCGGCGGGGCTGGAGGCGGGCCGTCCCCTGCGCGTCCTGCACCGGCCCGGGCAGGGTCCGGATCACCCGGTCAGTCTGTTCCACCCCGAGGGGGAATACCTGAAGGGCTTGGTCTTGCGTGCCGACTGATCGCGACGGCTGTGGCAAGGTAGCAGACGAACACCCCCAAACGGTCGGTGTTACGTAGTGTCTCTATTAAGCAACCGCTCCCTTGGCAGCACGTGTAGGTAAAACAATCGGTCGGGTCCTTTTTTGGTTCGTAACCTCCATACTCGGTCTCCTGGTACTGGTGTTCTTACTGATCCAACTCCCCTTTGTACAGAACTATCTGACTCAGGAAGTCGAAAAGATCGCTCAGAACACCATTGGGGGTGAGGTCCACATCGGCGACTTGGATATTCGCTTCCCCTCCCGCATCACCGTCGATGACGTGCACGTGAATAGCCCGGAAGGGGACACCATCGCCCGCCTCGGTCATCTGGGCATCGGGCTGGATATGTTCGCCCTCGTGCGCTCCACTCTGCGGATCACCGACGTGGAGATCGACGACGTGTACGCCAACATCGTCACCACCGATAGCAGTAGCAACATTCAGTACATTCTGGATAGCCTGGCCACGCCGGCGGATTCGCTGGCCGCCCCGGTAGCCGCCACCGACACGACAGCCGCGGGCTCGGGTGGCTTTACGATCGACCTGACCGGTGCCACCCTGGACCTGACACGGACCGACATCTACTACCAGGACGACCCCGCGGGCATCCTGGCCGACCTGACCGCCGATGAGCTGCGGGGGGAAGTCGAAGAAGCGGACGTAGCCACGCTGGACTTCCGCATCGATTTTCTCGATCTGAAGGGGGCCGACGCACTGATCGGCATCGGCGATAGCAGTACACCTCCCGCCGATTCGGCCGCGGCGGCCGTCATGAACCTGGCGGCGGGGCGGGTCACCATTCAGGATAGCCGCTTCGCCCTGCGCATGGATAGCCTGGACCTGGAAACGGGGCTGCCCTACGTCAATCTCGAGGGGGCCGAACTGGGGGTAGGGGATAGTATCGCCTTTCGCGGCGAGCTATTCCAGCTGCGGCAATTCGCCCTCCGCATGGATACGCCACTTCCGGAGCTGGAGGGACCGGGCATCGACTACAACCACCTGGCCCTGTCGGAGGTGGAAGCCGAGGCGACCGACATCGCGTATATCGTAGATTCTCTGCACCTGCGTTTGCGCCAACTGAGCGGAAAGGAGAAGAGCGGACTGGAGATCGTACGGACCGAGGGAACCGTCATCTACGACCCCACCTTCGTCGGGCTGGAGGATTTCCTGCTGCGTACCGGGAACAGCGAGTTACAGAGTAAGCGGACTGCCGTGCAGATGGACTTTGCCGCCGCCGACCTGGATGAACTGGTGGCGCGGGCGCAGGTGCAAGGGTTTATCGGACTCAAAGACGTAGCACTACTGGCTCCGGAACTGGCGACGGTGCCCGTGATCGACAACAACGAGAACCAACGCGTGCAATTTGCCCTCACCGCCGACGGGACCATGGGCAGTATGGACGTGAATCGCCTTAGTATCGACGGGCCGGGTATCCGGGTGCGCGCTACCGGGGTGGGGCGAAATTTGCTGGACCCCGACAATGCGGGCGGGCGGCTACGATTGATGGAGTTCAGCGTCACGCCGGGGCCCTTGCTTCCCCTGCTGCCGGACAGTTTACTGCCCCCCGATATCGACTGGCCCC
>CAZKPE010000495.1:0-2025 GCA_964554545.1 uncultured Lewinella sp.
CCGGCCGCGATACGGAGTCTCCGCCGAACGAAGCACGCACCAAGCTTCACCCAACGAGCATCGCGGCGGCGGACTACGTGCATAACTGCCATGGTACCGGCCGCATCGGGACCCGCTATGACGGAGAGCATACCGGAGAGTTTTACCGCATGATCCCTCCCCTGCAGGTACCCTATGGGGTTATCGTGCCGCAAAAGACCGAGAATCTGCTGGTCCCCGTAGCCTGCTCGGCCTCCCACTTCGGCTTCGGGGCACTGCGGCTCGAACCGACCTGGGCGGGGCTGGGGCAGGCCGCCGGAATGGCCGCGGGGCTGGCCATCCGTAACGGGGTGGCCGTTCAGGAGGTAGAGGTCACCGCCCTACAGGAGCACTTGCACGGCGCCGGGGCGGCTACGATTTACGTCTCCGACCTTCCTCCCGATCATTCCGACTTCCGTGCGGTGCAGTGGTGGGGAATGCAGGGCGGCTTACACGGTCTGGCCGGAGGCAATCAGCCAAAAGCGGTCTCCACCGGGGGGCAATACTCCGAAGCCCATCCGGGCCACGCCGTTGAGCTCGACAAACCGCTCACGGCGGAGTTGCGCAAGCGATGGGAGCAGCTTCTACCCTCCCCCCTTTCCGGCGAGTTCGCCACCCGTGGCGAGTGGATCCGCGCCACCTACGCCGCCCGGGGGCACTAGGCGGGAACCGGCTCCCGCACGTCCACAATCCGCCCGGCTACCGCCGCCGCCGCCGCCGTCAGCGGGCTCGCCAAAATTGTCCGCGCCCCCGGCCCCTGCCGCCCCTCGAAATTACGATTTGAGGTACTGACGCAGTAGCGCCCTGCCGGCACCTTGTCTTCATTCATCCCCAGACAGGCCGAGCATCCCGCCCCCCGGAATTCGAAACCGGCGGCCTCGAAAATCTTGTCCAGCCCTTCGGCCACCGCCTGTCGGGCCACTTGCTGGGAGCCCGGAACCACGATCCCCGTCACCCCTTCCGCTACCCGCTTCCCCTGCACCTGCGCCCCCGCCAAACGGAGGTCCTCGATGCGGCTGTTTGTGCAACTGCCGATGAACACATAATCGACCGGCATACCTTCCATCCGTTGCCCGGTTTCCAGCCCCATATACTGCATGGACTTGCGCAGACTGGCGTCCCCGTGCAGCTCGCTGGTGGTGGGGATGGTTTCGGTCACGCCCATACCCATGCCCGGGTTGGTACCGTAGGTGATCATGGGGGGGATGTCTTCGGCGCGGAAGGTGTACTCCTGGTCGAAGGTGGCATCCGCGTCGGTCGGCAGGGTTTTCCAGTAGCGTACCGCTTCCTCCCAATCTTTTCCTTTCGGACTGAACTCCCGCCCCTCCAGGTAGTCGAAGGTGGTCTGATCGGGCGCGATGAGACCGCCACGTGCCCCCATCTCGATACTCATATTGCAGATCGTCATCCGCCCCTCCATGCTGAGCGCGCGGATAGCCGAGCCGGCGTACTCGACGAAGTGGCCCGTACCGCCGCCGGTACCGAGCCGACTGATGACGTACAGGATGATGTCCTTGGCCGTCACTCCCCGCTGTAGTTCCCCCTCTACGCTGATGCGCATCTTCTTGGGTTTGCCCATGAGCACGCACTGGGTAGCCATAACCTGCTCGACCTGGCTGGTCCCGATCCCGAAGGCAATTGCTCCGAAAGCCCCGTGGGTGCTGGTGTGGCTATCCCCGCAGACCATGGTGATGCCCGGCCGCGTGATGCCCAGTTCCGGCCCGATGACGTGGACGATGCCCTGGTAGGGGTGGCCGAGTCCGTACAGGTCGACGCCGAATTCAGCACAGTTTTCGGTCAGCATATTGACCTGCTTGCGGCTCAGGGGTTCGGCGATGGGCTTGTCCTGATCCTTGGTCGGGACGTTGTGGTCGGCCGTGGCCACGATGCGGTCGCGCCGGAATAGGGGAATGCCGCGCTCGCGCAGCCCGTTAAAGGCCTGGGGGCTGGTCACCTCGTGGATCAGGTGCTTATCGATGTAGAGGACCTGGTTGCCGCCGGGCACTT
>CAZKPE010000496.1:0-2019 GCA_964554545.1 uncultured Lewinella sp.
CACTGACCTTATCCTCATCCACCAGCAGATCGAAGCTCTCCCCGTAATTCGTGGTGTGGTAAACCATGGGGCGGTCGTCGCCGCGGCGGTAGTCGTTCACGACCACGAAGGCCTCCCCCGCATTGATCGGAGAAGATTCGATGTAGCCGATCCAACTGCCGGGGGTCATGCCGGTAAGTTTGTCGGTGAGCTCGGTCCAGGTTTCCCCATCGTCGCGGCTGATGTGGAGGCGGCCGTCGTCGCTGCCCACCCAGAGGGTCTGGGGCTGCATGAACTGGGCCGGGGCCGGGGTGATCGCCAGCAGGGTGGTGTGGTTTTCGGCCTGGGTGGCGTCGATGGTCAGTCCGCCGCTCACGTCCTGCCGCTGCTTGGCGGTGTCGTTGGTGGTCAGGTCGGGGCTGATGATCTCCCAGCTCATCCCGGCGTCGGTACTCTTGTGCACGTACTGGCTGCCCATGTAGATGGTATTTTCGTCGGAAGGCGACTGGGCGATGGGCGCGTTCCAGTTGAAGCGCAGAAATTCCCCCTCGGGGTGGACCGGCCGGATGAAGGTCGTCTTCCCCGTAGGCCGGTGCACCTTACCCAGGTAGCCACCCTGACTGGCCGCGTAGACCACTTCCGGCTCGTCGGGCTTGAAGATCATATCGAAGCCGTCGCCGAAGTACACCTCCTGCCAGTCGGCCCCGGTGATACCGCCACGCTTTAGTCCCTGACTGGGCCCGACCCAGCTGCCGTTGTCCTGCATGCCGCCACCGACCAGGTAGGGGTAGCTCATGTCGTAAGAAATATGGTAGAACTGCGCCAGGGGGAGGTTAGCGGCGAAGCGCCAGGTTTCGCCCCCATCGCGACTGATATTGAGCCCCCCGTCGTTGCCCTCGATGATGTGCTCGGGGTCGTCGGGGTTGATCCACATGGCGTGGTGGTCGGGGTGGACGTTGTTGCCGTAGTTGGCGATTTCGCGGAAGGTCTTGCCGCCGTCCTCCGACTTATCCAGGTAGGTGTGGACGTTGTAGATCCGGTTTTCGTTCCGGGGGTCGACGTAGAGCTCGGCGTAGTAGAAGGGGCGGGTGCCGATGTTCTCCTTGCTGATCAGCTCGAACGTTTTTCCGCCGTCGGTACTCTTGTACAGTCCGTTTTCCTTGGCTTCCACCAGGGCGTAGAGGAGGTCGGGTTTGCTGGGGGCGAAGGCCAGTCCGATGCGGCCCAGGTCGCCCTTCGGGAGTCCGTCCTTCGCCGTGCGCCGCTGCCAGTTGTCGCCGCCGTCGTTGCTGATCCAGATGCCGGAGCCGGGGCCGCCGGAGTTGAAGAAATCGGGGTCGCGGTCGAAAGTCCAGCTGGCCGCTACCAGTTTGTTGGGGTTACCGGGGTCCATGACGAAGTCGGCGATGCCCGTTGCCTCGTCGATGTAGAGTACCCGTTCCCAGTTCTGGCCGCCGTCGGTGGTGCGGTACACGCCGCGCTCGGGGTTGGGTGCCCACATGTTTCCCAAGGCGCCGACGTAGACGGTCTCCGGGTCGCTCGGGTGGGGCAGGATGCGGTAGATGTGCTTGGTCTTTTCCAGTCCCATCAGCTCCCAGTTTTTGCCGCCGTCGAGACTGCGATAGATGCCGCCGCCGTAGTTGGCCGAGTTGCGGGGGTTGCCCTCACCGGTGCCGGCCCAGACGATACTGGGGTTGGCATCACTCACGGCAACGGCCCCGATGCTGAGGTGCTTCTGGTCGTCGAAGATGGGTGCGAAACTGGTCCCGCCGTTCTCACTCATCCATAGTCCGCCGGAGGCGGTGGCGACGTAAATCTTATCCATATCTTCGGGGTGGACGTCGATGCCCGTTACCCGACCCGACATTCCGGCCGGCCCGATGGAGCGGGGGGCCAGGGCCCGCCAGTGGTCTTCATTCAATTGGCCGAAGAGGAGGGCGGGGGCGCAGGTGCAGAGGAGGAGGGAAAGGAAAAACGAACGAAATTTGTACATGGGGCCAAGGTACAAAACCCCTCTATCCCCCCCGGCACCCGCGCCCC
>CAZKPE010000497.1:0-2010 GCA_964554545.1 uncultured Lewinella sp.
TCCACCTCGCGGGTGATGGCCTTATCGCCGACCATTTCCTTCAGCCGCAGCTGGGCTTCGCACATGGTCTTGATGGCGTCGTGCCCCACCTTGAGGGCTTCCAGGATGGCGCTTTCTTCTACCTCCCTGGCTTCGCCCTCCACCATCATGATGTTGTTCTGGTCGGCGGCCACGATCAGATCGAGGTCGGCATCGACCATCAGGCTGCGGTCGGGGTTGACTTCATACTTGCCGTTGATGCGGGCTACGCGGCACTCCGCGATCGGTCCTTCGAAGGGGATATTGGAGCAGGTCAGGGCGGCCGAGGCGGCCAGTCCGGCCAGGGCATCGGGCATCACCTCGGGGTCGAGGCTGATCAGATTGATGATGATCTGGGTGTCGAACATATAGCCCTTCGGGAAGAGCGGGCGGATGGCGCGGTCGACGAGGCGGGAGATCAGGATCTCGTAGTCGTTCAGGCGGGCCTCGCGGCGGAAAAAGTTACCGGGGATGCGGCCGGCGGCGGCGAACTTCTCCTGGTAATCCACACTCAGCGGGAAGAAGCTCTGCCCCTCGCGGACGCTGGTGCTGGAAACGGCGGAACAAAACAGCATCGTCTTGCCGCACTTTACGACGACCGATCCGTCGGCCTGCGTGGCCAGCTTACCGGTTTCGATGGTGACTTCGCGGCCGTTCGGCAGCTCGAAGTTCACCGTCATTGGGGTTTGATTACCCATTTCAGATAGGACTTTAATTGAACATGTACGGTTGGCCGGTCAATCCGCTGAGCGGGGTGGCCGGGACACAAAACGCCAGGAAAGCCCAACTGATTTCACTTGATCCCGCCGGGGGTCGCTCAAGACCGGCGGAGACCGCACGTTCGCGGCCGTTCTTTCTAGTCATTTTATATCGGCGCAAATATACACATTCTCTATCGGCCCCGACCTTTCGAATAAAATAGTGGCCAATTACACCAAGATGCCGTACTTTGCTGAAATATGATACTAATCGTGCCACACAACCAGCCCGCCACGTCGGGTATGTTCCAGTACGTGCATTGACCAGCAACCGCTATGGGTGTTCGTTTACGTAAACTTCGCCGCATCCTTCTGATCGACGATTCCAAGGCCGATAATTTTATCCATCGCCGCCGGATCGAAAAGATGGCTATCGCCGCCGATATCGTCGTCAAAGCAAACGGACGGGAGGGCCTGGATTACCTCACCACACCGCTGCCCAACGGCCGCTACCCCAATCCCGACATCCTGTTCCTCGACATCAATATGCCGCTGCTCGACGGCTGGGGTTTCCTGGATCGCTACCAGCACCTTCCCCCGGAACAGCGCGCCCGGGTGACGGTCGTCTTACTCACCAGCTCGATCAGCGACCGCGACTTCGCTCGCGCCGACACTTACCCGGTCATCGACGAAAAGATGAGCAAACCCCTGGAGCAAGGCACCCTCCATCTGCTCGCCAGCCGCTACTTCGCCGACTGAGGTTGCCGGACCAGCCGCCGCAGCGCCATCATCGTTCCCAGATGCAAGCATTCGTGTAGGTTGTTGAAAGCGATAGCATCCTCCAGGCTGCTCAGGTGGATACCAAAACTGGTCGCGTAGTCTTTGAACTCCCCATCTGCTCCGGCATAGAATCGGCTCGCCCGATCCGGTCCGGCCAGCACCTCTTGCCGAATCCGCTCAATCTCTTCCTCCCCTACCGCCCCCTCCGGCCGAGTCCCCTTACGGTAGCGATGAATGAAGTCCCGACCGCTAGGGGTCCGCGCTCCACTCAGTCCATACGCCAGCAACTCGTGGGTGGCGATCACGTGGCCGGCATTCCAAATAAGGTTGTTGTTGAAACCCTCCGGCACCAGATTAAGGGCTTCCGGGGACAAGCCGCCGAGCAGCCCGTGAATGTTTTTCCTGATCGCCCGCTGGTAGTCAAGTGCCCGATGGAAGGAGGTTGTCATTGCTAACGTTTCCCGCCAAGGTACGGTACGAGCCAACGGCGGTGCTGATTAAGCCGCGGCAGGTG
>CAZKPE010000498.1:0-2008 GCA_964554545.1 uncultured Lewinella sp.
AGGTGGAGCGAATGAACGTTTTCCGATTGGCGGTTTACTCCGGGTAAAGCTTCGTTAATGTTCCTGCTCGTTTCGATTCTGTTCAGTGTTCTCGATCCCTCCCCCCAGCCCTTCCGACCCGTCAGTCACGAGCGGCACCCGCCTGCCTACTACGCCCGGCAAGCGGAACTGTGGAAGCAAACCGCCGAAGATAAGTGCGGAAGCGACCGGGATTGGCTACAGTATTTCCTCTACGCCCGCTACGCCAATCGATTCGCGGAGGGAGCTTATGATTTGGAAGCGATCACGGCCTCGGCGGCAGCTTCCGTAGACCCGGAGGGATTCGCGATCCACTACATTCGCTACATGCAGGCGGATATGGAGAGCCGCTACGATCACCTACGGCGGGCCTACGCGGCCGATAGCCTGAATGGGTACGGGCAGTCGAGCATGCTGACCCTTGCAAAACTGACCGGGGACCAACAGTTGATCGAGCAGACCACCGAGCGGCTGGCCCGGCTGCTGCCCTATCCCCCTGGCCTGATGGATTACGCCTACAATACCCTTGAAAGCGTCAGCCCGGAGGGTATTCTCCTCGTTTTCGGGGATGCCGACACCTATCCGGTCTGGGTGATGCAGGAACAATTCGGAGTACGGACGGACGTGCTAGCGGTAAATTACTACCTACTACTGCGGTTTCCGAACTATGCCGACCGGGTTTTTCGGCAACTCGGTCTTTCTACCGCGCCAATAACCGGTGGCCCGGAATTGATCGACCGCCTGCGCCAGAGTAGCCGGCCCCTCCACCTGGCGGCAACGGCGGGGGAGCTTATCGAAGATATCCGATCGGAGGTAGCGGGGGTATACCCCGTCGGACTAACTTTTCAGCTTTCCAATACCCCGATCGATAACGGCGGCATCAACCGGCGGCTGTACTGGGAGGTATGGCGACTGGATGCCGTGCGCCGGTCATTCGCCGATGATGCCGCGGCACGGGCGGGTAATCAGTTCGAGCCAAATTACCTCGTGCCCCTGCTTAGCTTACGAGACATACTACCTGGCGTCGACACGCTCATTCAGACCATTGCCGTGCGCAACGGGCTGACCGAGCAGGTGGATCGACTGCTGAATCCCGCTATGGACGAACCCGACTTGGCGAGCGACAAGCCGGGGGTCAGTTTTCGCAAACTGGGGCTCCGCTACCGGAATGGGGGCGAATTTGCTTACCAGATGGCCGCTACGGAGGTGAGCAATGCCGACTATCAGCTCTTTCTGGAAGATCTACTCCGCCAGCGGAAATTCGACTATTTGGATACGGCGGCGGTACGGCCTACGGACTGGCGTTCCCTACTCCCCGATTCCCTGGCCGCCCTGCCGGATGCCGAACTCTATTCCGCCGGCCACCCGAAATCGGACAATCACCCCGTAGTCAATATATCCCACCGGGCCGCCGAATTGTACGCCATCTGGCTCACCCAGGCCTACAACCGGGACCCAAAGCGACAAGACGACCGGCGGGTCCGCTTCCGGCTGCCTACGGCGACTGAGTTCGAACGCGCCGCACGGGGCGGTCATAAAAATGCTCCTTATCCCTGGGGCGGCCCTTACTATTACAATGCCAAGGGCTGTATACTGGCTAACCTGAACGTAGCCCTCATCGGCGATAGCTACCCGGCGGGTTATTTTCAGGGCACTTCCTCCGGCCGGAACCGACGAGAGCGCCCCGATTTTGACTGCAAACTTGACGGTAGTTACCTGACCGCCGCCGTGGAAGCCTACTTCCCCAATAATTATGGTTTGTACAATATGGCTGGAAATGCGGCGGAAATGACCGATACGGACGGACAAACGATGGGCGGCAGCTGGCTAGACGGTCCCGAAGCCCTCAAGAACGGCGTGGTGACCGAACGGCAACTCCCCAGCCCGACCACCGGCTTCCGGCTCGTAATGGAATACGTCGAAGAATGACTTCGAGAACCGACCGGGAGCTACTGATCGCGGCGGCTGACGGGGAGGAATCCGCCTTCGC
>CAZKPE010000499.1:0-2007 GCA_964554545.1 uncultured Lewinella sp.
ATGTCGAAGCGCAGCCAGGGTTGATCGGGAAAACGGACGGCCGGCCCCGGGGCCAGCAGCACGCGCCGGGTGACGGTACCGAGAACTTTAGCATCCGCGGCCAGGAAAACACGAAAACGGTTGTTCGCCTCGGGGTCCAGGTAGAGTTCCTGGATTGGCGTTCCGGCGGGGCGGGCGGCGAGTACCTCGTTCAGCAGGGCCCGGCCGAGGGGCAGGGTGATCTGCAGGTCCGTCCCCCCGAAGGAGGCGGCCGGGTCGGCGATGACGGAGTCGATGAGGGCGCGGGGGGCGGTCAGCATGGTGGTGGAACGGGGTGTGGGGTTCGGGGTTCGGGGTGCGCCGTCGGCCGGCGTGGCTGACTTCATAGTGAACTCGTTTTACTCGACTAGTACATTCTCCAACCAAATCACCCCCGGCGGTGCCCCATACCAGTCCGCCCCCGCCGGCTCCACCCGCTCCTCCCCCGGGAAGGCGGTATGGGAGCCGAGCAAAATGTCCGTATCGCCGTCGCCATCCACGTCGCCGGCGTCCAGCACGAGGTAGCGGCCGGCGGCGAAGTCCGGGAAGGTAGCCAGCCGGAAGGACAACTTCTCTCCTGCTCCCGACACATTCTCGAAGTACACGAAACTCTCCCGCGGCGGCCCGCTCAGATCGGGAAAATAGGATATGGAGGCGATGTCCAGGTCACCATCCTGGTCGAAATCGGCTACCCGTGCCCCGTTAGCCCCGTTGATGGGTACTTGCCAGGCCTCGGTGAAGATGTCATCCTCCTCGCGTAGATAAATGGTATAGCCGTGGTAGGGCTTGCGGTCGGGATGATTGTAATCGGCATTATCGCCGTTACAGTAGAGGATATCTTCGCGTCCGTCACCATTGAAGTCGGCCAGCTCAATGGCTACCGTTCCATTCGTCGGGGGGAAGTTCAGCAGCCGCCGCTCGTTGAAGGTGCCCTCCCCGCGATTCAGGAATACACTAATGCACTCATCCCCCTGTCCGAAGGGGACCACCCAGTCGGTCCGCCCGTCTCCGTCGAAGTCGGTGGCATGCAGGGCCAGGGCTCCCGGGCGGGCGGCCAGCACGTGCGGTACCCAACTACCGCCGGCCGTCGCTTCGTACCACCCCAGCTTCCCGCCATATTTACCGAATTCGGCCACGAGCCAGTCGCGGTCGCCGTCGCCGTCCAGGTCGGTGTAGCGGCTGGCGGTGGGGCGGTGGAGGTCACGCAAAATTGGCCGGGGGTGGCGGTCCGTAAGGGCTTCCACGGTGCCCCAGGCGACCTCGGAGGCGACCAGGTCCCCGATGCCCGTCACGTAGGTCGTATCCGCAACGTACGTGATGTCGGTGATGGGTTGGGTAAGCATGGTCGTTTCTTCCTCGCCGGTCAGGGGGTTCAGTCGGTGCAGCCGGCCACCGGAGTCGCGGCGGTCGGCGAAGAGGATTTGGCGGCGGTCCGTATCGATGCGCACCAGGGTCGTCGTGGAGCCTCCCTCCGTGGGGGCTAGCTGGTGGCTACGGAATAGCGGAAGGCCAATTTCGATAGCGGTGGGTTCGCGGACCAATGTATCCGGCGCCAGGTCAACGTACCATTCCGTCACCGCCCGCCACTCTTCCGGGGACAGTAGGGGCAGTTGAGGGTGAACGGCAACCGAACTGGGATCAACGACTTTGCTTCCTGGCACACCCAGAAACACGCCCATCAAAGGCAGTACCTCGTCGCGCCAGACCCGCTTACTCAACCGGTCCGGTTCGGCAAAGACATGGCAGCCGACGCAGTGCTGGCGAGCGAGCCGTTCCCCGGCGGGGGGGTCGGGGGTGGTGCAGTTGCCAATCCACAACAACGGAACACCCACCAAAGCTAGAAGCGTAGCCAACCGTTTTCCCACGCCGAAAGATAGCACCGGGAAAGGTGCGAGCAACCCCGCCCGGAGATTAGTGGACCAGCCGGTAAGTCCTGTTACTCCCAAGCCTTGACCTCTTGCTCTTGCTCGGCGTTGGCAAAATCCTCAT
>CAZKPE010000500.1:0-2005 GCA_964554545.1 uncultured Lewinella sp.
TCGGCGCCGCCACCCTCACCGGTTGCGGAAGCCGGTCCTCACAGACTGCCGTAGCGCCGGTAGGCAGCACCGCCGACGACGACCTCTGGTTCGACATCAGTCTGGCCCAGTGGAGCCTGAACAAGGCCCTCTTCCGCGGGAAAATGGACAACCTCGACTTCGCCAAAGTAACCCGGGAAACGTACGGCCTCGGCGGCGTGGAGTACGTCAACCAGTTCTTCAAGGATAAGGCGAACGACTCCGCCTACCTGGCTAAGATGAAGCAGCGGGCCGAGGACAACGGCGTGCGCTCCCTCCTCATCATGATCGACCGGGAAGGCAACCTGGGCGCCACCGATGAGAGCGAGCGGATGCAGGCGGTCGAAAATCACCACAAATGGGTGGATGCCGCCGCCTACCTCGGTTGTCACAGCATCCGCGTCAACGCCGCCGGTCGGGGAAGCCGGGAAGAGGTGGCCCGCGCGGCCACCGACGGGCTGGCCAAACTCAGCGAATACGGCAAACAGGCCGGCCTGAACGTCATCGTCGAGAACCACGGCGGCTACAGCAGCGACGGCGGCTGGCTGGCCGGAGTAATTGCCGCCACCGGAATGGATAACTGCGGTACCCTGCCCGATTTCGGCAACTTCTGTATCGAGCGCAAGGCCGGCGGCTGCGCCAATATGTACGACCGCTACCAGGGGGTTCGTGAAATGATGCCCTACGCCAAAGCGGTTTCGGCCAAAACGATGGGCTTCGACGAGCAGGGTAACGCCACGGAGACTGACTACGACCGGATGCTGGCGATCGTCAAGGAAGCCGGCTACCGCGGCTGGATCGGCATTGAGTACGAAGGCAACGGGATGACCCCCGAGGCCGGCATTCGCGCCACCATCGAACTACTACGTACGGCCGGAAAGCGCGTCTAGCCCTTCGGTAGCTCCTGCTTGCCCAGCCAGGCGGTGTCGAAGTCACCCGTCCGGAAATCCTCCTGCTTTAGCAACCATTGGTGAAAGGGGACCGTCGTCTTGATGCCCTCCACGATGAACTCGTCGAGTGCCCGCTCCATCTTGGTGATGGCCTCGGTGCGCGTCGGCGCGCGCACGATCAGTTTCGCGATCATGCTGTCGTAGAAGGGGCTGACGGTATAGCCGGCGTACACGTGGGTGTCGACCCGGACGCCTAATCCCTTCGAGCTGTGAAAACTGTGAATTTTACCGGGGCTGGGCCGGAAGTCGTTCCAAGGGTCCTCGGCATTGATGCGGCACTCGATCACGTGCCCCTTGGGGTAGTAGTTCTGCCCGCTGATCTTTTCCCCGTAGGCTACCTTGATCTGTTCCTTGATGAGGTCGTGGTTGATGCTCTCTTCCGTCACCGGATGTTCGACCTGGATACGGGTGTTCATCTCCATGAAGTAGAAATTACGCTGGTCGTCGACCAGGAATTCCACCGTACCGACCCCTTCGTAATTGATCGCCTTACCGGCATCGATGGCCGCCTGCCCCATTTGCTCCCGCAGCTCGTCGGTCATGAAGGGGCTGGGGCATTCCTCCAGCAGCTTCTGGTGGCGGCGCTGCACGGAGCAGTCGCGCTCGCTCAGGTGAACGACATTGCCGAACTGGTCACCAATGATCTGAATCTCGATGTGCCGCGGCTTATTGACGTACTTCTCCATGTAAATACCGTCGTTGCCGAAGGCGGCCTTGGCTTCCTTGCGGGCGCTGTCCCAGGCGGCGGAAAAGTCTTCCTTGCTCTTCACGATCCGCATGCCCTTGCCGCCGCCGCCGGCCGTGGCCTTGATCATGACGGGGTAGCCCATTTCCTCGGCGCGGCGTATGCCGTCTTCCACGCCTTCGAGCAGGGTGCCGTCACCCGGCACCACGGGCACGCCGGCCTTGATCATGGTTGCCTTGGCCGTGATCTTGTCACCCATCTTCCTGATCTGGTCGGGGCTGGGACCGATGAACTTCACGCCGTAGTCAGCGCATATCTCCGAAAAGTCGGCGTTCTCGCTCAGGAATCCATA
>CAZKPE010000501.1:0-2001 GCA_964554545.1 uncultured Lewinella sp.
GTAACTTCCTAAGCACCAGTCCCCTCCTCCTCCCCGGGCTCTCCCCCCACACCTGTCCCGCAATTTCTGCGGGACCGCCCCCCTCCACGCACTACCCCGAGCTGGACGCCGCCGCCGCCCGCCCCGTACTGCGCCGTGAGCTTTTTCCCGAGCCGGTGATGATCGAGTCAGTGGAGCTGCTGCGTTACGAGGATAACTTCCTCTGCCGTGTCCGCACGACCGACGGCGACGAGGGTCTGAGCGTGAGCAACAACTACCAGATGGTATACCTCTATCCCATCCAGGTGCTACGCATCAACCCCTTCTTCGAGGGTAAGGACGCCCGCAACCTCGACGCGCTGATTGATGAGGTGTATACCTATAAAAGCAACTACAAACTACAGAGCCTGGCCCTCTGGGTGCCACTAGCTACGGTGGAATTTGCCATCCTCGACCTGCTCGGCAAGCGGGCCGGAGTGCCGATCGGCAAGTTGCTTTCCGACCGCATCCACCTACCGCGTATCTCCGTCTACCAAGCCAATAACAACCGGGGGAAGTCGGCCGAAGAAAGCCTGGAGAACATCGAAGAAACCGTGGCCCGTACGGGGGCGAAGGCCGTCAAGTTCAAGGTTGCCGGCCGGATGCTCGACCCCGAAAGCCCACCCCGCCGCTCGGAGCGGCTCATCCCGATGGTGCGCGAGGCCTTCGGCGACGACATGACGATCTACGCCGACGCCAACGGGGGATACCAGACGGTAAAAGAAGCCGTGCGTATCGGAAAAATGATGGCCGACTACGACTACGGCTTCTACGAGGAACCCATCGCCTTCGACCGCTACGTCGAACTAGATGAGGTGGCCCGACAGGTCGACGTCCCTATAGCCGGCGGCGAACAGGAACCAAGTTTCTATAATTTCCGCTACCTGATCGGGGAGGGGACCCTGGACGTCGTGCAGCCCGACCTATTCTACTATGGCGGCATGATCCGGAGTATGCGGGTGGCCCGGATGGCCGCCGCGAGGGGGAAGATCTGTGTTCCTCATATCTCGGGCTCCGGACTAGGTTTTCTCTACATGGCCCACTTCGTCAGCGCCCTGGAGAACGCCGGCCCCTATCACGAATTCAAGGAGAACGTCGCCGAACTTCCCTACGAGTGTCCCACCGCCAGCATGAGCGTTACCGACGGTACCCTAAAGGTCCCTACCGGTCCCGGCGCGGGGGTCATCATTGATCCGGACTACGTAGCGAAACACCTTCGTCTGAAGGGTTAGCCGCGGGGCGGTACATCCTTAGGGCCGCATCGTTGGTGCCGACCACGATGTAGTCATTCAGCCGGACCAGGGAGCGAGCATCCCCCCGCACGGACCAGTAATCGGAATCTACGACCGGCATGCCACTTTCGTCGATGGTCAGCAGAAAACCGGTACCCGCATCCAGCCGCCCGCCCAGAACTTCGGTTGCGTAGTCATTCTGTACCACCAAAAAGCCCGACTGCCCCACCGCCGTGGTAATGGACAGGGCATCCCGTATGGGGGCCGTCTGCCCGGTGTTAGGCAGGAAGTGAACGGTGAAGTTGCCAGAACCATCATTTTCCAGGTAAGCGGAACGCAATTCGGCGGCTTCCAATACAAAGCCCTCCTCCCCCAGATCGGGCATATTCGCTTCCTGCCACCCCCCGTATTCGGCGTAGGTGACGGCCTGTTTTTTAAAGCCCGGTAGCTGTCGCCCTAGCGTATTGCGGGGGTGGGTGGGGTAGCTGGTATCCCCGATGTACATCATCAGGATGGGGTCGAGGGTACCGTTGCCGTCATAATCCGCCGTCCGTAACCGGAGCGGCCGACCCAGCGGTGCCTGGTAATAGCTATTCATTCCGGTATTGCCCGCCAGCAGGTCGACGTCGCCGTCTCCATCCGGGTCGCCGGGGGTGAGGGAGTACCACCAACCGGTAAGGGTTCCATCACCGAGCGGGGTGGGGGAGTAGGTTCCGTCTCCCCGCTGCCAGATCGTCGGGCTGTCGTAGTC
>CAZKPE010000502.1:0-1995 GCA_964554545.1 uncultured Lewinella sp.
CCTAAACACACGCAATATGTCCGTTGCAACTTTTCCCCGTACGCGCCAACTGTTTATCCTTTTCCTACTCCTGCTATTTGGTCAGGTTATCGCCGCCGTCCTAATGATGGTATCCGGTGCCCTGCTGGGCGATTCCGAAGGGCCAGCCCAGTGGCTGTACCCGCTGATCGGGCTGATCAGCATGGCACCGGCCATCCGCTATACCTGGCGGCGGAGTGGCCGACCCGTTTTTCGCTACGACTGGAGTATTCTCCGGAGTCGGCGGATGGTAGCCGGTTTGCTTTTCGCCTTCGCGCTGATTGGCTTTGGGTCCGGACTGCTGATTGGTTACCTCCCGACTGCCGACGCGATCCCGGAGGTAGGGGACGATCTTACACCGGGTATCGGAATGGCCCTTACGATCATCGTAATCGCTCCCGTACTGGAGGAGTGGCTCTTTCGCGGCCTGCTCCTCGAACAGCTATTGGCGACCAGGAGCGAGCGAAAAGCTATCGTAATCGCCTCCCTGATTTTCGGAATTTCCCATCTCATTCCAGCCCACGCCGTGGGGGCTGCCATCGTCGGTCTGGGGTTGGGCTACCTTTACGTGCGCACCCGTTCGTTGCTGCTGGTCACGCTGATGCACCTGTTCCTCAACGGTATAGCCTACATAGGTGATTTGGTCGGGCCCGAGGGTGTAGAGTTTAACGATCCCTTCACGGAAATACCACTTGCCCTCCTCAACCTCGCTGTCGGTTTCTACCTTCTCCTGTTTTTCACGGCTAAATTGGCCAAAAGAAATCTCCCCATGCCTACCGAAACGCCGATCGAAGATTACGTGCCCCAGTTGCAGCAAGTTGACTGACTCCCCCGGCACCTGCGACCGCGCGATCAATGGAAACGGGCGGGGACGCAGGTGCAAAGATGTGCGATCATTCAGTACATTCGAACTGCCGGCCTGACCCGATGGCCGCACGACCCAGTTGACGATGTACCGATGTTTACTTTGTGTTGCGGTTTGTTTGGCAGCGGCCCAGTCGGTAACTGCAACGACCATCGTGCAGGAAATACGCTGCGATGCGCCGGAAATGGGAGAGGTATTCCTGGTCTGGCTACCCTACGAAACCGGACTGGAGGAAGCCCTGCGGCTCAACCCGGGATCCCGCCTCGATGACTCCCTGCTCTACACCCCCATGCAGCACCGGGAGGGAAGCTTCACTGCCATCATCGAGTTGCCGGGGCCGGAAGAGGTGTACTACTGTTTCTACAATCTGCGTACCGCCGCCGGGGCGATGCTGGACTACTGGGACCTGAGCGCCGAGACCACGGCGCGGCTGTCGGGCGACCGGGTGTGGTCCGCGGCCTATTCCCCCCCGTCACCCGCCAACACCGGTAGCAGGACGCCCGAATATTACGGTGCCTACGTACTTGCCGGCCTGTTGGTCGTGGCGCTACTGGCTTACCTATGGTCGCGACGAAGTCAGCAGGAAAGCCGACCCGTAGCACTGATCCTCTGTCAGGGGATCGCGCTGGCGGCCGTACACCTTTACGCCCGGGCGGACATCCTCAACGTGAGTCCCCGTCTGCTCCTCGACTTTCCGGTGGCCTGGGGCAGTGGCTTACTCGGGGCCAGTCTGGAGGATGCCCTGTTCATCACCGCGCTGACCCTCTGTTTCGCCGGCCTCGCCCGGTTATTTGCCGCATCGGGTGCCCGGCTGTGTGCGTCTGCATTTGCGGTCGTAAGTGTAGTGCTGGCGGCCGTCGCGCTGCTTAACGTGGACATGGTGGCCTTCACGGGCCGGCCCTTCACCTATTCCTGGCTGGTGTACTCCGAATTCCTGACCGGAACCGCGGGCAGGGAGGCGGTGGCCGCGACCATCTCGCCGTCCCGGGCATGGGATACGGCCTGCTATGCGCTCTCGGTGCTACCCCTCGGTTTAATTCTTTACGTCGGTCTGCCAACTATTGCCGGCCGCAAATGGGTAGTTCCAGTTGCCTTCGGATTACTGCTACTGT
>CAZKPE010000503.1:0-1987 GCA_964554545.1 uncultured Lewinella sp.
ACGGCTTCTACGTCGGAGGCATACGGGGGAGCTGGGGTCATTCCGGGAACTTTGTCCACGGTCAACGCCGGGATGCCCCTCCAGGGTTCACGGACCCGAAATATAGGATCGGTAGGCGAGCCGACCTAGCCCGACCGCCCCCAGCAGAAAGAGCAACATGGCCGGAAAGCCACCCAGCGTCGAGATCAATCGGATCCCGTCTAGTCCGGCGTAGGCCACGAGTATCCAGCTGACCAATCCGATGACCGCCCCCCATAGTAGCTTGACCCCGATCGGTGCCTCGGCACTCTGCGGACTGATCCCCCGCACGCTCAGCGCACTCATGGCCGAAACGTTGCTATCGGCCGCGGTCACGTAACTCAGAAAGATCAATACCAGGAAGAGTACGGCCGAATACCGCAGCAGCGGCAGTTGCTCCAGCAGTACGTAGGCCAGGGCTTCCGGCCCCCGCTCGGCCAGGGTAGCGGATAGGAGGTCTCCGCTCTGTCCGTCCAAGACGAGCGCGGTAGCCCCGAAGCAGATCATCCACAGCGCGCCGAAGATGGAGGTGGCGAGGAGGTTGACCTGAATGAATTGCCGCACGGTGTAGCCCCGCCCGAGTCGACCAAGGAACAGCGCCGTCACCGGGGCCCAGGCGTACCAGTTGGCCCAGTAGAAGGAGGTCCAGTCGTGACTCCAGTTAGTGGGAATGCCGGGGTCCAGGCCTAGATTGCGCGGCACGAAAGTCACCACGAACTCCAACAGTGCGCGGCCACTCAGGGTGAGCACCTCCCCCACCGGCCCGGTAATAAACACGAATCCGGCCAGCAGTATGAAGCCGATGATGTTATAGTTCGACAGTATCCTGATCCCCCGCTGCAGCCCACTCGCCGCCGAAATAGAAAAAGCACCCACGATGGCGAGGATGATGAGTCCGATTCCGGTTCCGCTTGTCCAGATAGCTATCGGGACGTCCGCGCCCACCCCCAGGTAGCCCGTCAGCCCCCCGTACAATGCCAGGGTGCCCGCCCCCAGGGAAGCCGCCATGCCCGCCACCAATGCGAAGAGGCAAACGGCATCCACGACCGCTCCCGCGCGCAGGTGGACCCGTTCCCCCACCACGGGCCGCAGTAAGGTCGAGAGCGAAAAGGGCTGCCCGTGGCTATAAAACCCAAGCGCGAACAGCAGCCCCCCGACGGTATAGATCGCGTAGGGCGTAAGCGTCCAATGCAGGAAGAGGGTCGAGAGCGCGAACACCGCCGGGTCGTCCGCACCGGCCGGCGGCGGGGCACTCAGGTGGTAGACCGGCTCGGCGATCCCCCAGAACAGGATGCCCGTAGCGATGGTCGTGCAGGCCGTCACGGCAAACCACCGCCAGGGGGAAAGTAGCCGCTCCGCCCCCACCCCGCCGATCGTACGCCGACCCAGGGGAGAAATGTACACTACACCCAGCAGCAAAAGAAAGGCAAAACTGGACCAGGCGAACAGCCAGTCGAAGTGCCGCAGCACCCAGTCGCTCGCCCCCCCGGCATAGTCGATCAGACCGACCGGATCGTACAAGCCATAACCGGCGCAAGCCAACAAGGGCAGCAGCGGCGGCAGCAGGACCGGTAGCCGCAGCCTATTCACAATTCCAAACCCAGTCGCTAAACGCAAAGCGCGGCCCCGTAAAGTTGAAGTGCCACCACTCGGTGCGGATGGTCGCGAAGCCGTGGCGGCGCATGACGTCCTGTAAAATGGCCCGGTTCTGTAGCACGTCGGCGGGTAGGTTAGTGGCTTCGGCGTGGGCTTCGGGGCCAAAGAAGTCGTAGGGGGTGCCCATTTCCAGTTCCACGCCGCTGTCCAGATTGATCAGCGTCAGGTCGGCGGCGGCTCCCCGGCTGTGCACGCTTCCCCGTTCGGGGCGGGCTACGTAGCGGGCGTCGGGCAGCACGTCCCAGAGTCGCTGCTGGTAGGGACGGGGGCGGTAGCAGTCGTACATGTTCAGGCCCAGTCCGCGGGTGCGTAG
>CAZKPE010000504.1:0-1985 GCA_964554545.1 uncultured Lewinella sp.
GAAAATCATCGGTACCAACTCCGCACCCGCGGCCGCGCCCACACCGCCTACGGCACGATCGCCCGGGGAAAACTCGACGGTAGCTGGCAGCACCGGGAAGTGACGATTGCCGACTCCGAGCCCGTAGATACGGTCTTCCGCAGCGAAATCACTTTCGTTAACGGGGTTCCCCAGCAAGCTTTCCGGCTTGAGGGGGAAGAAAACGTACTACTGGGCCGCTTCAAACGCGACGGGCTGGCCCACGATACCTGGACGCTCTACGCCGACATGCTGACCAGCGAGAACTGGCACTTCGTGGATGGCCGGCTGGACCGCATAGAAACCATTGGCGAACAAGGGACTGCAACCACCCCCGTACTTCCCAATAATCTCTCGCGCACCACCCTAGTTAACCTGGATGCCCGCTACTTCCGCCTGCTGGAACGCTGGCAACTGACCCAGGGGCGGGAAACCCCATTCGCCGGCAGTATGGCGACCGAACTGCTGGCCCGCAACGCCAGCCGCTACCAACGGGTCGTGGAGGTACTGGAGGAGCTTGGCGGAGCTGAACTCATGCCCCTCTTCAGCGTAGTCGTGCCCGACTTGCCCCTCTCCCGACAAGAAGTAGCGTCTCTGGATTCCATCGCATCCACCCTGTCCCTGATCGACACCATCCGCCGCTCACTGGAAAGCAATATGACCTTTGCCGTACTCGAAACCGCGGACCCCGAGGTAGCGGCCTTGCGCGTGCGGCTCGGACAGGTGACCGGCTCGAATCTCGACCCGGTGCGGGAACTGAGCGAAGTGGCCGAAGACGACATCCTGCGCTTCCTGCCGCGCCCCGCCCTGCTGGCTGATCTCTATCCCGAGGCGGCCCCGGCGGACTTATCCGCGGTCGCTGTCCAAACGCGAGAGACCCTCGAGCAGGTCCTGGCTATCCGCACCGCCCTCAACGAGAAACTGAATACGGAGGAACGGCAGCGCGTCCTGACCGCCCTGGACGAGCAACTGATGTACGAGTTCGGGGTACTGGACAGCCTGATCACCGACCGGGAGGCCACGGTGCCGGCCGACTACGCCCTCAGCGAAGTGCGGGAGGCCGCCCGCCGGCAGCTGAGCCTCTACGCCGGCATGGATGACATCGTGGCTAAACGCGAACGCGCCCGTGAGCTGATCGACTGTATGGTGGACTACGACGCCCTGACGCTGACCCTGGCCGCCCAGCCCGAGCGGCGGCGGGAAATCGAAGCACTGTATACCGACCAGGTGTGGAACAACTTCACCGCCACCGTCATGGAAGAGCGCATCAAACGGCGGATCACCGAAGCCTACACGGAAATCGCATTGCCCTACCTGATCGGCCAGGTCTCACCGACCCTGAGCTGCGAAGAGACCGACCGTCTGAACCGGCAATTCGATACCCTCCATACCCGCATGACGGAGTTGCGCACGGCCGAAACCGACGACCTGGAAGATCAGTTGAAGGGTACCGAAGACCCCCGCGCCGTCCTGAACCTGCTGCGCCTACCCCTACAACAGTAAACCGATGAAGAGCGAACGGTACACATACTGCTGGCGGGGGATGGCACTGGCGATCGCGCTTCTGCTCGGGAGTCCGGCCTACGGTCAGGCCCCCGAAAATCCGCCGGAGGCCGAATTTAAGGAGCCCCTGACCCTGTTCTGGATCAACACCTACGGCAATATCCGGCTGACGGACCGCTTCTTCTGGATCGCCCAGACCCACTTCCGTTTCCAGGAGACGAAGACCACCCCCTTTGCCGGCCAGGTCGCCCAGCTCTACAACCGCCACGCGATCAGCTACCTCTACTCCAAATACTTCCGGGCGAGTCTCGGCGGGGTGCTACGCGTCAACTTCAACACCAACGAGATCGGGGAGAACGAACGCGGGGCCGTGCCCGAGTGGCGGATCTGGCACGAGTACCAATTCGCCCAGCCCCTGGCCCGCCTGATGCTTTACCACCGCATCCGGCTGGAGCACCGCTGGT
>CAZKPE010000505.1:0-1963 GCA_964554545.1 uncultured Lewinella sp.
GGGTCATGATGCTGCGGGGCGCTAACTCCGCCGCGGTCACCGAGCGGGTGCGGGAGCGGGTCGAGCAGATTCAGGCTTCCCTGCCCGAGGGGGTGCGCATCGAGCCCTACCTGGTACGTGACAAGCTCGTGAGCACGGCCATCGGTACGGTACGGACCAACCTGATCGAGGGCGGGCTGATCGTGGTCTTCGTGCTGGTGCTGTTGCTGGGCAACTGGCGGGCCAGCCTGATCGTGGCCTCCGTGATCCCGCTGGCGATGCTCTTTGCCGTGTCCATGATGAACGTGCTGGGCATCTCGGCCAATCTGATGAGCCTGGGGGCCATCGACTTCGGGCTGATCGTGGATGGGGCGGTGATAATCGTGGAGAGTATCGTGCATCGGCTACACAGCCGCTTCGCCGGCCGGGAACTCTCGGCTGCCGAAATGGACGCCGAAGTCACCCGCTCCGCCATCCAGATCCGCTCCTCCGCCGCCTTCGGCGAGATCATCATCCTCATGGTTTACATCCCCATCCTGGCCCTGGTCGGTATCGAGGGGAAGATGTTCCGACCCATGGCCCAGACCGTGATGCTGGCCATCACCGGGGCGCTCATCCTGTCACTCACCTACGTACCCATGATGGCCGCCCTGGTGCTGAACAAACGGGTGGTCAGTAAGCGGACCCTGGCCGACCGCATCATGGAGTTCCTTTATAGGCTCTATACCCCCGTACTCCGGCTGGCCCTGCGGCTGAAGGTCGTCTTCGTGGTCGCCACCGTGGCGCTCTTCGCCGTAAGCCTGTGGGTTTTCAGCCGCATGGGGGGCGAGTTCATTCCCACCCTGGAGGAGGGGGACCTGGCCATGCAGCAGATCCTACCCGCCGGAACCTCCCTGAGCCAGAGCGTCGACATGGCCGCCCGTATCCAGAAGAAATTGCTTGCCGACATCCCCGAAATTAAGGACATCGTGACTAACGTAGGCTCCGCCGAAATCCCCACCGACCCCATGCCCGTCGAAGTGGGCGACATCACCCTGGTCATGGCCCCCCGCGACGAGTGGACCACCGCCCGAACGCGGGAGGGCATGTTTGCCGCCCTGGAGGAATCGCTGGAGGTCTTCCCCGGCGTCGGACTGGAATTTTCCCAGCCCATCCAGCTACGCTTCAACGAGCTGATGACGGGGGTGAAAGCCGACATTGCCGTCAAGCTATACGGCGATGACCTCGACGTGCTGCTCGACCGCGCTCGAGCTGCCGAGGGCATTATCGGCGGGCTGGCGGGCGTCGGCTCCGTTACCGTCGAACCCACGGACGGCATGCCGCAGATCGTCATCGACTACCGGCCCGAAAAGATGGCCCAGTACGGCCTCAACGTCCGCGACCTCAACCTCATCGTGGAAGCAGCTTTCGCCGGGGCCCGGGCGGGGACCATCTACGAAGGCGACCGCCGCTACGCCCTCACCGTGCGCCTGAGGGAGTCGGATCGCACGGACATCAGCAGCGTGGCTGAACTCTACGTCCCCCTGCCGGGCGGCGGACAGGTACCCCTGAGCGAGGTAGCCGACGTACGCTTGCAGGAAGCCCCCTTGCGCATCAGTCGCGACAATACCAACCGCTACATCGTTATCGGCGTCAACGTAGGGGGTACCGACGTTGAGACGCTGGTCGGCAATATTCAGTCGGCCCTTTCCGAGGGGCTATCGCTTCCCGCCGGCTACTACCTCACCTACGGGGGGCAGTTCGAGAATTTGCAGGCTGCCTCGGCGCGGCTGTCCGTGGTGGTACCGCTGGCGCTGGCGCTTATTTTCATCCTGCTCTACTTCACCTTCGGCAGCTTTTCCCAGGCGGCGCTCATCTTCGTGGCCATTCCGCTATCGGCCATCGGGGGTATCTGGGCCCTGGAGTTGCGGGGGATGCCCTTCAGCATCTCGGCGGGCATCGGCTTCATCGCGCTCTTCGGGGTGGCGGTGCTCAACGGCATCGT
>CAZKPE010000506.1:0-1957 GCA_964554545.1 uncultured Lewinella sp.
CGTAGGGAGCTTTCGGGCCATTGCCGACGCGACGAACCCGGACAATAATAGCACTCATTAACCTTAATCACACCAGCCCCGGTTGACGCTGGGCGCGGTGTTGTGTGCATTTTTAGATTTAATGGCTCTGATTACAGCTCTTGAAAATCGGAATGCATGTGTATACTATGGGAAATCTTGAAGTAAGGCATATGCCCGTTACTTTCTACTATTGAGTTAATCCAGATGTGCTCGTTCACTTGTAGAACAATATTAAAATCTTGTTGAGAAAACTCGGTAGAAGTGTAACCGTCCGGACTACTATCTATCCTGTGGTACATACCTCCGGTGATAGGTATTACATTGACAGAATGTACTTTTATAGTGTCGATTTCTACATTTGAATGCGCCAACCTGCCTATGACTAAACTTAAAGCTGTATTATAATTAATTCGTTCTATTTCATCTGAGGCAGCATCTCTAACTCTGCTTATACGGTCATGCAACTTCTTAAAAAATTCTTTGTAAGCTTCGAAGTTGTCATAAGCATCTTTGACGAAAGAAAGAGAAGCATAAATCTCGACCAGAATTACCTCCCAATCCGCCCCCAATCCAACTTCCTGAGGAGATACGCTCTGATCTTCAGCTATATCCGCAAACACTGGCATAAACTGTTTCTCTATTCGATCAGCATACTTCTGCCCATAGCCATCATCAGCAAATGCTATAAGAATAACGTTCGGTTTGTCTCTATTCAAATAATTCACAGCTTTATTCTGTAATTCTGGATTATCTTAAAGGTCTGCTCTCAACTTAACTTTGAGCTTACTGAGATACTCTAATTTAGCGGAATAATTGGCCCATAATTTTTTCTTTCCAGGATAGTTAGTTGGATTAGTGCTGTCTCCATATAAATATATTCTGACTACCTCTCCTTTCTGATTTCGCATAATGTATCCCCCATCTTCACCTAGTTTAATTAAATTTTCAATTCTCACATATTTATACTTAGTGTAGATGGGAACGTGATTAAATCTGCTAGATTTATCAATCACCTGGTTATACCCTAGTGGTTGAAGTTCTCTATTTAGGCATGCTATACATCCATTCTCATCAATATCAACACAGTATGGCATGTTTATTCTAAAGAAATTTGACAACATTTTGCATGAATGATT
The DNA here is from genome assembly GCA_964554545.1 of uncultured Lewinella sp. GTDB lineage: Bacteria > Bacteroidota > Bacteroidia > Chitinophagales > Saprospiraceae > Neolewinella. The sequence continues at coordinate 1,158 of CAZKPE010000506.1, forward strand.
GATCGATTGACTGCTACAATTGTTGGTTGAGTGGCAAGACAGTCTTCGGGTAATGATTCGCTAGATTTTGCTATCTCACCTAATCAACTGTGCAAGCCTACATAGTTACCCCAGTATGTATGTCCCGGTTTATCGTACCCAACATTATAAAGTGGACGCGTATTTTGTGAGTCAATTGTGAACTCATCTTTGGTCTTATCGTACTTTAACGAATACCAAACAGCGTACGAGGCGGTATAACTCTCGGACGAATTGGACTTCAGTTTACCTAGACTTTCACTGTTATGCCACTCCTCATCGTAACGATCGTTGAAAAAAGAAAGTACTGGAGTATGAAACGTAACAACTGTTTCTTTATCATTTACTTCAATAGTTGGCTTACCTGGATAAGATACAAACGGTTTAGTAGCGACGACATCTCTACTTTCAGTGGTATGATGCTGACCGGCAATTTGAGCCATCCATGACTCCCGATTTTTATCGATATCAGTTTGTACAATTTTTTGAATTTCTTCAATTCTTGATATAAAGAATTTCTCATACTTATCCCGAGAATTTGAATTCAACTTCACAGCAGTAAATTTTCAACGAAGATAATAATTTTTCTGACCCAAATAGACACTTTAAAAATTAAGTGCTCAATTATTTTACTAGTGGTTTCAGCACCTTATTAGGATTAGCTTCTTGATAAAGCGTTGATAGAACTTTGATCGGTATGGTATCTAATACCCTTTGCACACAACGAGTGCGCCCACGCAGCCGGGGCTTCATTCATAGAACCCGACCAACTTCAACTCACC
>CAZKPE010000507.1:0-1949 GCA_964554545.1 uncultured Lewinella sp.
CAGCCAAGACCTCCACCTCTTCGAAGCCTTCACCGACCACGCCGTCCTCCAGCGGCAAACGGATCACCCGCTCTGGGGCTGGACCAAACGCAACCGCCGGGTCACCGTCCGGTTAAACGAAACGGAGGTCCGTACCCGGGCGGATCGGGATGGAAAGTGGTCCGTGGAGTTACCGCCCCAGCCCGCCGGGGGGCCGCATACGCTGTTGGTGACGGACGGCCGGTCGACCTTCGAGCTTCAGGACATCTACTTCGGGGACGTCTACCTCCTTTCCGGGCAAAGCAATATGGAATGGCGGCTTGTCCAATCTGACCCGGACAGCACCCGCGCCCGCGCCATCGCCGACCCCCTGATCCGGCAGCTGTTGGTTGAGAAGACTACCGGTGAACGGCCCCTTGAACACCTGAAGCTCGCCGAAACGTGGAAACCGGGCTACGCCCACGAGATCGCCGACTTCAGTGGGGTGGGCAGCTATTTCGCGCACTATCTGCGGGAAAGCGGAGTGGATATCCCCATCGGCTTGGTACACTCCAGTTGGGGCGGCAGCCGGATCGAGCCCTGGCTGAGCGCTGAAGTGCTGGGTGAGGAAAGCCTGGGTGCCCGCGACGAGCACCATACCCGAAGCGAAAGGATGGCGGCACGGGTACGGGATTTCTTCCGGCAAGAATTTCCCGGGCAGGAGCCGTCTGCGGAGGACCGTGGACAGGAGCTGGGCTATCTGGATGATCGCGTCGACCTTTCCGGGTGGGCGACCGTCGAAGTTCCCGGGGCCTGGGAATCGAAGGGATATGAGAACGTCGACGGTATTTTCTACTACCGCCGTACGTTCAAACTGAGCCCGGAACAGGCGGCGGGGGATGCCACGCTTTATCTGGGTGCCATCGATGACGGGGACTGGACCTACATCAACGGTCAGCCCGTCGGCGAAACGCCGAATGCCTACAGTAAGCAACGGGAATATCGGGTGCCAGCCACCGTTTTGCGACCGGGCACCAACAGTCTCGCCATTCGCGTATTCGACGCTACCGGCGGGGGCGGCTTTATGAGTACCCCGGAGCAGATGTATCTGGCTACCGAGGCAGGGAAGGTGCCGCTGGCGGGTACCTATCACTACCGGATCGGCGAGTTCACCGTTGGGCAGGGGCAACCGAACCAGGTTCCAACCTTGCTGTACAACGCAATGATCGCCCCGCTGCGCGACTGGCCGCTCTCCGGCGTACTGTGGTACCAGGGCGAGAGTAACGCGGGGGCGGGAGACGCCCAAGCGTATGCCGGGCTCATGCGCACCCTGGTCACTTTCTGGCGGGATCGGTTCGACAACGAGGAGCTGCCCTTCTACTGGGTGCAGTTGGCCAATTTCCGGGACCCACCCGCTCAGCCGAATGCCCCGGGTTGGGCGATCTTGCGCGCCTCGCAAACGGCCGCTACCGACCTGCCGATGACGGGGCAGGCCGTTATCACCGATATCGGGGAGGCTGACGACATTCACCCCCGGAACAAGTGGGAGGTCGGCCGCCGGCTGTCTCTTCACGCCCGCCGCGACATCTATGGTCAGGAGGTACAGGCCAGTAGTCCGCGGGTCAGTAATATTAACATCCAAGACGATTTAGCTGAACTGGAGTTCGCGGAGGTCGGGGAAGGGTTGATGGTCAAACTGGCGGAAAACGAGCGCTACCCTATCGTCAAAAGCCTGACGGTGCAGGATGAGGAAGGAAACTGGCACTGGGCGGTCGGGACCCTAGACGAAGCAAATAACACCCTTCGCGTCGTGAATCCCGCCGGGACCGACATTGTGCGGGTGCGCTATGCGTGGTTCGATAATCCGGATGATGCCAATCTCTTCAGCAAAGCTGGTTTGCCGGTCACGCCCTTCGAAATCGGGCAAGAGTAGGCCGCGGCGATTCGGGGTGCCGTCGTAGATTTACCCCCCTTGGAACTGGGCACCTCAT
>CAZKPE010000508.1:0-1940 GCA_964554545.1 uncultured Lewinella sp.
GACCTCGTACGCGACCCCCGCAAACCCGACGAACTCTACGCCGCCACCTGGCAGCGGGAGCGCAAGGCCTGGGACTTCACGGAGAGCGGCCCCGGCTCGGGCATCTACCACAGCCGCGACGGGGGGAAGAACTGGAGCTTGCTGAGCACCCCCGAAAGTGGTTTCCCCACCGGAACGGGGGCGGGCCGGATCGGACTGGCCGTGAGCTACGACCGGGCCGGCAAGCGGCACCTTTACGCCAGCATCGACAACTACTTCGAGCGGAAAAAGGACGGGGAGGAAGAGGAGGAAAGCCTGACCAAGAACCGCCTGCGCAATATGCCCAAAGACGAACTGCTCCGGCTGGAAACCTACCTGCTCGATGACTTCCTGCGCCAGAATGGCTTCCCCCGGGAGCTGGACGGCAAAACGCTGAAAAGGCGGGTGGAAAGCGGGGAGATCAATCCCCTGCAACTGGTCGAGTACCTGGAAGACGCCAACAGCCAGCTATTCGACGTGGAGGTGAAGGGCTTCGAACTGTACCACAGCTCGGATGGCAACAAGTGGCGGCGTACCCACGAAGGTTACCTGGACGGGGTGTACTACAGCTACGGCTACTACTTCGGCCAGATCGCCGTCCACCCCGAAGACCCAACTACGGTCTACGCCATGGGCGTGCCGATCATTAAAAGTACCGACGGGGGGAAGAACTGGTCCGGGGCCAATGGCGACAACGTCCACGCCGACCACCACTACATGTGGATCAACCCCGACGACCCCGGTCACCTCATCAACGGCAACGACGGCGGCATCAATATCAGCTACAATGGTGGCCAGAGCTGGCTGAAGGCCAACGTGCCGCCGCTGGGCCAGTTCTACGCCGTGGCGGTCGATAACCACGAAGACGGCTACCGGGTCTACGGCGGATTGCAGGATAACGGTACCTGGCGCGGCCCCCACGATTACGAAGCGAGCCGGGGCTGGCAGCAGAGCGGAAAGTACCCCTACGAGGCGCTTTTCGGTGGCGACGGGATGCAGGTGGAGGTCGACCCCCGCGATAATGAGACGGTGTACGTCGGCTTCCAGTTCGGCAACTACTTCCGGCTCAATCCCAAGGAGGGCAGTCGCAACTTCATCACCCCCAAGCACGAGCTCGGGCAGCGCCCCTACCGCTGGAACTGGCAGACGCCGATCCTGGTTAGCCCCCACCAGCCGGATATCTTCTACATAGGCTCCAATCACGTTCACCGTAGCTTCAATCGCGGCGATGACTTCGAGACAATGGGCCCCGACCTGACCCGCGGCGGCCGGGCCGGGGACGTCGCTTACGGTACCCTGACCACCATTACGGAGAGCCCCCAGCGCTTCGGCCTGCTCTACGTGGGCAGCGACGACGGGCTGGTCCACCGCAGCACGGATGGAGGCGAGAGCTGGACGAAGCTGACCGGCTTCCCCGAAAACCTTTGGGTCAGCCGTTTGGAGGCCGGCCACGAAGACGAAAGCGTGGTCTACCTCAGCTTGAACGGCTACCGGGACGACGACTTCGCCAGCTACCTCTACCGCAGTACGGACCGCGGCGATACCTGGACGGCCATCGGTGGCGATCTGCCCGCCGAGCCCGTCAATGTCATTAAAGAGGACCCGACGAACCCGGCCCTGCTCTACGTCGGTACCGACCACGGGCTATACGTCAGCATGGACACGGGAGCCACCTTCACCGCTGTCACCGAGCTGCCCGCCGTGGCGGTACATGACGTGGTAGTGCAGGAGCACGAAAAGGACCTCATCGTGGGCACCCACGGCCGCAGCCTCTACCGGGCCGACGTAGCGCTGCTGCAGGAGGTTGCCGGCCAGTCCTCCCCCACCCTCACCCTGCTGGCGATCGACGATCAGCGCTACAGTAGCCGCTACGGTAGCGCGAGCTGGTTCGAGGAGGATACGCGGCCGGAGGTGAAGTTGCA
>CAZKPE010000509.1:0-1939 GCA_964554545.1 uncultured Lewinella sp.
CACGCTGGCTTCCTGCAGGTCGATCTTGCCCTGCTGGTAAAGGTCCTTGAGGCGTCCGGGGGTGGCCACGACCAGGTGGTAGCTCCGTTTGCGCAGATTGGCGATGTCGGTATTGATGTTGCGACCACCGATGAGGGTGATGGCGTTGAATTTCATACCCTTGGTCAGGGTACGGAATTCTTGCTCGATCTGCAGGGCCAGTTCGCGGGTCGGGGCCAGCACCAGGGTCTGGAAGGGCTGATCGCTCCGCAGCAGGGCGTCGATGAGGGGGATGAGGAAGGCGCCGGTCTTACCCGTACCCGTGGTGGCGATGCCCATCACGTCCTTCAGGGCATTGATGTGCTCGAAGGTCTTTTCCTGAATTTCGGTGGGGTCGGACCAGCCGGCCGCCTTAATGGCCTGCTTGAGCTGAGCCTCCAGCGGCCAGTCGGCAAACTTCGTCTCGGCGGTGTATTCTACCGACTTCAGGGGCACGCCCTCGTGTACCATCTGTTCGGCGGGGAGGGGGATGTAGTTGTGGTTGCTGCGGCCGCCACCACTGCCACGGCGATCGCGATTAAACTTACGGGGGCCACGGCCTTTGCCGGAGCGGGAGGAACGATTTCTATCCAAGTTGGTATAAAATTGAGGGGCTCCCAATCAAGGGAGCGGCGCGCCACCCGCAAAGGGGCTCGGGGCGCTGAGGTAAAGAGCTTCCGTTCCGAATGTGTTGACCGTCCGGATTAGCGTGACGGGGGCGAGGCGTGGATCGGCGGAAGCAAAGGGTCCCGGCTCGCGGCGCAAAGGTACGCTTTTATTTATTACCACCCAGCATTAAGGTGGCACTGTAGTCCGCTACGTAGTCCAGGCTCTCCTGTAGGGCGGCGTAGCGCTGGTGCAATAGGGTCCGTTTAATTCCGGCGGTGATCCGCGGAGGCTTGGCGGCGATGGCGGCGGCTACCTGATCGACGCGGTAGGTCAGCTGCCCTTCCCCGCTCAGTGCTTCGTTGACCAGTCCGATGGCGGCGGCCTCCTTCCCGTCGAAGTTGCGGCCGGTGAAGGCCAGTTCGGCGGCGACAGCCGGGGAAACGATGCGCGGCAGTCGCTGTAGGGTCCCCAGGTCGGCGACGATGCCCAGGTCCACTTCCTTCACCGAAAAGGTCGCCTTCCGGGTACAGTAGCGCAAATCGCAGGCCGTGATGATGTCTACCCCACCCCCGATGCAGCTTCCGTGAATGGCGGCGATGACGGGCTTGCTACAATGCTCGATGGCGGTGATACAGTCCTGTAGATCCTGGATAAATTCAATTAACCGGGCCTTCTTTGCACCCGCGCCCGCGCCCTGCGCTAAGAGTTGCGGCAGCCCCTGCAGTACGCTCAAATCGATACCCGCGCAGAAGTGCTTCCCCTTGCCGTTAAGTACGACGACATGCACCTCCGGGTTGGTATCGGCCCGCTGCAGGTTATCGCGCAGGGCATGCCAAGCTTCCAGATCGAGGGCGTTGGCTCGCTCGGGGCGGTCGAAGGAGAGGGTGGCTATTCTGTTTTCTACTCGGTAGGTCATTCACCACGGATTAAATCGATTGGGGCACGGATTTTCACGGATTTGCTACCGCGCCATATCTACCAGCCGCATCCGATCCCCGTGTAAATGGTCCATCCCATCCACGTAGAGGGTGGTGCCACTGGTGTAGCTCGAAAGCGGACTCGCGAAAAACAGGACCGCATTCGCCACTTCTTCCACCGTCCCGTGGCGGCGCATCAGGTTGTCTTCCTTCATCCGGTCGAGTAGGGCACGTACCGGTTCGGCGTAGGTATCCAGGCCGGAAGAGATGATGGTGCCGGGGGCTACCGAGTTGATGCGGACGTTGTACCGCGCCCACTCCTGGGCCAGGCTTTTGGTCAGGTTTTCCACCCCGGCGCGGGCGGCACCCGTATGGGCCATGCCGGGAAAGCCCCG
>CAZKPE010000510.1:0-1939 GCA_964554545.1 uncultured Lewinella sp.
GTCCCCGGAAAGCAGGTAGGCGTCGCCCCGTTCGGATAAGTCGTAGAGCATGTCCACCACGCCGGCCCGTAGCTCGGGCCCGGGGGGATGGAGTACGGCCACTTCCCGCCCGTCGGCCACGGCATAGGTTGCCCCGTCAGCGGCCCCGAGCCCGCAGAAGGCCCGCTGGCCTATCCGGTAGCGCCGCCCGGCGTGTTCGGCGTGGATGCCCCCGCCCGGACTTTCGTGAATGCCGGCCACCGCCGCCGCCCGCACGCCACTGGCGACGAGGGTATCGCAGAGGGCCCCGCTACGGGGGTGGGCCGATTGGCTGGCCATACCCAGCAGCACCCCGAGGGTGTCCGCGTCGGCCGAGGAGGTGAAGCGGCCACTGGCTTCCCGCCCCATCAGGGTGCCGGTCTTATCGAAGACGAAGCTGCTCACCCCCGCCAGCCGCTCGATGACGGCGGCACTGCGCAGGTAGTAGCCCGATCGGCCCAGCAGCCGCTGCAGGGTACCGTAGGCAAAGGGGGTGGCCAGGGCCAGGGCACAGGGGCAGGCAATGATGAGCACCGCCGTGGCCGCCCGGTAGGCGGTGGCGACGTCCAGCCGGTACCAGTAGGCGAAGGTCAGTCCGGCAACGAGAAGGATGACGGCCGTAAAGACCCGCACCAGTCCCTCGGCGGGCTGTACGGCCCGTTCGCTCTGCCGCCCCTGCCCCTGCCACAGCTGCAGCAGGTAGCTCTGATCGGCGGGCCGGCTGACGGTCAGGTGCAGGGCCCGTTCCGTTGCCCGCCCCCCGGCGAATACGGCCGCCCCCACTTCCACCCGCTGGGGTTCGGCTTCCCCGGTGACGAAGCTGTAGTCAATTTCCCGCGCTTGCTCCCCGCCGAGCGTGCCGTCGGTGGGAATGAGCTGCCCCGGCTTCACCAGGATGCGGTCGCCTTCCCCCAGCGACTGAGAGGCCACCGCTTCCGGCACCCCGTCCGCCCCCACCCGGTACGCCCCCAGGGGAAAGTAATCGTGGTAGTCGCGGTCGAAGCGCAGTCGGGCGAAGGTGTAGCCCTGAAACCAGCGACCCAGCAGCAGGAAGAACACCAGCCCCGCTAGGCTATCCAGGTAGCCCGCTCCGGTCTGGCTTACGATCTCGTAGACCGACCGCAGCGTCAGGGCCAGCATCCCGATGGCGATGGGGACGTCGATCGTTACCCGCCCGGCCCGTAGCCCCCGCCAGGCATCCCGGAAGAAGTCGGTGCCGGCGTAGAACAGCACGGGGATGCTCAGCCCGAGGAGCAGGATGCCGATTCCGTTTCCAATTAACCTTGCACCTGCGTCCCCGCCCAATCCCAGGTACTCCGGGAAGCTGAGCAGCATAATGTTGCCAAAACAAAAGCCCGCCACCGCGATGCGATACAGCAGTGAGCGATCGGTCGTTGATTCCCGCTCTTTCTGTTCCCCGTGGATGCGGGGGGGATAACCGAATCCAGCCAGGGTGCGCGCCAGCTCGGCCAGCTTAAGCCGCCGGGGGTCGAAGTCGATGGTGGCCACCTTGCGGGTTACGTCCAGGGTACAGGAGCGCACCCCCGGCAGGAACCTCGGCAGTCGCTCCAGCAACCACACGCAGGAGATGCAGTGAATGGCCGGTAGTTCCAGCCGCACGACCCGGCGCTCCTCGTCGTGGTAGCTCAGCAGCCGGCGGGCGAGCTCGTCGACCTCCAGCCAGTCGTAGTCCTGCACGACGGCCGTGCGCTGGCTCCGGCCCGCCTTTTCGTCGAGGGTGTAGAAGTCGCCCAGCCCGTGCTCGTGCAGTAGCGTGTACACTGTCCGGCAGCCCGCGCAGCAAAAGGGGCCGTTGCTGGGGTCGCCACAGTGGGCGCAGGTCGTGGTGCTCATACCGCCTGGCTAAAGGTAGGTACGGAGGGTCGGCGGCGCCAGTAGTGGTCGTCGAGCGGCAGGCAGA
>CAZKPE010000511.1:0-1938 GCA_964554545.1 uncultured Lewinella sp.
TGGCGTATCGGCAACTACTTCGAACTGCAGCAGGAAGTAGAATTGCGGACGCTTGATATCCGAATTCCGCTACAGGACTTTTACGGGGGGTGGACGTTTTCCTAAAACGTCAAACTCAGCCCCAGCCCCCCGGCCTCCCCCGTAAACGAGCCACTCAAGCCCAGTGAGGAGCGATGCTTCTCCCGCCACCGCTTATGGAAGTGGGGGGTAAGTACCCCGACGGCCGCCCCCACAATGAAGCCGACCACGGTATCCGAGGGAAAGTGCTTGAGGGCCCGCACCCGCTGTACGGACACGTAGACCGCGGGCAGACTGGCCGCACCGAACAACAGCGCGCGCTTTCCGCCACTCCATTCGGGATGGTAATCAGAGAGCACCTTAGCCGCGAAGAAGGTGCCCGTAGCGGTAGTGCTGACGTGGCCACTGAAGAAGCCATTCAAATCGCCGCCCTCCGCCGTGCCATCGCCGCCGTTCTCCAAAAACTGCTCGGTATAGTACACATTGGGCCGGGCGCGGTCGATGAACAGGGGCCCCAGGGGGGAAACCGCGTAGAGGAGACCGTTCGCCGCCTGCGCCTGGAGGTACATGGTCGTGATGTCGAACCAGTCCTAGCGGATCTCCCGGTCTACGAAGAGGAAGAAGGGCAGTCCGATGCCGGCGTAAAACCCGATATCGCTGGAGCCGCTGGCCTGCTCCGCCCGCTCGATACTTTCGGGGAAGGCCCAGCGGTCGTAGCCGGGTACGTCATCGCGGTCGTAGGTCGTGACGTCGAAACGCTCCTTATCGTTGATCTTCTGGAAGGCATAGATCGTGGCTCCGAGCCCGACGGCGGAGGCGGCCAGTTCGGGCAGGGGTTTGACGCGGTAGACTTTTTCGGGGGGGTCGGGGTCGGTGGTGGGGGTGAGTTGGGCGGTGGCGGTAGACCACATAAGTAGCAGACCGGCGAGCAGCAGGTGTAGGCGAACCATCATGTTTGGGTAGGTTATCTCCTTATTACGTAGGGGGGGCTGCAATGTTTGGGGGGCTAGAATGGGATCTAATCCTCGAACCGCTCCAGCATCTCCGCCAGTTTCCGCTGTATACGCTCCAGCACGGTGCGCCGCTGCAGAATGCCGGGTTGCACGACCATGATCTCCTGCAACTCGGCCTGACTGGGTTCCCGGCCATTGAACAAGGTAGCGTCAATGAGCGCCTGCAAGCCGGCGTGGCGTAGATTTTCCTGTTCCGAGAGGCTGACCACCGCCCGCTGTCGCTCGGCGCTCCAAAAGTTGTTAAATTCTTGCTCTACATCCTCCGTGCGGCGGATGTGGGGTAGCTCCCGGTCGATGAATTTTTCGATCAGTTCCCGCTTGCTGCGCAGTTGTACCTCATTATTCAGGCGGGTGGCGATCTCCTGCCGGTGGACGGCCTTATCCTCTTCATCGGCGGCGTGAAACTCGGCCAGGAGCCGGATGATGTAGGTGACGTTGATCTGGTCGCGGTGAATGAGCTCGACCTCGAAGTCCACGTCATTCAGGATGCTGACCTTATTACGCTGGCTCTCGCTCCTCACCTTGTCGCGGATGTCGAGGTATTTGCTCTTGTAGTCGGCGAAGGTCTGGGGTTCGAGATCGACGTGCTCCTCCCGGAACTCGGAAAAACCCGAAAGGACGTTATCGACCCGGATGAGCTTGCGGAAGGCCTGTACGAACTTCAGCTCCTCCTCCTCGCTGAACAGCCCGTCGACGTGGCCGGGGGAAGGCACCAACGCGATCAGTTCGGCCACGGCCTCGTTAAAGCGCCGCACGTAGGCCTCATAGGGTTCCATCAGGATGACCTCCTTCGCCTCCGGATTACTGAATAGCCCGATTGCTTCGTCGGTAGCCCCCTTCAGGTTGGGGAAGCTGACGATGTTGCCCTGGCTCTTCACCTCCCCCAGCGTCCGGTTGGTGCGGCTGA
>CAZKPE010000512.1:0-1938 GCA_964554545.1 uncultured Lewinella sp.
GGCGCAACGATGGCTCCAACGAAGCCCTGGACTACGAGAACGTCGACTACCCTGACCCCGTCAATCTACCCCTGGAGATCGACCGCCCCTTCAGTCTCTTCGGCATCCAGGACGTGAATCGCTGGCAGCAACTGGCCTTTCCCGGCACGGTGATCGACCAGTCGGGCAACCCCATTTCGTCCATTCCAACCTTCCTGGGGGCCAGTTGGGGGCGGGTTACGCCCTTCGCGATTCCGGATGAGGTGAAATCGTCACCGAGCGCCAGCAATCCGATCTACGGCAACAGCCCCGTCTACCTCGACCCCGGCCCGCCCCCCTACTGGCAGGAAAGCGATACGGCCGAGCTCAATTTCTTCCGCTGGAATTTCGAGCTGGTGCTGAAGTGGTCCAGCCACCTCGACCCCTCCGACGGTGTACTGTGGAACATCAGTCCGGGTGCCCGCGGCAATCGTACCACGCCCCTACCCACCACGCCCGCCGAGTACCGCACCTTTTACGATGAGCTGGACGGTGGACAGCCCGGCGACGGCCGCCCCCGCAACCCCGTCACCGGCCAGCCCTACGCCGATAATTTCGTCCCCCGCGGCGATTACACCCGGGTGCTGGCCGAGTTCTGGGCCGACGGGCCCGCCTCGGAAACCCCGCCCGGCCACTGGTTCACCATTTTCAATAAAGCGATGGACCACCCCCTTTTCGAGCGCCGGCTCTGGGGGGAAACGGAAGAATTGCCCGCCCTGGAGTATGACGTGAAGGCCTACCTGACCCTGGGCGGTACCATGCACGACGCGGCGGTGACCGCCTGGAGCATCAAGGGGAAGTACGACTACGCCCGGCCCATCACGGTCATCCGGTACCTGAGCCTGGGGCGGCCGAATGATGATGGCGTGTTTGGCATAGACCCCCTGGGTATCCGGCCCGACCCGCCGCTCATCACCCCCTTCGAGGCGGGGGATACCGTTTACCTTAGCAGTGGCTTCACGGTGCTGAAGGCGCGGGCCTGGAAAGGCAATGTGGCCATCGATGACCCCGAAACCGACCGCGCCGGCGTCGGCTGGATCGACCCCGTACTCTGGGAACCCTACCAGCGGCCCAACTTCGTCACCCCCAACTTCGCCGGCTACGTATCGGGGCATTCGACCTTCAGTAGCGCGGCGGCCACCACGCTGGAACGGCTGACCGGCACCCCCTATTTTCCCGGCGGACTGGGCGAGTTCGTCGCGAAGAAGAATGAATTCCTGGTCTTCGAGGAGGGGCCGAGCCAGGATGTGGTACTACAGTGGGCGACCTACCACGACGCGGCCGCCGAAACCAGTCTGAGCCGTATCTGGGGCGGCATCCACCCCCCTATCGATGACATTCCGGGGCGGAAGATCGGCCCCCGGGTGGCGGAAGATGCCGTGGAGCGGGCGCGGGCCATTTTCCGGGGGGAGATTACGAGCCTGCCGCGGCGGGCGGTCGCCGGCTCACTATCCGTGTTTCCCAATCCCGCGGCGCAGGGCCAGCAACTGATCATCACCTCATCGGAACACGACCTCAATACGGAAATAGTGATCTATTCCGTCCTCGGCCGTCAAGTCGCTACGGTACGTATGCAGTCTTCCCGGGCCCAGTGGCAGGTAGGCGCGTTACCGGCGGGCATCTACTTGCTGCGGAGTACGGACGGGGCGTTTGCCGCCCGGGTACAAGTCCGCTAGACCGGGGCGACGGAGGGGCTCGGTACCGGTATTTGAAAGATAAAACTGGTGCCCTCCCGCAGCCGACTCTGAATGTGGATGTGCTGGTCGTGCAGCTCGAGGATCTTTTTCACGATGGCCAGTCCGAGGCCGGCACCTGCGTTCGCGCCCCTCGCCGAAGCCTCCCCCTTCCGGTAGCGATCGAAGAGGTGGGGGATATCCGCTTCGGCGATTCCGGGGCCGGTATCCGTCACCCGCACTTCTA
>CAZKPE010000513.1:0-1931 GCA_964554545.1 uncultured Lewinella sp.
TCAGGGCGCAGATGTCGCGGCCGAAGGTGCGCTCGGCGCGGGTGTAGATGTCGGTGATGTAGTCGGGCAGGCCGGCCACGTCGTCCCAGATCGAGACGATGGCCCCGTCGATGCCCTCGTGGCGCTCATCCACCATCCGCTTGGCTTCCTGCAGCTCGTTGTCGAAAGCGGTGGCGATCAGATCCTTGCCGGTATTCCACATCTCCATGGCGGTGGTGACCATCGGCTCCAGCTGATCGTTGACGGCGTCGCGGGCGGTGGTGTAGATCGTCTCGGCGGCGGTAGCGGCGGCTACCCGTTGCTGCTCTTCCGAGCCGGCCATGGCGAGTTGCTCGCTGAAGGTCTCGGCGACCGTACCGCTGCGGCTGGCCTCCAGGGCGGCGAGGGCCCGGTTTTCCACTTCCCGCATGGCCTCTTCGCTGCCGGCGATGGCTTCTTCCTGTTCGCGCAGTACCTCGGCGGGGTCGCGGGCGGCCACCTCCTGCAGTTCGCCCGTCGCGGCGCGGGCGTCGGCGACGGGGCCGGTCTCGATCAGGCTGGTGACCTCGTTGTCCATGCCGGCCTCCTCGATGCGGCTCTGGTTCGCGGCGACGTCGGCTTCCAGGCTCACGTCTTCGGCGGGCACGGCGGGGGGCGCGGCCTGGCCGGCGTTCACCGCGGGGGTGGGGACGCTGGTGGGGGTATCCGGCAGGGGGGCGCTCACCTGTTCGGGGCTGCCCTCCGGGGGGGCGTTCACCCCTTCGTAGTCGCCGGCGGCCGCTTCGCTTTCGGAGGTGATGTCCGCGTTCAGGGCGGTACCGACCGCCTGGGCCTGGGCTTCGGGATCGGTGCGGCGCAGGCTGTCTTCGTCGACTGGACGGCGGTTCTCGATCGCGTCCTGGATGTCGTCGCAGAGCTGCTCGATCTCGGGGCTGGGGGCGGGTTGCTCGTTCAGGGCGGCGGTGAGGGCACCCTGGGCGCGGGAGGTGGTTTCCTCCACGGGCTCCTCGACGTGGGCGCGGGCGGCCTGGGCGCTGTCGGAGGCCGGCGGCAGACTGGCGTTGGCGGTACCGGCCCCGCTCATCTGGCGGGCGGCGCGGCGGGCCCCGGACTGGCTTTCCGTCTCCAGTTCGGGCGGCGGCGGGGGGATGAGCAGTTCGACCTCGATGGGCTCGGGGGCGGGTAGGGCGAGTTCGACTTCGGGGATCTCGGGTTGGGCGGCTGCTTCCGGCTCGGTCTCGGGGGGAGTTACGGTGGGGGCGGGCGGCAGTAATTCGGGCGTCCCGATAGCCCCGATAGCGATCGGGGGGGCAGCTGCGGAGGTGATGGGACGAACGATGGCTTCCCGGCGTGGTAGGAGGGGTTCCGGGTTCCGCAGAGCTTGCGGAACAGGTGCCGGGGGGCGCGGGATGCGGAGTCGTTCCCTCATCCCCAGTCGACGTGTAGCAGTTCATCCATCCAGGGGGTCCGGACGGGGGTGAGCGACCAGGGCAGTCGCTCCAGCAGCAGGTCGTGGGGCCGTTGCTCGACGGTGAGTCGCCAGCCGGTGGGTGTGTGTTCCAACCGGCCGGGGTGCTGGAGGAAGCCTCCGCGTAGTCCGTCGATGCTGGTGCTGCCCAGGACTGTCCAGTGGCCGATCACGCCACGGAGGAGCTCATCGGCTTGCTCTTGGTCATTCACTTTCAGGGCGGGGGCCGGGGTGAGGAGGTCGTCGGGGTGCAGGCCCAGCAGAACTTTGGTGAGTGGTAGGTCCCATTCCCGGCAGTCGTCCGTGCCGAAAGCCAGGTAATGTAGCAGAGAAGCGGCTCGGGCAAGGGTAGCGGGCTTTTTGGGGTCGGGTCGGACGTCGATCTGGCCGAAGAGGTACGCGAGGTAGGGGTGGAGGAGGACTACTCCCGAGTTTGCGGGGTGCCAGGTGGCGTCTTGCTTTACCGGTGCGGACGGGGTAGGGG
>CAZKPE010000514.1:0-1923 GCA_964554545.1 uncultured Lewinella sp.
CTGGCCATGCCGCTGTGCTACTTCGCCGACCGGCTGCTGGGGGAACTGGACGAAAAGGAGATCAAGCTGACCGCAAAAGGCAACCTGCCCGGTAGGCTCGTCAAGGAATACTACGCCACTGGATGCCTGCCGGACGATATGATCGATAAGGGGTACAGCAGTTTGCGGGGGGAAGACGATTACCTGCCCCTACAAACCGTCAAGCACCAACTCGACCTGCTGGGGTGGACGAAAAAGCGCCACAACACCCTCAGCCTGACGAAGAAGGGGCGGCAAGCGCGGGAGCTTTCTCCCACCGAGTTCTTCCGGCAATTCTTTCTACACCATATCCGGCGCTTCTACCTGGGCTACGGCGACGGCTACGGGGAGGCGGCCGACATCCTGCAGCGCTTCGTGCCCTACCTGACCTACCTGCTGGAGGTGAGGGGCAAGACCGAACGGCCCACGGCCTACTACCACCAACGGATGCAGCGTGCCTTTCCCATGATCGGCCTGGATGGCGACGAACGCATCGGCTGGGCCTTGGATACCCGCCTGTTCGAGCGGCTACTGGGCTACTACGGTTTGGTCGAATACAAACACGAATATCATCCCGGCAAAGCGTCGTCGACTATCATTACCAACAGTCTCTTTCGCGAGGTCTTTTACCTCGACCCGGACGCCCGGACGCCCCCGCCGTCCGAAGAGGAGCGCTACGAAAAGCAGCTCAAGACCGCCCTCTTCGACGCCGAGATGGGCGGTCAGAGCTGGACCAGCGACGACATTCCCCCCGAACTACTGGATCAATTTCACGCCAACATCCGGGCCTTCGAGGAACGGCACGCCGCGGGGGAGACCACCACCGTCGGCGAGCTACTGGGCGACCTGCCGCTGCTACCCCCCGAAGAGGTGACGGAAGATGCGATCGCCGAGCGGGAGATCGAGCGCCTGCTGGACGCCCTCCTGGATAAGGGCATCCTCACCGACCGCCCGGAGGCCCTGACCCCCTTCGGCTACTACCGCTACCTGACCGAGGGACTGCTGGAACACGAGATAACCCCACCGGTGGACGGCCAGCAACTGCTGCTGACCTTCGAAGACGTGGTACTGGGCGGACGCACACCCGACCAGCTTACGGCCGAGGCCTTCCTGCTGGCGCTGTTTAATCTGGATGAGCCCTTTCCCGTCGACCTACTTAACGAGCAAATGCGGCTCGGGCAGGAGGCCGTGAGCCGGGAGCGGGGACTGGCCCACCTGAACGCCTGGCGCGAGCGCTACCGACGCATCGTGCCGGTCTCCTATGGGACCATCGATCTGCCACCGGAAGAGCTGCCGCAGTTGCCACCCGGGCAGGCCGTCTGCTTTTTCGGGGTCGACTACGTCGTTGTGCATCCCGACGGACGGGAGGAGGCCTTTCGCGGCGAAGGAGTCATCGAACTCGTGCTGCGGGAGGGGGGAGAATGGGCCGTGAGCGGGGGGATGTTTCCGGGATTTGAATTCTAGTGGTCAAGGCGACTTTACCCCTACCTTTAGCCTTATGCCGCTCCGTTCCCTCTTCCTCCTACTAATCTGTCTGATCGGTCATGGCATGAGCGCCCAGGCAGGTGCCAACCGCCCCGTTCGTCTGGCGGTGGCCGGTCTGAGCCACGGCCATGCCGGCTGGCTGCGGCAGCTGGATACGCTGGGGGAATACATCGAGCTAGTAGGCATCGCCGAAGAGGATACGGCGCTGGTCAACCGCATGGCCGCCGACCTGGACTTCCCCCGGGAGCGCATCTATCCCACCCTGACCGCACTGCTGGCCGCCGAGAAGGTGGAAGCCGTTGCCGCTTTCGGGTCCACCTTTGCCCACCTGGCGGTGGTGGAGGCCTGTGCCCCCCGCGGCATCCACGTGATGGTCGAAAAGCCCCTGGCCGTCGACCTGCCCACCGCCGAACGGATGGC
>CAZKPE010000515.1:0-1922 GCA_964554545.1 uncultured Lewinella sp.
TGCGCCAGCGCCCGCTCCCGGGTGGGAAACCACTCCGCGTTGCCCTTCGTAGCCCCGGGCCAGTTGCCCGCCTCCGCGATGCCGAGGATGGAGCGGAAGATGGCAAAACTGAGTACCCCCCGGGCTACCGCATGCAGGGCCGTCGCAACCGACCACACCCCGATAGACAGGACGAAGCCCAGCCGCGTACCGACCCAGTCGAAAATCTTACCGAACAGCGCCTGCCCGAAGGCGTAGGAAAAGACGAAGACGACGGAGATCAGGGCGTAAATCTCCTTGCGCTCGTCATCCGTCTTATCGGGATAGAGATCGACGGAGATTTCCGGCCACAGCACGTTGAGCGATTGGCGGTCGATGTAGTTGATGACGGTAGCCAGGGCGATCAGCCCGACCACCCACCAGCGGAGTCCGGAAAGTTTCATGATGTAGGTACTGAGGGGAGAAAGTCCTCGCGGACCGGAGAGAATACGTCAATTAATACACCGGCCTTGGTACATACGCAGCCGTGCATGACGTGGGGCGAGATGTAGTAGGAGTCGCCCCCCCGGAGGGTGCGCACCTCGTCGCCGATGGTCATTTCAAATTCCCCGCTCTCGACGTAGGTGACCTGGCTGTGGTGATGCTCGTGGAGCTGACCGACGGCCCCCGGCTGGAAGTCGACCTTGACCAGCATGATCTTATCGTCGTAGCCCATGATCTGCCGCTTGAGGCCGGGGCCTACCTCCTCCCATTCGAGATCGTTGCCGAAGAGAAATTCTTTACTCGCTTGCATTTTCATTGATTATCAGGTGATGGACGCCCCGCCACTGGTGGGTTTGCCCGTTTAGCTCAAGTCGGTGTTCCTGGTCGGCACCGGCGTCCGCATTAGAGAATAGGAGTAACCACTGCTTACCCGAATTATGGGTGAGGCGAATCGCCGTGTACGCCTCCGTATCCAGCAGCAACTCCAAGCCGGTGATACTACCGTAGGGATCGTTAGCTACCTCCACCCGGGGATTGTACCCCCCGTGGGATTCCAGTACGGAAAGGAAGGTGGCCGAGGCCTGCCCGTCCCGCTGCAGGATGAAGCCGGGGTCCCGCCGCAGATTGAACTCCGGGTCGTTCGCCCCCGGCCGCACGAAGAGCACCTCATCCCCTTCGACTACGGCCATGGTCTGGGTGTAGAAGCGGCCGCGGCCGAACCACTGCACCTCAGCCGTAGTCGAGTCCGGCCGCCCGCTCGCCTCCAACAGCAGGTGCTCGTAGCCGTGGCTGTCGCCCATGGCCGCGAGGGTGTCGTTGGTGTGGTAATCGAAGTCGGTGCCCATCAGCTGTCCCTGGTACCAGGTCGGTAACTCGTAGCGGGCCGCTTGCTCTCCCTTTACTCGAAAGAGGTCGATCAGCAGCGGATGCTCGAAAACGGGATCGCGCAGCAGCCACTGCGTACGGTGCAGCCGGCGGCCCGGATAGGCATTTTCGCTGATGGCACTCATCATTTTAACCTTGTTGTCCTCCGCAGTAAAGGCGTACAGGTCTGGGTGGTACCGTTCGCCGATCCGGATGTCCCCTTCGTAGTGGGAGGTCCGGTCGACGACCAGGGTGTTGTGGGCTATGCTTTGTTTGGCAAAGGTCTGGTTCTCCGTCAGGTAGCGGCCGCCCCCCTTTTGGTCGATGTTGACCCAGCGGGCCGCGCCGTAGTCCTGGATCACCTCGCCGGTGGCGTCGTAGAAGGAATAGGAGAGCTTGTCGAAGTGGCCGTGCCCCATCCCCTGGGCGGAATACTTCATGACCGTCACGCTCCGTTCGTCGTCGCGGCCCGGTGCCCTTAGGATGCCCACGCCGCCTTCGTTTCCGTCCGCTCCGTCGGTGAAAGCCACCGAGCCGGGGCGAAACGGTTTCGCCTTGCCCGCGGCAATTGCCGTAGCCACGGCCAGCCCCGCCTC
>CAZKPE010000516.1:0-1917 GCA_964554545.1 uncultured Lewinella sp.
GGGAGCCGACGCCGCCGGCCATGATGGCTACGTAGGTGTGGTCATTCATTGTTGCAAAAATACATTGTTAACCCCGCGCCAGTACAACGCGATTTGTAATCGCGAAAGCAGCCCGCAACTTGTAGTTGCGAGGCGCAAGCAGTGCCACCAGTAAAACGCGATTTGCGATCGCGAAAGAAAGTCGCAACTTGTAGTTGCGCACTCCCCTACGCCACCCGCGGCTGAATATACCCCTCCCAAAGCGCCGGTGCCCACCAGTTCCCCTCCCACCGCAGGGGGTCCTCCGTCAGCCCCGCCTTCACCGGATTATTCAGCACATACCAGATCGCCGGCTCCAGTCCCCCGTGGCGAATAATCCGGCTATATTCCTTTTCCGCCCATACCCTACGACCCGGAGTATTATGTAACCTATTCAGTTCAGTAGCGGTAAACCGCTTGTGTAGGGTGAGGATGCGGTCCAGGTTGACCAGCGCATCCGGGTCGTTGCTCGCTGCGATTACGTGCACGTGATTCCCCATCACGCTGATCGCGTAGAGATCGATGCCGGCACGGCGGGCCAGGTGGTGCCAGCTGTCCAGGATGATTTTCTTAGCCGCGGATGAATCGAGGTAGAAAGCACCAAACCGCTGATCGTGAAGAAGGCGCTCGTAGCCGGCGTAGTGTGCGTGATCACTCTGCGCGCGGGCTTCGGTGAGCTCGCGGACCGTGTCGGGCGCTCCCTCCGTGCGGGCCCGGTCGATTTCCAACTGAATTTTCGTACGGCGCAGTCGGTGGGCGGCGTGGAGGCGGGAAAGGGGGAGGTTAGGGATGCTGCCGTGGAGGCGGTAGGTAATGTGGGTGGGGGCAGCGGGGAGGATGGTGAGGCGCATGTCGGTGGTTTTGCAAGCAAAATAGGGGAAGTTTTTGTAAATAATACTATTTGTTTGAATTTTTAATGTTGAATTAGCTCGACTGCAAGTCACATCGTGCTTGCGCGACTGCAAGTCGCTTTTTGCTTTCGCGACTGCAAGTCGCATTTTACTGACGCGGCGGGGCGAATTGCGATATTGCGGAGGTGTCGGACGACGAACTCATCCACCATTTCCGCGCCGGGCCCAGCCCCCAGCGGCTACTGCCCCTCTACCAGCGCTACGCCGAACTGATCTACGGCTGGTGTCTGCGCTACCTCGGTACGCCGCAGCGGGCGGAGGACGCGGGTGCGGAGGTATTCACGCTACTGTTGACTAAGCTGCCCGACCATGAGGTGACCAACTTTCGCTCTTGGCTACAATCCGTAGTGCGGAATTACTGTCTGATGCAACTGCGGCGCGAAAAGCGGGACCCCCTCGAATTGAGTGGAGAGCTGGGTGTGCATTCCGAGCTCTTCGGGCATCCATCAGGAGAGGTGACCGAAACCGAAGATACCCGACCGCTCTACCGCTGCCTCAAAACGCTGAATGAGGAGCAGCGCAACTGCATCCGGCTGTTTTACCTCCGGGAAGGGGAGAGCTACCGCAGCATCGCCGAGCGGCTGCATCTAAGCGTGGGGCGCGTGCGTTCTCACCTACAGAACGGACGGCGAAACCTCAAGATTTGCCTGGAAAAGGCAGCCGCCACCGTAAATCCGGCCCCCGAATGAAGGACCCCCACCGCGAACACGAGTTGCTGCGCCGCTGGATCGACGGCCGGCTCACCGCCCCCGAGGAAGCGGAACTGGAAGCGGCGGCCTCCACTGACCCGGAACTCGCCGCCGCACTCGCCGGTCTTCAGCAGGCTCCCGAGGCGGACCATAGCATACACATCGGGCGCATGCTGGAACGCGCCCGTCCCGCCCCCGCCCGCACCCGCTCGCTGTACCCCCGTTACGCCGCCGCGGCCGCCGCCATTCTGTTGCTCATTGCGGCGGCCATTTATCTGCCCGACCTGATTCGGGATGAG
>CAZKPE010000517.1:0-1911 GCA_964554545.1 uncultured Lewinella sp.
GGGTGTACATATTGGAGCTGTAGGGCTCGAAGCACTCGTTGTTGCCCAGGATCTGACTGGTCGAGGCGGTCGGCATCGGGGCCACCAGCAGGCTGTTGCGCATGCCGTACTTGGCGAGATCTTCCTTGAGGCCGGCCCAGTCCCAGCGGTCGGAGGGGGTGACGCCCCAGAGGTCGAACTGGAGGTTACCCTCACTGGCGGGGCTTCCCGGGTAGCTCTCGTAAGCGCCGTGCTCCTTCGCCAGGGCGATCGACTCGGTACAGGCCGCGAAGTAGATCGCCTCGAAGATATCCTTATTAAGTTGACGCGCCTCGGGGCTGTCAAAGGGCAGGCGGAGCATCAGGAAGACGTCGGCCAGCCCCTGCACGCCCAGCCCGATGGGGCGGTGCTTCATGTTGGAGTTGCGGGCCTGCTCGATCGGGTAGTAGTTCCGGTCAATGACCTTGTTCAGGTTGCGGGTGACCACGCGGGTGACCTCCACCAGCCGGTCGAAATCGTACTCCTTGCTGTCTTCCCTGACGTACTTGGGCAGGGCCAGGCTGGCGAGGTTGCATACCGCCACCTCGTCGGCGCTGGTGTACTCCATGATCTCGGTACAGAGGTTGGAGCTACGGATGGTACCCAGGTTCTGCTGGTTGCTCTTCTTATTGGCCGCATCCTTGTAGAGGATGTAGGGCGTACCGGTCTCGATCTGGCTATCGAGGATGGCGAACCAGAGGTCCTGGGCCTTTACGACTTTCGTCGCCCGACCCTCCGATTCGTACCGGTGGTACAGCGCTTCGAACTCCCCGGAGTGAACGTCGAACAGCCCGGGGCATTCGCCCGGATCGAACAGACTCCAATCGGCCCCGTCCTTGACGCGCTGCATAAACAGGTCGTTCATCCACAGGGCGTAGAAGAGGTCGCGGGCGCGCATTTCTTCCTTGCCGTGGTTCTTCTTCAGGTCCAGGAACTCGAAGATATCGGCGTGCCAGGGTTCGAGGTAGACCGCGAAGGCGCCTTTGCGCTTGCCACCGCCCTGGTCCACGTAGCGGGCCGTATCGTTGAATACCTTCAGCATCGGTACGATGCCGTTGGAGGTGCCGCCGGTGCCCTTGATGTAGCTGCCCGTGGCGCGGATGTTGTGGATGCTCAGTCCGATGCCGCCGGCGGATTGGGAGATGCGGGCGCAGCGTCTGAGGGTTTCAAAAATGCCCTCGATGCTGTCGTCAGTCATGCTGAGCAGGAAGCAGCTCGACATCTGCGGCTTCGGCGTGCCCGAGTTGAACAGCGTCGGCGTGGCGTGGATGAACCACTTCTCGCTCATCAGCTGGTAGGTCTGGATGGCTGATTCGATGTCCTCCTGGTGAATACCGACGGCCACGCGCATCAGCATGTGTTGGGGGCGCTCGACAACGGCCCCGTCGCGGCGCATCAGGTAGCTGCGCTCGAGGGTTTTGTAACCGAAGTAGTCGAACTCGAAGTCGCGGTCGTAGATGATGGCCGCGTCCAGGGTGGCCGCGTTATCGCGGATGACCCGCATGGTGTCGTCGCCGATCAGCCCGGCCGCCTCCCCGGTTTTGGGGTCGACGTAGTTGTACAGCCCCTCCATGGTGGCCGAGAAGCACTTATCGGTCTCCTTGTGGAGGTTGGAAATGGCGATGCGCGCCGCCAGCTGGGCGTAGTCGGGGTGGACGGTCGACATCGAGGCGGCGGTCTCCGCGGCCAGGTTATCGAGTTCCACGGTGGTGACGCCGTCGTACAGCCCCTGGATGACCTTTTTGGAGACGGTGATGTGGTCGACGAAGTTTTCGTCCAGCCCGTAGCACAGTTTTTTGATGCGGGCGGTGATCTTGTCGAAGGAGACGTCTTCTTTGCGTCCGGAGCGTTTGATTACTTGCATGAGTGGGTATTTTTACTTCCCCCCCGGCC
>CAZKPE010000518.1:0-1905 GCA_964554545.1 uncultured Lewinella sp.
GATTCGGCTGGAGGGCAAAGTCCGTGCAGCCCCGAACGCTGAGTACGCCACCGCCGGTTACTTCGCCCGGGCCGATGACGAAAAGGGAGCGGTAGTCGCCTTCGCCCACACCTACGAGCAGTCGGTGGGGGAGCCCGGCCAGTGGACCACCGTATCGCTGGAGCTGCCGATACCCGAAGAAGCAGTATCCATCGCGTTCGGTGGTGTATTCCGGGGAAAGGGCGCACTGAGTTTTGATGCCCTGCAACTCTACATCGACGGAGAGGCTTACGTAGACCCCCACGGGATTGAAAAAGACCTGACTGTCTCGCCCATGCGGCCCCGCGACCCCCGCCTGGAATGGTTGCGGCAGTACGTGCACCCCCTCACCTCCACGGATGCGGACTTCCAGCCCCACGCTGACCTGGAGGCCTTCGGGGAGATGGTAGGGGCGAGCACCGTGGTCGGCCTCGGGGAATCCACCCACGGGTCCCACGAGATCTTTACGCTGAAGGACCGGCTGTTCCGCTACCTGAACCGTCGGCACGACTTCGGGACCTTCGTGCTGGAAGGTCCGCTCATTGCCTCTTACAACGTGAACGAGTATATCGAGCGGGGGGAGGGTACGGTACCGTCGCACCTGCGGGAGATCGGCTTCTGGCCCTGGCAAACGGAAGAGGTAGTGGACCTGATCGAGGCCATGCGGCAAGCGCCCGGGGATGAGCGACCGCGGTTCGCGGGAATGGATATGCAGGACTACACCCCGGCTTATCGAATACTTGCACGCCGGTTCAGCAACGACAGCAGCCTCATTTCGGAAATGCGGGCGATGCAAAGTAAGCTCGACCTGATCCGCTTCGACCGCCACGAGGGTTCGGGGTATGCGCTGCCGGAGCGCTACTTGAAGGTTGTCGATCGGGTGATTCCCCAGATTGACGCCGCCATCCGAGAGGCCGACCTGACCCGACGGGATGACCGCTGGCTGCGGCAGATGGTCCGCCTGATCGAGCAATTCGTGGACCGGGAGCAACGCCTGCGCGATAGCTACCTGGCGGAGAACGTGCGGTGGATCCAATCCGTAGAGGATAACCCCAAGGTGGTCGTCTGGGCGCACAACGAGCACGTCACCCAGGTGGGGAATCGGATGGGCCGTCACTTGTCCGAGGCCCTCGGTTCCGATTACGTAGCGGTAGGCTTCACCTTTTCGGACGGGCAGTATACCCACTCCCGCAGCGGCGTCAAGGAGACCGTGGACGCCGAACTTCCCTACCCGGCCACCTACGAATACTGGTTCGATCGCCTCGACGAACCTATGTTCTATCTCGACCTGCGGGAAATGGAAGCCGACAATTCCCCCTACGCCGACTGGTTTCGGGAGGAGTTGCACTTTCGCAAGGTCGGCACGTTGAAACCCTGGTCGGAGTTCAGCCCCGAGCGATTGACGGAGGCCTACGATATCGTGTTTTTCGTGGGAAGGTCGTCGGCTACGCGGGTGTTGCCGGTGGGGGTATTGTATGGGGTTGAGTGAGGGGGGCGGCGGGGCGCAGGTGCGGGGGGGATGGGTGAAGGGTTGGGGGGCGTAAGCTTCACCTGGGAGAAGCATGGAACTGTGTTTTTTGGGTGTGCGGGAAGACAGGAGACGCAAAGCGTGGGGTAGATGAAGACTATGACCATTAGGCCTCAGGGGGGTGAAGTAGCAGAGTACACTGAGTATTAGCTCTTACGCATTTATTAGCGAGATGGTGAAAACCTTTCTGTGACTCGACCAAGAAGTGTTCCCTATACGTTGCCTACCCCGCCCTTTCCTCGTAGTTGTATATTCAGAATACACCCGAAAATTTCTGTTAACATAACAATAATTGGATTACGTGCCTAGTTTTTTGCTTATGTCACCGGCATGAAGTTTCTCATTTAGTAAGGGTGCTA
>CAZKPE010000519.1:0-1900 GCA_964554545.1 uncultured Lewinella sp.
CGATCTGTTCTACCGGCGCTTACCTCGCGTGGGAGGGGCTTACGTGGCAGAGATTTTCATCTATCTACTATCAATCAGATTGAGTTACTGGGCTACTTTTTAGATAGTGAACAGGAGCGATATATGAACGATGTGGTCCACAATGCCACTATACTGACCATATCGGAATCTATTGTAGAAAAAACAATCGAACTGAAACGGTTGAAACGAACCAAAACCGCCGATGCGATTGTAGCCGCAACCGCCCTGATTCATAATTTGAAGCTTATAACGCGAAATACCAAAGATTTCAGTCATCTTGATCTTCGAATAATAAACGCTCACGATTTATAAGATAAGCATCCTTGACATCCGGGCATTTACCACCCCAATGTCGTTGCAAGACCCCCGCCCAACATCCCCCACCCCTTCCGGGTTGCAGCAGTAAACCCGACCATGCCCGACCAACAACAACCCCGCATCCCCTACTGGCACGTCTACACCGATAGCCAGGGTATCAGTAAGCAAAAGAAAGAATACCTGACCGACTTCCAACTCGAAAGTATGGGCGGCGGCTCCGGCGAGCAGTGGAACAACAAGCTCATGAAGGGGGCCACCCAAATCATTTTCTCGGAGCTACCGGCCGACTTCGACGGCGACTGGCACGAGAATCCCGCCCCCCAGTGGATCATCCCCCTCAGCGGCGGCTGGTGGGTGGAAACGATGGACGGCACCCGCGTCGAAATGCGGGAGGGCGAACTCAGCTTCGGCGCCGACCAGGGCACGAACGACGAAAAAGGCCACAAATCCGGCACCCTCGACGGCAAGCCCTGCCGCATGATGATCGTGCAGTTCACCGACCGCCCGGAACTGAAGGGGGGGAAGGTAGCGCCGCATGTGGACTAGTCAATCGGGTACGCTCCCCCACCAGTCCTCATTCGGAGTCCACTCCTCTTCAAACATGGCCGCTCGCTCAGCCTCTAGCCGCTCCCGCTGGGTCGTGCGGTAAAAGCGGTCTTTCTCGGCGGCCGAACGGGCATCATACTCCGGGTCCGGGGTAGGGATACCGGCGTTCCGCCCTTCTAAGTAGGTGAGTAGCTCGGTGCGCAATGCCTCGACGCGGTCGGGATACTCGGTAGCCAAATCCCTTTGCTCCGGTCCTGCACCAGCTGAGGAATTACTCAGATCGTACAGCTCATCGTGCCCATCCTCCCAGTAATGGATCAGCTTCCAGTCGCCGCGGATAATGACGCTGCTCGGGTCGCCCCCCTGATTGCCGTAGTGAGGGTAATGCCAGAATAGCGGCCGCTCGCCCAGGGACTGCCCCTCGAAGAGTGGCGTCAGGTCGCTCCCCTCGATCTCCTGGGTGGGTTCCACATCCAAATCGACCAGACTGACCAGGGTGGGGTAGAGGTCCGCTCCCGTGATACGCTCGGTGACGGTCTTCGGCGCGTAACGATTGCCGGCCCGCAAAAAGAAGGGC
Source organism: uncultured Lewinella sp. (assembly GCA_964554545.1). GTDB lineage: Bacteria > Bacteroidota > Bacteroidia > Chitinophagales > Saprospiraceae > Neolewinella. The sequence continues at coordinate 1,463 of CAZKPE010000519.1, forward strand.
TCCCGCGTGCCCCCCTCCCACTGGTAGCCCTTACCGCCGCGCAGGGGGAGGTTACTGGTGGAATAATTGTCCCCACTACTTACCCCGCCGTTATCCGAAGTGAAGACGACGATGGTATTATCGGCAATTCCCAAACTATCGAGGGCGTCGAGTACGTGGCCGACGGCGAGGTCCATCTGCTCGACCAGTCCGGCGTAAACGGGATTGTCCTGCACGGTGCGGATCGGCATACGGCGCTCCATCTCGAAGGCGTGATCGGCCAGTCCGGCCTCCACGGCCTTGTCGCGGTAGTGGCGCCAGCGGGCCTGGGTGGTCTGGATGGGGGCGTGGACCGCGTAGAGGGAGAGCATGGCGAAGAAGGGGCCCTCCGCGTGATCGACGATAAAATCCTTCGTCTCATCAGCCAGCCGCATACTCAGGTTCTCGCCGGGGCGGCGG
>CAZKPE010000520.1:0-1900 GCA_964554545.1 uncultured Lewinella sp.
AATAAAGTCGGTAGCCTCAACAAGATCAATAAGGCCTTCAGCCAGCTGGAACAGACCTTCGAGCGGGAGCCCAGCAGCGAAGAACTGGCCGAGCAACTCGAGATCAACGCCGACGAGGTCGAAACCACCCTTGGCGTCGCGGCCCGCCACGTCAGTATGGATGCCCCCTTCGTGGAGGGTGAGGACAACAGCCTGCTCGACGTACTGGCCAACACCGCCACTCCCGGCACCGACTCCGCCCTGGAGTACAAGGAATCCCTGCGCCGCGAGATCGACCGCAGCCTCGGCACCCTCACCGAGCGGCAGTGCGACGTCATCAAGCTCTACTACGGCATCGGCGTCGAGCACCCCCTCAGCCTGGAAGACATCGGCGAGAAGTTCGGCCTGACCCGCGAGCGCGTCCGCCAGATCAAGGATAAGGCGATCAACAAGCTACGCGGGGCCAACCGGAGTAAACTGCTCAAGAACTACCTGGGCAATTAGGGTTGTTGGGTTGTTGGGTTGTTGAATCAGAGTGTCTATGCGTTTTCGGAAACTGACCATGCGGGAGCTCAACCGGCTCTCGGTGGAAGAGGCGCTACGTACCGGAAAAATTTCCCTTTCGCTGGTTCTCGACGATATCCGCTCCGCCAATAACGTCGGTAGCCTGTTCCGCACGGCCGATGCGTTGGGACTCAACCACCTGTACCTCTGCGGCATCACCGCCACCCCACCCCACCGGGATATTCTCAAAACGGCCCTTGGCGCTACCCAAAGCGTTGCCTGGTCGCACCACGAAAGCTGCCTCGACCTGGTGCGCGAACTGAGGGGCGGCGGCGCGCAGGTGCACTGTTTGGAACAAACGGAAAATAGCACAGCCCTCCGTGAGTTTACCGTCGACCCCGGGCGGGAGCTCGTCCTAGTAGTCGGAAACGAGGTGAAGGGTGTCTCCCAGGAGGTCATCGAGGCCGGCCACGGTACCATCGAGATCGAGCAGTTCGGCAGTAAGCACAGCCTGAACGTAGCCGTGAGCGCCGGAATGGCCGTCTGGGAGCTAGCGCGGCAGTACCGCGGTCTAGAAGCTCACCCCGAAGCTGAACCCGACCTGCCATAGCCGGGTAGGCTGTAGGTAGTTGGGGCTGGCGGCAGTGCCCGTACCCAAATCTTCATTAACAGTGCCGGTAGAACGGCCTACATCTGCCTGTACATAGACGTCGAGTCCGTCGGTGGCCCGCAGTTGGTAGCCCATCCCCCCCGACAGCATAGTTGTGATCCTACCTTCGTACTCCCCTTTATCCGTGGAATCTTCCTTGTCGCCGACACGAACCGTATACACATCCCCGAGGTGGAACAGTGGCAGTTGAGGGGCGGCCCGCCCGAATAGGTATAGTCCCCGGCCCTCCTTACCCAGCATGAGTCGCAGTTGTAGCGGTACCTCTAGGGCGAAATTGACTACGTAAGCTTCCGTGTGGAGTACTCCCGCGTCACAATTTGGTCCGCCTGTCTCCCCGCACAGTACTTGATCGAGCTCGCTTCGCTGGACGACTTGCTGCATGTTGAAGCCTACGCCACCTGCTAAGCGAATCCGCTTGCCTACCGGCAACTGGTAGAGGGTACGAACGGCCGCCCCAAAGCTGACCTGCGCCTGGGTATACTCCTCCCCACGCTCCAGGCTGGGCAGTAGCAGATAAGTTGGGGCTTCGAATAACCAGCGCTTCTTGGTATCCACGTCCTGGGCGTAGGCGGATGACCAAAGGAAGGTCGAAAGGATGATTAGGAGGTAGGTGCGCATGGGAATTTAGGTTTAGTACCCATAATATAGGTATTTTTGAAGGTCTTTAGGCCCCTACTTCACGCCAACGCTCTGCCCATGCAACCCTTCCACCTGGCCGCCCCCGTCGACGATCTCGAAGCCGCCCGC
>CAZKPE010000521.1:0-1899 GCA_964554545.1 uncultured Lewinella sp.
CCGACTCCATCATCGGTCGGGCCAATCTACAGGCCTGGGGCGCTCGACCGGGCGGTGACCTGATCAAGATCGCGGGTATCCTGGGACAGGCGGCACTGCTGCGGCGGGATACGGCTACCCTGGGCCTGGCCGCACGGACCATGGCCGGGGAGATCCAGCTGGCCACCGACCGGGGGACCCCGGACGACGTACGCGGCCTCCAGCCCGACCTTAGTTTTCAGCACCGCGACGACCACGTGACCTCCATCCTAAGCTACGGATTGGGCTACGCCCAGGCCTTCGCCGAGTGGGCCGACTGGCTGCGGGACACCCCCTACGCTTTTCCCGGAGCCCGTACCGAATTGCTGATCGACTACTACCTCGACGGTATCGGCCACGCCCTCGCCTTTGGCACCTACCCCGATCCGGCCGCTAAGAATCGGTCGCTCAGCCGCCCCGGGGCCTTGCACGCCTACGATACCCAACTCCCCGAACAGCTATTGCGGGTATCCGACTACCGGGCGGCGGAACTACGTCAACTGATCGCTATACGCAACGGGGCGGCCCGCGAATTCCCGCCCCACGCCACCTTCTTCTGGAGCAGTGAGCACTTCACCCAGCAGCGGCCCAATTACTTCACCTCCCTGCGGATGTATTCGACCCGCAACCACAATATGGAAGTACCCTACAACGGGGAGGGACTGACCAACCACTTCCTCGGCGACGGGGCCAACTACCTCATCCGCCGCGGCGACGAATACCTCGATATCCAGCCGGTCTGGGACTGGCGTAAGGTGCCCGGCGCGACCATCGTACAGCAGGACACCCTGCCGCCGTCCGACCGCATCCAGCAGCCGGGGCGGACGGACTTCGTGGGCGGGGTCACCGACGGGGAGGTAGGGGCGGCGGTCTTCGATTTCGCCAGTCCTTTCGATAGCCTGAAGGCCCGCAAAGCCTGGTTCTTTTTTGCGGATGGCTACGTCTGCCTGGGCAACGGAATCACTTCCGATGAAGCCGTTACGGTGGTCACGACTCTCGATCAGCGCTGGCGGGAAGGAAGCGTAATCGTGGAACAAGACAATGGATACCTGGCGACCGTTAGCGGTACGGTGGAGTACGCGAATCCACGTTTCGTCTGGCACGACAGCGTGGCTTACCTTTTTCCTGCCGGGGCCGCGCTGACCGTCCGTGCGGATACCCAGCAGGGACGGTGGTTCGACCTGAACCGGCAAACGGGCTCCTCGCGGGACGTACTCAGCGGGGAGGTCTTTTCGGCTTGGCTCAAGCACGGCTCCCGGCCGGTCGATGAAAGCTATGCCTACTTCGTTCTTCCCGGCGTGGATATTAAGGAGGCTTCCCGGGCGGCTGCGCGTTCCCCCTTTACCGTACTGGCGAATAATCAGGATGTACAGGCGGTTTCGGGGGGCGGCGGCGCGCGGGTGCAGGCGATATTTCACCGCCCGGGCGTGCTCGGCTTACCGAATGGGGATACGCTGCGGCTGGCTTCTACCGGTGCGGTTTTGCTGGATGTGGCCGGGGGGCGGGTACGGCGGGTTACGGTGGCGGATCCGGGGCGTTCACTTACCGATATGGTACTCACCATCTCTGATACTTCGCTACGCATTGCGCTGCCCGGGGGCGTCTACGCCGGTCAGAGCGTTTCCGTGAGGCTGGACTAGACTAGCCGCGGTGGCCAGTTCGATCTGGTAGCGGAGTAGGCGCCGCTTGAGATTGTAGGGGCGCCAGTTCGCCAGGTAATCGGCGTATTGGATGACCCGAAAGAGGAACTGCAATTCCTCCTGCCGCATCTCCTGGTAGACCAGGTACTTTTTGGGTTCTTCTACGTAGCGTAAGATATCGGCACGCATTCCCGTATCGATATGCTCTTGCAGCAGATCGTCGGCGAGGTAAGCGCGTAAT
>CAZKPE010000522.1:0-1880 GCA_964554545.1 uncultured Lewinella sp.
GCGGAGTATTTGGTCAAGCTGCGCAATGTGGAGGGATTATCCGTCCGCCCCTTCCCGGATGCCCTCATCGAGCGGGCGCGGACGGTTGCGGCGGAGGTCATTCAGGAGTACGCGGATACCGATGCCACGACCGGCGAAGTATACGCTTCCATCCAGGCCTTCCGCGAACGGGCCCGTCCCTGGGGGGAAATGACCGAGCAGCGCTACTACAACTGGCCTAGTCCTGGTCCAGGCGGTGCTCCTCCGGCACCCGGCTCGGTGCAGTGATCTCAGTCGGGTCTTCCAGGTGGTCGGCCGGTGCTTTCCGCATCAGGGAAAGGATGACCCCGCCGGTCAGAAAGACGAAAATGACCGCCAGACTGACCCACTCGGCCGGATGCCAGACCTGGTGCAACATCAATTTGATGCCCACGAAGACCAGGATGAGGGCCAGGCTATACTTGAGCAGGCTGAACTTGTCGATCATGCTCGACAGCACGAAGTAGAGCGCCCGCAGCCCCAGCACCGCCAGGATATTGGAGGAAAAAACCAGGAAGCGGTCGGTCGTGATGCCCAGAATGGCCGGAATGGAATCGACGGCAAAGATGATGTCCGTCGTCTCCACCATGATCAGGGCCACGAACAGCGGCGTAGCGGCCAGGATATGGCGGCGGCGCACCCAGAAGTTATTCCCGTGGTACTCATTCGTCACGGGGACCACCTTTTTGACGAAGCGGATGACGGGGTTTTCGCTGGGGTGAATTTCTTCCCCCTTCCCGACCATTTTATAGGCCGAGTACAGCAACAGCAGGCCGAAGACGTAAAACATCCAGTCGAACTGCTCGAGTAGGTAGACGCCCGCCAGAATCATCAGCAGCCGGAACACCACCGCCCCTAGGATGCCCCAGAACAGCACCCGGTGCTGGTACTTGGCCGGCACCTGAAAGTAGCCGAAGATGACCGCGATCACGAAGACGTTGTCCATACTCAGCGACAGCTCCACCAGGTAGCCCGTCAGGTAGTTGATCATGGCCGTGCGGGGCTCCAGTTCGGAATCCACCCACCCCTTGCTATAGGCCAGGTACACGAAGCCGCTGAAGCCCAGGCCGATGCTCATCCACAGGGCGGTCTGCCCCAGTGCCTCCCGGGTCCGGGGCACGTGGTCTTCCCGGTTAAGGACGAAGAGATCGATAAAGAGCAGCACCGCCACGAAAATGGCGAAGCCGATCCAGAGATAGGACATACGGATGAATTGTAGCTCCTATAACGGTCAGCCAAACTACATGTTTCGGCCTATCCCCATTGCACCTGTCCCGATAGCTATCGGGACCCCAAGCCCTTCCGTATCTTCGGGCAGCGGAAAATCTTCGTGCATTGGTCAGACTATTCATTACCGCCATTCTGTTGCTTCTTTTTTGCGGGGACGCAGGTGCGCAGAGGGAACCCTCCATTTCGAGAAGGTGGAACGAAGTTTATCTGGAAGCCATCCGGCTCGACTTTGCCCGCCCCGTCGTGCACGCCCGCAACCTCTACCACAGCTCGGCGGCGATGTATGACTGCTGGGCTATCCTACACGGTACCGGCGGGACCAGCCTGGTGAAGAGACCGGCTACCCTACCCGATTTCGGTAAGCTCGACGCGGCCACCGAAGAGGCGATCAGCTACGCCGCCTACCGGCTACTGCTGCACCGCTACCGCATTGCCCCCGGAGTGGACAGCATCCGCGCAATGGCCGATCGGCTGATGAATGAACTGGGCTATGACCCCGGTTTCGCGGCTACCGACTACACAAACGGGAATGCCGCCGCCCTCGGCAATTTCGTGGCCGCCGCCGTGATCGAATACGGGCGCAACGATGGCTCCAACGAAGCCCTGGACTACGAGAACGTCGACTACCCTGA
>CAZKPE010000523.1:0-1877 GCA_964554545.1 uncultured Lewinella sp.
GGGTCTTGATGATCTCCAGTTCGCTGTCGATGCCGTGCTTGGCCAGTTCGGCCTGGACGAAGCGGGCTTGCCAGAGGGCTAGGCGGGAGCCGCGGGTTCCTATTTTCATGGTTTTGGGTTGCGAGATCAAAAATCAGCAAGCTTCGGTGCCCGCGGAAACGGGATCACGTCCCGAATATTCCCCATTCCGGTGACGAACTGCACGATACGCTCGAAGCCCATTCCAAAACCGGCGTGGGGGCAGCCGCCGAAGGTGCGCAGCTGGAGGTACCACTCGAGATCTTCGGCGTGGATTCCCATTTCAGCCATACGTTGGCGAAGTTTATCCTCCCGTTCCTCCCGCTGGCTGCCGCCGATGACCTCGCCGATGTAGGGGAAGAGCACGTCCATGGCGGCCACGGTCTTGCCGTCGTCGTTCTGCCGCATGTAGAAGGCCTTGATGCCCTTCGGGTAGTCGCGCACGATGACGGGGCGCTTGAAGTGCTTCTCGACCAGGTAGCGCTCGTGCTCGGCCTGTAGATCGGTGCCCCACTCGAGGGGGAACTCGAACTTGCCTTTTTTGTAGGGTTTGGAACGCATCAGGATGTCCAGGGCCTCGCTGTAGGTGATGCGGGCGAAGTCGTTGTCGACCACGAAGCGTAGCATCTCCACCAGTCCCATCGGGCGGCGGTCGGCAGCCTTCAGGTTCTTTTCGGCCTGCTGCACGCGCTGGTCCAGGAAATCGAGGTCGCCGGCGTAGTGATCCAGGCAGTAGTTGATGAGGTACTTGGCGAAGTCCTCGGCCAGGTCCATATTGTTGTCGATGTCGGCAAAGGCAATCTCCGGCTCGATCATCCAGAATTCGGCGAGGTGGCGACTGGTGTTGCTCTTTTCCGCCCGGAAGGTGGGGCCGAAGGTGTAGACTTTCCCGAGGGCTAGGGCACCGATCTCAGCCTGCAGTTGCCCGCTCACGGTAAGATTGGTGGCCTTACCGAAGAAGTCCTGTCGGTAGTCGACGCTGCCGTCTTCGTTCAGCGGCGGCGCGGTCGGCTCGAAGGTGGACACGCGGAACATCTCCCCCGCCCCCTCGGCGTCGTTGCCGGTAATGATGGGGGTGTGGAGGTTATAGAAGTTGCGGTCGTGGAAGTACTTGTTTACGGCAAAGGAGATCCCATGACTGATGCGGAAAACGGCGGCGAAAGTATTCGTGCGCATCCGGAAATGGCCATGCTCCCGCAGAAATTCCATGGTCTGCCGCTTCGGCTGTAGGGGGTAGCTGCTCAGTTCGGTGTCGCCGAAGACGGTCAGCTCCTCGGCCAGTACTTCGACCGATTGTTCGCTGCCCTGGCTCTCCACCAACTTCCCCGTGGCACCCACCGCGGCGTGGAAACCGATGCGATCCATTGTATCTTGATCGAACCGGTCCGCGTCGACTACGACCTGAAGCGTGGCGGGCCCGGAGCCGTCGTTCAGTACCAGGAAACGGTTCCCGCGCCAGGCCGAAACCCAGCCCATTACGGTGACGCGCTCGCCGATCGGCGGGTCGGCGAGAAGTTGACGGATTTCCTGACGTTCGATCATAGGGTATCGGTTGCGGGGCGCGAAGATACAGCGTAGTCGCAGAGCTCGCTCACGGGGCAGCGGCCGCATTCCGGACCGCGCCAATGGCACAGCCGCTGCCCGTGGCGCATGAAGCCCTGGTGACTATCGTAGACCCGCTGCCCATCCCACTCCGCCGGCAGGTAGGCCTGCAACTGGCGGGCGCACTTATCGAGGGAGGCCTTCGGGGGCACCAGCCCGATCCGCTGAGCGACCCGCTGGTGGTGGGTGTCGACCACGAGGGCGGGCATCCGCAGGCGGCTGAAGCTCAGCACGGCGGCCCCCGTTTTCGGGCCTAC
>CAZKPE010000524.1:0-1876 GCA_964554545.1 uncultured Lewinella sp.
TGAAAGGGGTCGTCACGGCCTTTGACGTGATCCGGTATGCGATCAAGAAGGAGTACCCGAAGCCGATTTTGTATGAGGATGTGATCGGGTAAGGTCTAGTGGTCGGACACCGGATATCTTTTGGCTAGCTTTAGCGCGAACCAACTGATTCCGCCGTGCGCATCCATCGACTTCACCTGTTCATGCTGCTTTTTGCGGCGGGTCCTTTCCTTCCGGGTCCCCACCGCACCTGCGCCCGCGCCCAAACCTTCCGCATCACCCTGCCGGAAAGCATGGCGGACAGCGCCCTCGACGGACGCCTGCTGCTCATGCTCTCCGTGGATGACAGTGCCGAGCCCCGCTTTCAAATCAGTGACGGGCCGGGGACGCAGTTGGTCTTCGGCATGAACGTGGTGGACTGGGAGCCCGGTACGACGCAGACCGTGGACGGCACGGCCTTCGGCTACCCCATCGAATCGCTGTCTGACGTGCCCCCCGGTACCTACCGCGCCCAGGTGCTGCTGCACAAGTACGAGACCTTCCACCGCAGCGACGGGCACACCATCCGGCTGCCTATGGACCGTGGCGAGGGGCAGCAGTGGAACCGCGCCCCCGGCAACCTGCTCAGCGAGGTGCGGGACGTAACGATCACTACCGACCGGGCCGCGCCCACCGAGCTCGCCTTCGACCGCGCCATCCCCGGGATCGAGGAGCCGGAGGATACCGAGTACGTCCAGCACATCAAAATCCGCTCGGAGCGGCTGAGCGAATTCTGGGGCCGCGATATGTACCTGGGGGCGCACGTGCTGCTGCCCCACGGCTGGGCGGACCACCCCGGGGTGAAGTATCCCCTGGCCATCATGCACGGCCACTTCCCGGACGACTTCGGGGGCTGGCGCACCACCCCGCCCGATTCGGGCCTGCCGTGTGAGTACAGCGCCCGCTTCGACCTGGACTGCTACAACAAGACCGTACAGCAGGAAGCCTACGACCTGTACCAGGCCTGGACCGGGCCGGACTTCCCCCGCGTCATCGCCATCGAGATTCAGCACGCCAACCCCTACTACGACGATAGCTACGCGGTGAACTCCGAGAACCTGGGTCCCTATGGCGATGCCATTACTTACGAACTGATCCCCGAGATCGAGCGGCGCTTCCGGGGGATTGGCGAGGGCTGGGCCCGCTTCGTCTACGGCGGCAGCACGGGCGGCTGGGAAGCCCTGGCGGTGCAGGTGAAGTACCCCGACGAGTACGGCACCTGCTACGCGGCCTGCCCGGACCCGATCGACTTTCGCGACTTCACGGTCGTCAACCTGTACGAAGACGCGAATGCCTACTACCTCGATAGTAAGTTCAAGCGGACGGAGCGGCCGGGGCACCGGGACAGTCTGGGCCACCTCTCGGCCACCCTGCGCGAGATGAACCTGCGCGAACTGGCCCTGGGCGACAAGAGCCGGAGCGGGCAGCAGTGGGACATCTGGGAGGCGGTGTACAGTCCGGTGGGTAATGACGGCTACCCCCAGCGGATCTGGGATAAATACGGCGGAAAGATCAACCCCGAGGTAGCCGACTACTGGCGGGAGAACTACGACCTGACGCACATCCTGCAGCGGGACTGGTCGACCCTCGGCCCCAAGCTGAAGGGCAAGATCAACATCTACGTTGGCGAAATGGACAATTACTACCTCAATAATGCCGTGTACCGGACGGAGAAATTCCTGCGCGCTAACGACTTCGGCGGCGAGATCACCTACGGGGCCCGCGACGAGCACTGCTGGAACGGGGACCCGACCCAACCCAATGCGATCAGCAGGCTGCGCTACCACCGGATGTTTATCCCGAAGTGGGCGGAAGCGGTGGGGGAGTTGGCGCCGGGGGGGGCGGATTTGGAGGGGTG
>CAZKPE010000525.1:0-1875 GCA_964554545.1 uncultured Lewinella sp.
ACCAGCCCCGGCGCATGCCACGGCTTCACCCGCGCATCGATCACCACCGGCCCCCGGCAGCCCCAGTGCTTATGCTCGACGAAGCTGTCGATGCCGTGTACGTCGTGGCTCGGATTGGAACGGGTGAAGGTGGCCCAGACGAAGTTGCTGAAGTCGGCGGCGAGGAAGGCGGGGTCGTCGCAGAGGATGATGAGGGGATATGCGATTGGCGATTTTTGATTGGCGAGGACTGATTTGCTGCCGCCGGTGCCACTCGGTCGCTTCGCTTCCTCGCCGGCGGGGGTGCTGAAGGCTTGGGTGAATTGAGTCACTTGGGCGTAGCCGGTTTCTTTGGTGAATGCGGGGGCTTTGATGGCCAAGATGCCGGGGTGGACGACGGTGGGGTCGGAGAAGCCTGCGGGGAGCTCGAGGTCGGTGGGGACTTCGGTGCCCAGTTCGCGCCGCTTATCGCCGCGGCAGGCCCAGATGAGTTTGGAGCCGGCGTTCCAGCCCGAGCCGGAGTAGTCGAGGGTGTCGATGGTGGTGCGGGTCTGGAAGTGGAGGTCGCGGGTGGGATCGAAGCGTTCGAGCAGGTGGGTGAAGAAGGCCGGCTGGTCGTCGGCGTCCAGGTCGGGGTCGTCTTCGTCGGCGGCGATGAGGCAGTACTTAGCCAGGCTGGTCTGCCCGGAGCCGAGGATGCGGTTGGCCTGGATCAAAATTTCCTCGGGCACCTTCTCCCGGAAGGGCATGTAGCGCTCCGAGCCCACGGCTAGCAGCAGAGGATGGACGCCGGCCTCGTCGACGGCATTGATCTGTCGGATGCCCGGGAACTCCTGGGGCGTAAGGTCCTTAACGATCTTGTGGATCAGGTAGCCGAAACTGGAATCTTCCTGCGGCGGTCGGCCCACGACGGTGAAGTGCCACAGCGGGTCCTTGCGGTGGTAGACGGCCTCCACGTCCATGACCGGGAAGTCGTGCTGCAGGCTGTAGTAGCCCAGGTGATCGCCGAAGGGGCCCTCCGGTTTTTTCTCCCCCTTGCGGATGGTGCCTACGATCACGAAGTCGGCGTCGGCCGAGATCAGGTGGCCGTTCTTCCAGGCGTAGCCGAAGCGGCGGTCGGCCAGCATCCCGGCGAAGGTCATCTCGCTCAGTCCCTCGGGCAGCGGCATGATGGCGCAGAAGGCGTGGCTCGGCGGTCCGCCCACGAAGATGGAGCAGCGGAAGGACTCATCCGACTGATTATACTGGGTATGGTGTACGCCGATGCCCCGGTGCAGCTGGTAGTGTAGCCCGACTTCTTTGTTCGTCACGTAGTCGTTGCCGGTCAGTTGGATGCGGTACATCCCGATGTTGCTCTCCATCACCTTTTTGCTCCCCGGGGGCAGGGTGCAGACCTGCGGTAGCGTCACGAAAGCTCCACCATCCATGGGCCACGATTTCACTAGCGGTAGCTGGTCGATGGTCGTCTGTCCGTAGAGGGCGGCGGGGCGCAGGTGCCGGCGGGGAAGGGCACTTAGAGCTGTAAAGGGGCTTTTGGCGTACCGCAGGGGATTCTTAGCGAAATTGGCAGGATCGGCTTTGAGTTCGACTACCCTTTTGACCTTCGGCAGGGTCTTGCGGAAGAGAAACTCCGTCCGCTCGTAGGTGCCGTAGATATTCGAGATGGCCTGGAAAGGACTGCCCTTGACGCGTTCGAAGAGCAGGGCTGGTCCGCGGTCGTCGAACACCTGGCGGTGGATCTCGGCCATCTCCAGATCAGGGTCCACTTCGTGGGTGATGCGGAGGAGCTGTCCGGTTCGTTCGAGGTCTTCGGCGGCGTGGCGGAGGGAGGGGTACATGGTGGGGTGTCGGGGTGTCGGGGTGTCGGGGTGTCGGGGTGTCGGGGTGTCGGGGTGT
>CAZKPE010000526.1:0-1873 GCA_964554545.1 uncultured Lewinella sp.
GCGGACTGTATTCAGGAGGTGAGATTTGAGATTTACCAGGACTGTAGTAATCTCCCTCTTTTGCTGGAAGCGGACCCGATCCGTTGCGCCGAAGACACCAGCTTTCTTATGGCCCAATTTCAGGGTGTCTCATCGTCGCCTCCCGAATATAGCTTTCAGGAAGGTCTCTGGACTACAACTCCCGGCTGGAGTTTGCCCGGGGCGGGCCACTACCGAGTGCGGGTCCGCATTCCGGGTACCGATTCCGTCGGCCACGGATATGTGTTCGCGCAGGATCCGGAGGCCATCCAAGTGATACCTTCCTTCCGGGACTCCACCAGCTACTACTGTGACGAGATGCCTATCGGCAACCTCACCGGTGTAAGGGGCGGAACCCCGCCCTGGACGGTATCCCTGGATGGAGGTGAGTTCATTTCGATCAGGGAGGCGAATGCGGATATTGACGTAGACCGGGCGGGGCGGATACCCTATCTCATCCGAGATTTCAATGGTTGCACCACGGAGGGTATTCTGGAAATTGAAGACCGCAGTGCCCGTCCGGAGGTCGTAGCGACCGAAAGTGTCCGCTGTGACGGTAGTGCCCCAGGAAGCGTAGCCTTCAAGCTGTCGGGCTTTACCGATCATCCGGATGGGCAGTTGAAGCTCCTCGACCGGACGGCCGACCGCGTCCTCTCCGGTTACGATACTGCTGAGGGTTTTGCCGGCCTACCCGCTGGCGACTATGCCGTACTGTACGAGTATAAAGGTTGCCGCCAATCCGCTGATTTCACGATCGAGGAACAATCCGGATTGTTTTCGGCCTTCCCCGACCTAACTCTCTGCGCGGGCGATTCTGCCCGAATCACGCCCCCCTTCCCGACCGGCGGACTAGTATACCGTGACCTAGATAGCATGCTATTGGATACGGGGAGAATGGCAATCCTACCCGGCGGGGCCGTCGTACGGGTAGTAGGTCGTGACTCACTGGGTTGCAGTTTTACGGATACATTCAGCATACGAACGGAAGAAATTTCCGCGGAATTCCACATCCCCCCGCAAGTGGACAGTGGAACCGTAATAAACCTCGTAGATAGCAGCATTCCCACTCCCGATTCCACGGTCTGGACCATCTCCGGTCCGGGCGGGACCACCACGCTTACTGCCTTGTATCCCGACACCAGTGCGTTCCGCTTCGATACGCTCGGCACCCACGACATTCGCCTGACTACGCTGTTGAACGGTTGTAGCGACACCCTGAGCCGCACCGTTCTGGTGGTCCGGGATTCTCTTTCTACCTCTACCTCTCCCACTGATGCCTGGATGCAGTCATTTTCCACTTATCCCAATCCGGCTGCGGACTGGGTATGGATAGATGTCAGCCTCTACGCTCCTGAACCAGTGCGATTCAGCCTGTTCACGATCAACGGGCATTTGCTGCGGCAGGTCACACGTCCTCCATCCCTCCACCACCTGTGGAAGTGGAATGTAAGCGATCTTTCCCCCGGCGTTTATCTGGTGGAGCTGGTCAGCGATTCGGGAAGGAATTTGAAAAGGATAGTTCGTCGATAGGATGTCGTAGGCCTTCCCGGATTCCCAGGTGAAGTAAACGGTGCCGGCCCATTTAAACCGGATGCCGCTACCCGGTTGGGTGGCCATACACTTTTGATAGAGCCACCATAACTGCTTCTGCCAGAGTTTGGAATTTCCGAATTATGTTCTAACATTAGAGCAGGTTTTTGATTTTCCCCGTAACGGCCGGCCGGGCGGCGGCATAGAGACGGGAACGCACTATGATGCCCCGGTACATGCCTCACTCTACCCGCCTGCTGCTGCTCGCTTTATGTCTACCCCTTTGCCTGAATGCACAGGACGTAGAAGCCACCGCCGCCGAAGT
>CAZKPE010000527.1:0-1870 GCA_964554545.1 uncultured Lewinella sp.
GGGGGGGGGGGGGGGGGGGGGGGGGCGCCTCAAAACCGCATCACCCCATACCCCCGCATCTGGTACATCGCCACCGTGGTCAACATGGAAGTAGCCAGTTCCACTTCGGGTAGGATGGCATCAGTAGGGATGTCGCGGCCGATCAGCGACTGTCCGCAAACGGTGATCTTTACGCCGGCCCGCTTCAGGGTACTGACCAAGCCCGCATTCGGATTGTCAATGCCGAAGCGCTCGCGGTACTGTTCATTGTCGATGATGCCGAAAGTGGCCCCGCCGTGTACGGCCAGCACCACGTCAACTTGCTCCTCGGGTACGCCGCCTACCGAGAACAGGTTTAGCATCCGGGCCACGTTATGCAGTCCCTGCACCACGCTGTCGGGGTCTTCGTGGCCGCTGTATACGTCAATCACCAGGCGGTAGTCGAGGGTCGGGTCGGGCAGGACGGTCGCCTCCGGTATCGCGTAAATTCCGCCGTAGGGGACTACCGGCTCGACCTTCGTCCGGGCTTGTGGAACGTCGCTTTGGGCGGCAAGCGCAGGTGCAAACAGGATAGTGAATAGAATGAATAGGAGGTAATTCACGAACCGCATCGCCTTAGCTGGTATGCATCCGTTCGGCGTACTGCCGGAAATTACCGAGGATACCCTCCCACTGATCGCGTTGGCTGTCGTGGTCCTCATCGGGGTCGGGTTCGAAGCGGATATCTACGCGGGTACCGTCGTCCTGATCTTTGAAGTCGACGGTCACTTTATTGCCGTTCTCGAGGGTATAGGCGATATGCTGCTCAGGTTTGATTTCCTCGTAGGTGCCTTCCAGTTCGACCTCCATATTGCCGTCCTTAGAGGCCATGGTGATGGCGAAGGTGCCCCCTTCCCGGAGGTCGTTGCGGGCGGCGGGGCAGTGCCAGTCTTCGGAGGCGAAGTTCCAATTGATGACGTGTTCGGCCTCGGTATAGTAGTGCCAGGTTTCGGAACGGGGTACGTCGACGGTGGTGCTGACGGAGATGGGTTGGTTGGCCATGGGGTAACTTTTCCTACCCAACGGAAAATACCCCGACTAGTTTGGGTTGGTCCGGCCACAAAAATCCACGTAACTTTCCCCTCATGCTTCACCTCAGTCTCAGCCTCCGCCTCCTCCTCAGCCTCTCCCTTCTGCTCCCCCTCTGCACCTGCGCGCCGCCGCCCCCCTCCTCGCAGACGACGGCCACCGCCGCAACCGAGGAATGGACCGACCTGCTATCCCCCGAAAACATCCCACACTGGCGCGGCTATAACGGCGAGGAAATGCCCCCCGGCTGGACCGTGCGCAACGGTGTCCTCCTCTTCGATACCGAGCTGGAAAAGGAGGAGGACTATACCGGCGGCAGCGACTTGGTCTACGGGGCCCGGGAGTACGACAACTTCGAACTGGAGGTGGAGTGGAAGATTCCCGCGGGCGGTAACAGCGGTATCTTCTACCACGTGAAGGAAGGCTACGGCGCTCCCTCCGACGTAGCTCCCGAATACCAGCTGATCGACGATGCGGGCTACGCCGAAATTCACGACCTGTCGGGCTACAACAGCCAGTTCGGGGCCGAAAATCCCGCCGAGTTGCAGGACTGGCAGAGCACCGGCGCCGACTACGCCATGACCACCCCCGACCCCGCGAAGAAGAAGCTCAATCCCGCCGGCGAGTGGAACCATAGCCGCATCGTTTTCACCCCCGAGCGGGCCGAGCACTGGCTGAACGGGGAGAAGCTGCTGGAATTCGAGCCCTGGTCGGAGGAATGGCAGCAAAAGCGGGACTCGGGCAAGTGGAAGAATATGCCGGACTACGGGAAATTCCGGACGGGCTATATTGCGCTGCAGGACCACGGGAGCCCGCTGTGGTT
>CAZKPE010000528.1:0-1857 GCA_964554545.1 uncultured Lewinella sp.
TGGCTTTTGAGGAGCCGGCGGAAGTCTTGCGGGCGATGCAGTCGGCGGGTATCCGCATCGGTAAGCTGCAGATCAGCGCCGCCCTCAAAGCCTACCCAACCGGCAGCATAGCGGAAGTACAGCGGGCCCTGCAGCCCTACGCCGAACCGGTGTACTTGCACCAGGCCAGCTTACTCGACGGGGCGGGTCGTCTACACCGCTTCACCGACCTTGCACCTGCGCTCGCCGCCCTGAATACGGATGCCTACCGGGAGCTACGGACGCACTTTCACGTACCGATCTATGCCGCTGGGTACGGCCTCCTGCAGTCGACCAACGATACGATCGTCGATACCCTCCGACTCTGGAAAGAGCATCCGTTCACTAACCACCTGGAGGTGGAAACGTATACCTGGGACGTCTTACCGAGTCACCAGCGGCTCGGCCTCACCGACTCCATCGTGCGCGAACTGCGTTGGGTGGAATCCACGCTCGCGACCAAGTTGCAGCCTCTGGTCAGTTCCAACCGGTCGTAGCCCACGGAATTCAATCCCTCACCATTAATCACTAAGCCGTTATCGCCTCTACACAAGTTGCCGTCCTGGACATCGTCGGTCTTTCCGCCCGACTGATCGGCGAGCATACCCCCTTTCTGAAGCAGTGGTCGGACAGTCGTCGGCTAGCCCCCATCGACCCGGTACTGCCCGCCGTCACCACCACCGCCCAGACCAGCTACCTGACCGGAGCATACCCCCGGGAACACGGCATCGTTGCCAACGGCTGGCTGTTCCGGGACGAGCAGGAGATCAAACTGTGGCGGCAGTCCAATCACCTGGTACAGAGCCCGAAGATCTGGGAAGAGGCCCGGAAGCGGGACCCCGACTTCACCGTCGCCAACCTGTTCTGGTGGTACAATATGTACTCCTCGGTCGATTACTGCGTGACCCCCCGCCCGCAGTACCTGGCCGACGGGCGCAAGCTGCCGGACTGTTACAGCTACCCCATGGAGCTACGGCATCGACTGCAGGCCGAGCTCGGTACCTTTCCGCTCTTCTCTTTCTGGGGCCCCCGGACCAGCATCGTGAGCAGTCGGTGGATCGCCGAGGCGGCCATGCGGGTGTACGACTGGCACCGGCCCACGCTGAATCTGGTATACCTGCCGCACCTGGACTACAACCTGCAGCGGCACGGTCATGACCACCCCAGCATTGCCAGCGACCTGCGGGAAATCGACACGGTGGCCGAAGAGCTGATTACCTTCTACGAGTCCCGGGGCGTCGAAGTCGTCGTACTCTCGGAGTACGGGATCACCGACGTGGACCGCCCAATACACATCAACCGTATGCTCCGGGAGGCCGGCCTGATCTCCGTTCGCGAAGAGCGGGGCACGGAACTGCTGGACGTAGGCACCTGCCGAGCGGTGGCGATGGCCGACCACCAGCTGGCCCACGTCTACGTGCGGGATAAAGCTGATGTACCCCAGGTTCGGGAACTGCTGCAACGCGTCCCCGGTATCGGCCTGCTCCTGGACGAGGAAGGGAAAAAACACTACCGGATCGACCACCCCCGTGCCGGCGAGTTGGTGGCGGTAGCCGACGACCGCAGCTGGTTCACCTATTACTACTGGACGGATGATGAGCGGGCGCCCGACTTTGCCCGTACGGTGGACATCCACAAGAAACCCGGCTACGACCCGGTCGAGATGTTCCTGGACCCCGATAAAAAGTTGCTGCTGCCCCGCATCGCCCTGAAGGTGGCCGGTAAAAAACTGGGGGTCCGTACGCTGATGAACGTAGTGCCCCTACGCGCCGAACTGGTAAAGGGTTCCCATGGGAACCTGAGCGGGGCGGACCGGGATAAGCCCGTCTTCATCGCCAA
>CAZKPE010000529.1:0-1856 GCA_964554545.1 uncultured Lewinella sp.
AGCCCCCTCCGCGAACTCGACGAGGTGCGGGAGCGGGAAGTCGCCCACCTCTTCACCCCCCGCGATGCCTGGTGGTACAGCGAGCGCGGTAACGACCCCGGCGTGGGTGCCAACATCTACGCGGCCGACAACCCCGACTTCGGTGCCCTCATCAGTTACTACCTGCCCGAGGGCTACGAGCCTTCCGAAAAGCAGCGCAAGGAGAAAGAAAAAGAACTGGCCGAGGCCGGCGAGGATATTCCCTTCCCCGGCTACGATGCCCTGGACGAGGAAGCCGCCGAGGAAGCACCCCAGTATATGGTCACGATCTATGGGGAAGACGGCGAGGTGGTCCGCAAACTCAAGGCCGAAGGCGGCAAGGGCCTGCACCGCATCGCCTGGGACCTGCGCTACCCCTCCACCTGGGCGGTTCGGTCCGGTCAGTCGGGCGGCGGCGGTCGCTGGTCGTCCGGCCCCCTGGCCTCCCCCGGCATTTACACGGCCCGCCTGATGAAGGAGCACAATGGCGAGGTGGAGGAGCTTTCCGGCCCCGTCACCTTCCGCGTCAAGCCCCTGCACGACACCTCTATCCCCAGTCCGGATCCCCAGGAATACCAGGCCTACCGGGAAGAGGTCAAGCAGGTCCAGGACCAGCTAGCCTCCGTTCAGGAGTTCATGAATGAGGCGCGGACGCAGGTGCAAGCAATGGAGGTAGCCTTAGAACGCTCCGCGACGGCTCCGGGGGACCTGAACGGAGCCCTCTACAGCCTGAAGCGGGAATTGCGTACCCTGGATAAGCAGGTTAATGGTAGCCCCAGCCGCAACGAGATCGGCGAACGCAACGCCCCTACCGTCAGCGATCGCTTCTTCACCGGCTACCGCGGACTCAGCACCACCTACGGACCTACCGGCAACCACCGCCAGAGCCTGAAGATCGCCGAGCGCCAGTTAACCGAACTGCTCCCTAAAGTCGAACGACTCCGCAACGAAACCATACCCAACTTGCAGGAGGCCCTGCGGGAAGCCGGCGCCCCCTACATTATCGGGGCTTCGCGCTCCCGCTAATTCCGATGGCCAAGTGGGCGGGCTAAACCATGTCCGCCTACCCACCGTTGCCTATATTGGGTAGATAAAACCCCCGCAACTGGCGAAAATTCGCCCCACGAATATGGATACAGCTGAAAAGACCACCACAAAGCAGGATAAGAAATCTACGACCGCCAAGAAGAACGGCGTCGCTAAGGGATTGAAATACAGTAAGGAACAGTACCTAGAATGGTACACCCTCATGCTGCGTATCCGCCGCTTCGAGGAACGGGCCCTGATGGCCTACGGTCAGCAGGATGTGCGCGGCTTCTGCCACGTCTACATCGGGCAGGAGGCAGTTGCCGCCGGTATCGAAAGCGCCATCACCAAAGATGACGGAATCGTGACGGCCTACCGTCAGCACGGTACCGCCATCGGCCGTGGCGTCAGCACCAAGGAGGCTTTGGCCGAATTGTACGGTAAGGCAACCGGAGTGGTGAAGGGCAAGGGCGGGTCCATGCATTTCTTCAGCCGCGAGAACAATTACTACGGCGGTAACGGCATCGTCGGAGCCCAGATTCCCATCGGTACCGGCATCGCCCTGGCCGAGAAGTACAAGAAGACCCCAAACCTCTGCGTCGTCATGTTCGGCGACGGGGCCGCCCGCCAGGGCGCGCTCTGGGAAAGCTGGAACATGGCCATGACCTGGAAGGTGCCCGCCCTCTACATCTGCGAGAACAACGGCTACGCCATGGGCACCAGCGTGGAGCGGACCAGCAACGTCACCGACCTGAGTAAACTCGGCGCCAGCTTCGAAATGCCCAGCGAGAGCGTGGACGGCATGAGCCCCG
>CAZKPE010000530.1:0-1855 GCA_964554545.1 uncultured Lewinella sp.
GATGCTGGTGACCAGGACCTTGCCGCCGTGGCGCTCCACGTGTACCAATCCCTTGCTCGTGTTGACGACCTGTTTGAGGTGGAGGGGATCGGGGGAGAGGTGGGTGAAGGGGGCAGCGGCGTAGAAGTCCGTGAAGACCTTGCGGAGCTCATCCTCCGGACGATCCGTATCCACGTAGCAGGTGACGAAAATGCCGCGGGCGAAAGGGCCGCGTACGGGCAGGAAGTGGATATCTTCGGTAGCGACCCGACCGACCTGGGCGGCGCTGCGGCCGATTTCGGCGAGGTGCTGGTGGGTGAAGGGTTTGTAGACGCTCACATTGGCGTTGCGCCAACTGAAGTGAGTGGTGGGGGAGGGACTCTGGCCGGCCCCCGTGCTACCGGTGATGCCGGTGACGTGCACTTCCCCTTCCGCTAGTCCGGCCGCTGCCAGGGGGAGCAGGGCGAGCTGGATGGCCGTAGCGAAGCAGCCCGGATTGGCGATGCGCCGTGCCCCACGAATGGCTTCCCGGTTGATCTCGGGGAGCCCGTAGACCCAGTTTTCGTCCAGGCGGTAGTCCGTACTGAGGTCGACGACCAGGGTGTCGCGGTGGGGTCGATGGGACTGCATCCAGCCGCTGCTTTTACCGTGCCCCATACAGAGAAAGATCGCGTCGACTTCCGCAACTAAGCTCGCACCTGCGGCCCCGCAAAAAACCGCATCCGTCTCCCCTACCAGGTCGTCGTGTACTTCCGCCACCCGCCTGCCCGCCTGGCTACCGCTCTCCACGAAGGCGATCTCGACCGCTGGATGGTGCACGAGGACGCGCAGTAGCTCCCCCGCCGTATAGCCCCCGCCGCCGATGATGCCTACCTTCTTCATCCCGCCTTTCCTTTATTCCCCGACCCCTTCACCCCCTTACTCCCTACGGCATTCCGAATCCGCCCCGGTACACTCAAAATCTTGGTAAACCCACGCACGTCCTCCCCGCTCCAGCCCTTATTCATCTCCCCGTAGCTGCCGAAGCCGGCCCCCAGCAGGTCATCGTCGGAGGTGATGCCGTCGAGGGTGAAGCGGTGGGGGTGGAGGGTGAGGTGAACCGTACCGTTGACGGTGCCCTGACTACTTTCCAGAAAGGACTCCACGTCGCGCATGACAGGATCGAGGAACTGTCCCTCGTGTAGCATCATGCCGTACCAATTGGCCAGTTGCTCCTTCCAGAAGAGCTGCCACTTCCCGAGGGTGTGCTTCTCCAGCAGGTGGTGTGCCTTGATGATCAGGACAGCGGCCGCGGCCGCGAAGCCCACCCGCCCCTTGATGCCGATGATGGTGTCGCCGACGTGAATGTCGCGGCCGATGCCGAAGGGGGCGGCCAGTTCCTCCAGGGCCTTGATGGCGGCGACCTGCCCGACGAAAGTGCGGTCGTCGAAGCCGGTGATCTGCCCCTCCCGGAAGTGGAGGTCGAGTTTGCGCGGCTCGGTTTCGGTTACGGCGACGGGCCAGGCGTCTTCGGGGAGGGGTTGGTGGCTGGTGAGGGTTTCGGCACCCCCGACCGAGGTGCCCCATAGGCCGGCGTTTATGCTGTAGGTCCCCTTCTTTTCGGGCCAGTCGAGGCCGTGCTGCTTCAGGTAGTCGACCTCCTCCTGCCGCGAGAGCTGGCGGTCGCGAATGGGGGTGATGATTTCCAGTTCTTTCCCGCTCAGGGCAAAGGCGAGGTCGAAGCGCACCTGGTCGTTACCCGCCCCGGTGCTGCCGTGGGCCACCCCCTCAGCGTCAATCTCCACGGCGTAGCGGGCGGTGGTCATGGCCTGGAACATCCGCTCGGCGCTGACCGACATCGGGTAGGTCTGGTACCGCAGGCAGTTGCCGTAGACCA
>CAZKPE010000531.1:0-1852 GCA_964554545.1 uncultured Lewinella sp.
TGGCCTCAAAGTAGCCGGTGGAGCGGTTCTTCCGCACCCCGTCCCAGCTAAAGTAACGGCCGTTCATGGCAATGTACACCCCCGCCGGCAATGACTGCACGAACGCCAGGGCACTGCCGAGGTTGAAAAACCCATCGGAGGAACTTCCAAAGGCATAAGGGATCATCGCCCCGGTGATGACGATGGTCTTGCCCCGGATGTCTTCGTTGGCCAGGAAATAAGCCGTCTCCGTCATCGTATCCGTGCCGTGGGTGATCAGGATCTGATCGGTGGGCGCGCTGCGGCAGTTGTTGGCGATATTGGCCCGGTCCTGGTCGGTGAGCTCGAGGCTGTCGACCATCATCAGCGTACGAATATTCACGTCGAGGGTCGAGCGGCCCACCTCCAGCATCTTCGGCAGGCTGCTGTCGCGGAAAAAAAGCCTACCGGTGACGAAGTCGTACTCCTTATCGAAGGTGCCGCCGGTGACGAAAATCTGGATCAAGCTAGGGAGATTTGCGGCAAAAGTAGGAAATGAGGTGTGCCCACAGAGGGCCTTCGGCCTCGCACGGAGTTTGGCACGGAGTTAGCACAGAGGCTCCGCACGTACCTCCGTGCGCACTCTGCGCCTACCTCTGCGCTCGCCCAACGGGCGCTCTGTGGGCAAAACCTACGTCTTCCGCTCCTTCTTCTTCGCCGCCGGGAACAAAATATTATTCAAAATCAGCCGGTAGCCCGGACTATTCGGGTGTAGGCTCAGGTCCGTCTCGGGGTCGTTGACGAGGTGGCGGTAGTCGGCCGGATCGTGGCCTCCGTAGAAGGTGAAAAAGCCCTCCCCGAACTGACCGTGGATGTAGCGGGCCTCGTTCCACGGCTTGTTCTCACCCAGCACCAGCACGCTGCTCTTCAGAAAGTTTTTCGTGTAGGCGGTGGTCTGCCCCATGAAGCCCTTCACGGTGCGGGTGTGGTTTTGCGTCAGCATGGTTGGCACGGGGTCCCACTTGGCGCTGAACTCGAAGAGGCTGAAGTAGTCCTGCTCCTCCGACTGTGGCCGCGGGTTCGGCGGCAGGTTGTGATCGATGTCGCTGAACTCGTACTCCAGGGGGTTGCGCTGCAGGGTGAAGTTTTCGAAGGCGAAGGTCTTGCTGTAGTCCAGTTTAGACTGGGCCTGGGGGTCGATGGCATCGCCGTCGTAGAAGGGGGCGGCAATGTCCACCCCTTCCGCCGCCAGGGCGATGTCGTAGCTGTCGGTTGCCGAGCACATGGCGAACATGAAGCCGCCGCCGCCGACGTACTCCTTCACCTTCTTCGCCACGCCGAGCTTAAGCTGACTGACCTTATCGTA
Source organism: uncultured Lewinella sp. (assembly GCA_964554545.1). Lineage (GTDB taxonomy): Bacteria > Bacteroidota > Bacteroidia > Chitinophagales > Saprospiraceae > Neolewinella. Next base: position 1,325 of record CAZKPE010000531.1, read on the forward strand.
ACCGTTCCGCGCGGCCAGTTCCTCCTGGTAGGCCACCTGCCGCCGGTACCAGGGGTAGGTGTGAAAGCTTCGGTAGAAGCGACCGAACTGCCCGGTAAAGTCCTCGTGGTGCAGGTGCAGCCAGTCGTACTGCGCCAGTTCGTCCTCCAGCACTTCGGTGTCGTAAATAGTCTCGTAGGGAATTTCCGCGTAGGTCAGCACCAGCGTCACCGCATCGTCCCAGGGTTGCACCTGCGTTCCCTCGCGGAAATTGTAGTCGGGGGTATAGACGGCGATCTTCGGGGCCTTTTCCAACTTCATGGCGTCCATGTTCCGTTCCGGATCGGCAATTTCGGCCAGGATACCGTTGAAGCGGGCATCGGCGATTACCTCGTACTTCACGCCCCGGGTCAGGCACTCCCGCTCGAAGGCCCGGTTGTGGGGAAAGGCAAAACTCCCACCCCGGTAGTTGAGCAGCCACCAGGCTTCGATCTCGTTCTCCAGTACCCAGAAGGTAATGCCGTAGGCCTTCAGGTGGTCGGTCTGGCT
>CAZKPE010000532.1:0-1852 GCA_964554545.1 uncultured Lewinella sp.
GCGGCCAACGCTTCGGCGAGATGGAAGTCTGGGCCCTCGAAGCCTACGGCGCCGCTTACGTCCTGCAGGAACTGCTGACCGTCAAGTCGGATGACGTCGAAGGCCGGACCAAGATCTATGAATCGATGGTCAAAGGCGTCAACACCCTCGAGGCCGGCATGCCCGTCGCTTTTGATGTGTTGTGCAACGAAGTCAAGGGCCTGGGCCTGAACATCACCATGGAGAAAGCCGAGATGGACGGCGGCTCGTTGTTGTGAGTTGGTCGGCGATGAGCTTGGATGCGTTATACGCCGCGCAGATGTCACAGAAAAAGGGCCACGCCCGTAGTGCAGCCAGCCGAGCCTATTACGCAGCTTATTCAGCGTTAGCTGGAGAATTTGAGCCGACCCGGAAATATGAGTTTGCCTACGAGCAAAATAATCCCGGACATGATCAATTGCTGGCTTTAACAGCCAATAATCTCGATCGGAAAAAATTCAATTTACATGAGCGACGTACACTCAAACGCTGCTTGAGAATGTTGCAAACGCTGAGGATTAGAGCTGACTATAACCCCGCTGATTCTGCGATGGATATGGAGCAATCTTTGATTGCCATCAGGCAAGCGACGAAAGCTTTGCTAGTACTTGGAGTGCTGCGATGAATAGCGATGAAAAAATTGAATTGGCACAGTTAATTCAATGGTTGCTACGCCACGAACACGAGTCCGGCAAAAGAGCGCGGGTTTATCCGGAAAGTATTATCGAGCGTCAACATGATGAAACAACCAAATGGTTCTATGTCCCGGTATCGCTTGCCCCATACGAACACGAATTGGGCACGTTCTATGAGCTTCTGAGTAACGTCGAAGAAAAACTGGAAGAGAAGGGCCACAACGTGCTGCTGGTCCCATCAGATCACAAAACCCCTGCGGGCGAATACGCCGCATAAAAGAATCCAGACGGCGGATTGACTGCCTGAATACGAGCAAGAAATATGGCTGAACAACTCTACGATCGCGTTAACGACTACGCCTCGGTTAAGATCAACCTCGCCTCGCCCAACGACATCCGGTCGTGGAGCTTCGGCGAAGTGAAAAAACCTGAGACAATCAACTACCGCACCTACCGCCCGGAAAAAGACGGGCTGTTCTGCGAGCGCATCTTCGGCCCGGAGCGCGACTACGAGTGTGCCTGCGGCAAGTACAAGGGCACGAAGTTCAAAGGCATCATCTGCGACCGCTGCGGCGTCAAGGTCACGCACAGCCGGGTCCGCCGTAAGCGGATGGGCCACATCAACCTCGCTGCGCCGATCGTCCACATCTGGTTCTTCAAAGCGATCCCGTCGCACTTGGGCAACCTGCTGGGCATGAAGACCAGCGACCTGGAAAAGGTCATCTACTTCCAGGATTACGTCGTCACCGACCCGGGCGACACCCCGCTTAAGCCGCATCAGGTGCTGACCGAGGACGAGTACCGTACCGCGCTGAGTGAGTACGGCACGGGTTTCGAGGCCATGATGGGTGCCGAGGCCGCCAAGGAACTGCTGACCAACATCGACCTCAACGCGTTGCAGGCCGAGCTCCGCGCCGACCTCAAAGCCACCAAGTCCAAGCAGAAAACCAAGGACCTCTCCAAGCGACTCAAGATCGTCGAGCAGATCCGTGGCAGCGAAAACGACCCGACCTGGATGGTCATGGACGTGGTTCCCGTCATTCCGCCGGACCTGCGTCCGCTGGTGCTGCTGGAGTCCGGCAACTTTGCGACATCCGACCTCAATGACCTGTACCGCCGAATCATCAACCGCAACAACCGGCTGAAGAAGCTGATGGACCTCAACGCCCCCGAGGTCATCATCCGCAACGAGAAGCGGA
>CAZKPE010000533.1:0-1845 GCA_964554545.1 uncultured Lewinella sp.
TGGACCATCCGACCTTCATTGAAAGAGGTACCGCCAACGTATACGAGATAGGCCCTTTGACCGTGGGCAAGACCCACTATTTCTTCATTACCCACATCGAGGAAAACTACCGCTGCCCATTCTCCTTCCGCGTCCTCCAAGGCTCCACCGCCATCCCTGAACTCACCACCTTCACCCTCGATAACACCGCCACCCCCTGCCTGGGCGAAACCGTGGCCTACACCGTCACCGACCAGCTTCCCCTCACCGACTACGTCTACACCCTCAATAGCGATACGATTTCCACTGAAGCCTTCGCCGAGGTGACTTACGATGCGCCCGGCACCTACGAACTCTGCATCAGCGGCAGCAACCTCTGTAGTGCAGCCACCCCCAACTGCTACACCTTCACCGTCGACCCGCCGATCACCCAGGAAGTCAGCGTCGACCTCTGCCCCGGCGACTGCTACGTCACGGCCGATACGACCATCTGCGACCCCGGCAGCTACACCCTCGACCTGGTCGACCGGAACGGCTGCGATAGCACCGTACGCCTCGACGTACAGGCACGTGAAGCGGAGGTGACCGAACTGACCGCCACGATCTGTAGCGGCGATACGCTGGAGTACCTGGAGACGAAGTATTTCGCCGACGGTATTTACCCCATTGTACGAACCAACCGCTTTGGCTGCGACAGTACGATCAATCTGCAAATCGAGCTGGCGGCCTGCCCGCTTTCCGGCAACATCGCGAAGACGAACCTGGCCTGCCACGACGGCACCGACGGCCGCATCCGCTTCGCCCTGACCTCCGGCCGCCCGCCCTACCGCTACGATTTTCGCCGCCTGGGGGGTGGCCCGGCGGGCAGTGGCACGGTGGCCCGGCGTAACGATGAGACCACCCTGAGCGGCCTTCCCCCCGGCACCTACCTGATCGAAGTAACGGATGACTTCGGCAGCGTGGGCTACTTCAATACGACCATCGAACGGCCCGCGCCGGTCAGCCTGACCGTAACGGGCAGCGACTACAACGGGCAAGACCTCAGTTGTACGACTTCCCGGGACGGCGTACTGACGGCCACGGCCAGCGGGGGAACCGGCAAGTTCGACTACCGCTGGTCGGAAACCAACCGGAGCGGTCCGACCCAGAGCGGACTGGCGGCCGGTAGCTACTCCGTGACCGCCACGGACGCGAATGGCTGCACGGCCGATACCACGGTCAGTCTGAGCGCCCCACCGCCCCTGCGGCAGCGGGTGCTGGCTACGGACGAGGACTGCGACGCCCCCGGCACGGGCGGCATTGCCCTGCTGGAAACGAGCGGCGGTACGGGTGTGATCACCACTGTCGTAACGGATGGTTCGGGAAACCCGGTCCGCCTCACCGATCTGGAACAACTGACAACCGGTGACTACCTGGTCCGCTCCACCGACGCCAATGGCTGTAATTTGGATACCACAGTGACCATCGGGCGCCCCCTGCCGGTGGAGGCCCGCATCTCCCCGGTCGACCCCACCGTAGGGCTGGGTGACTCCATCACGCTCACGACGGAGGGCCGGGCGGAGGTGCGCTACACCTGGCGCAGTCAGGATACCGTGGTATGCGCGGACTGTCCGCAACTCACCCTCCTGCCACTGACTGATGCCTTTTACGTACTCACCGCCACCTCCGCCGCCGGTTGCACGGCGCGGGATACCATCCGGCTGACCGTAGACCGGAACCGAAATGTGTACGTGCCCACGGCCTTCAGTCCGAACGGGGATGGCACGAATGACGCGCTGACCGTTTACCCCGGCCGGTCGGTGCGTGCCGTGGTGGAGTTTGCCGTCTACGACCGCTGGGGTGGATTAGTGTACGCCATCCCCGAGC
>CAZKPE010000534.1:0-1840 GCA_964554545.1 uncultured Lewinella sp.
AGGCGCCAGAGGATGGGCATTTTCCAGGTGCCGCCCAGTCGGGCCATGGCGAATTCGACGGGGTTGTAGTACACCTTGCCATGGTAGAGGAAATCGGGCATGCGCTAATTGGTTGACGGTCAGTACACTTTCAAAATAGTTAGTACCGTACTTCTGGGTAAGTATACCACCAAAGGTAAGTGCCGCGCATTAGTAGGGCAACCAAACACACCTACCATGCTTGTTGAAAAGATGCGATACGTTCATGCCCACGGCACGCCGCCGAAGGGAAAAATTTTGATGGTGGTCAGTAGTCCGGCCGTATCCGGGCAGACGGGCTGGCCGATCGGCTTCTGGGCCGCGGAACTGACCCACCCCCTGCGGGAGTTCGAGGAAGCGGGCTATGAGGTGACGGTTGCCTCCACGGAAGGCGGACGGGTGGAAATGGACGGCTACTCCGATCCCACGGATGCAAGTGGCTACTCCGCTCATGACGTCATCTCCCTGGGCTACCTGCAAACGGATCGCTTCCGGGACCGGCTGGCGAATACTCCGAAGTTTACCGACGTCGACGCGGAGGGCTACGCTGCCCTCTTCCTGGTGGGCGGTCAGGGGCCGGTGTATACCTTCCGGGGCAACCGGGAACTGGAGCGGCTGTTCGGTCGCTTTCTAGCTGCCGGCAAACCCACCGCGGCGGTTTGTCACGCAACGGCCTTGCTCCTGGACGCCCGCGATAGCAATGGCGACCTACTGGTGAAGGGAAAAAGCTGGACCGGCTTCGCCGCCGCCGAAGAGGACTACGCCGACGCGGCTACCGGCCAGCGTATCCAACCCTACCGCATAGAGGAGGAAGCCCGTAAACTGTCGGATACTTCATTCAAAGTAGCCCCGGCATTTTCCTCCTATGCCATCCGGGATGGTAACTTGATTACCGGTCAGCAGCAAAACTCGGGGGCCGCCGCCGCCCGATTGGTCATCGATCAACTGGAAAAAACGACTACAGTATGAATATCGCCATAATCGGAACGGGAAACGTAGGGGGAGCACTGGCCCGGGGTTGGGCGGGGGCCGGTCATCGCATCCGACTGGGGGTGCGGGAGCCGGAGTCTTTCGATCGTTCGGACTTACTCGAGGGCGGGAACACGACGGTCCACTCCGTCAGGGAGGCGGTCGCCGGGTCGGAAGTGATCGTCGTCGCCACTCCTCCGGAAGCCGCCGAGGGGCTGGCCGCCACGCTCGGCGACCTGACCGGCAAGACGCTGATCGATACCTCCAATGCGGTACGCAGCCGCCCCGAGCATTACCCGACGGCTTACCATGCCTTCGCGGCACTGACCGCCGCCCAGGTCGTCAAATGCTTCAACTCGACCGGCTTTGAGAACATGGCCGACCCCCGCTACGGGGACAGCGGACTGGATATGTTCATGGCGGGAGACAGTGCCCCGGCCAAAGCCGTTGCCGAGCGGCTGGCCCGCGATCTGGGCTTTACAGCATGTTACGACTTCGGCGGGGCCGACCGGGTGGAACTACTGGAGCAATTCGCCTTGTCGTGGATCAACCTGGCGATCTTCCAGGGGGTCGGGCGGGGGATCGGGTTTAAGGTGCTGCGGCGGTAAGGAGGGGCTTATGCGCAGAAACTTGACGAAATAGGGTACTTACGCGAAAAAAGCCGCTCTTCTGGTGTAGAAGATTAATTTTTATGCAACGATAAATAGGCTGTACTTTTCTCTTGGGTTTGCTGGTCTGATCCCCGTTCATCGTAATTTACCGGGCAGTTTATTCCTGGTTCTTATCCTACATCAGCTCATGAAACGAATCGTACTACTCACTACCCTTATGCTGGTTTGCATAAGCTGTTGTC
>CAZKPE010000535.1:0-1804 GCA_964554545.1 uncultured Lewinella sp.
CCGCTCACGTTGCCGCCCAGGCGGATGGTCCGGTCGCGGTTGTCCCGGAAGAAGGGATTGAAGCGCAGGGTGCGGGCGAAGTAGAGGATATCGCGAATGGCCACCTGACTCGGCTCCAGGTCGAGTTCCATGCGGACGCGGTTGTTGAAGTCGATCCAGGAGGACCAGCCGCCGGGAAAGGTGAAGCGGAGGGAGTCCGACAACGAACTGCGCGGGGTATCCAATACGAGGTCGTAGAGCTGCAGCTCGGTAGGGGTGATGAGCAGGTCCGCTACGCTGAGGCGATTGAGGACGAATCCGCTTTTTTCCTCCAGGCTGAGGTGGCGCAGGGTGGCGGAGAGTTCACTCTGATAAAAGTCGACCCCCGTTAATTCGATATTGACTTTCCGGGTGCCGAGGCGGGCGAAGTCGACGGAGGTGATATCGGCGCTTTCGATGGCCTCCTTGCGGTAGTTGTCCAGAATGTAGGCCCCATCGATGATCTCGATGTTGTCAGCCAGCAGGTGAAAACTGGCCCGTGCGCTGTCGCGGGCCGTGCTGTCCAGTTGCCGAAGGGCGGCATCGACGGTAGAGTCCGGGGCCAGGGGGCTGGGGTCGAAGCTGGTCTGCACCACCACGGGGTCGCGAATCTCCGCGCTTTCGATATCAATGCGCTTTTCCGGTAGGTCCAGTTCATCGACGTGGATGACGGCCGAGGCCAGGCTGGTTTCGAAGCGCTGCCCCCGCACGCTGTCGTTCTGAATGAACTCGATGCGCTCAAGGTCGAGCCGGTCCAGGGCGAGGTTGACCGGTGCGGCGGGCTCGTCGCGGGGGGGGAAGAGCTTGTTCAGGGCGGTTTCCAGGTTGGATTCGGCGTCCCCCAGTTCGCGCTGGATCAGGAAGCGGGCGTCGGAGATGGCCAGTTCCTCGATCTTCGGCGCGCCGTGGACGATGGACATGAAGTTGAAGTCGGCCTCGAGCCGCTCGCTGTACACCAGGGTGTCGCCGTACTTATCCTCCACGAAGATGCCCTCGATCAGCAGCTCGTCGAACCAGGCCAGGTGGACGTAGTCGATGTGGACCTCCGTCTCCAGGGTACGGGAGATGCTTTTCGTGACCCGGTTCACCAGCCAGTTCTGGAACTCGGGTAATTGCAGCAGCCCCAGGAAAAACATCACCAGCAGGATGCTCCAGATCACGAGCCGGCGCACCACCTGCCACCCCCCCCGTTTACGGCGGGGCGGCGGGGTGGGGGAAGCCTTGGTTGGTTCTTCGGGCAAGAGCGGGGGCGGTACTTCGGGGGCGTGCAAAGTTAACGCGGGAAGGGCCGCCGGTGTTACGCGCGTTTCCGTTGAGGGGAGACCAAAAATCGGGGCCTAACGATCGAACATCCGGTTTATTGTTATCTTAACAGAGTACGATGATCCAGTACTTAGGCTTTACCCCGGCTATTTTACTCTGCTAAACACTTTTACCCTATGAAACCAGTTCAAACTAAGCTGGGGTGGTCTGCTTCCCCCCTCCTATTACTCCTGGCCTGGCTGCTACCCGCCATTACCTTAGCGGCCACGATCACGAGTGTCACTGACGGATCGTACACCAACGCGGCTACCTGGGACCTCAACCGCGTCCCGGCGGCCGGAGACGATGTGGTGATCGCGGGCGGTACGTCCGTCACGGTACCATCCGGCACCCGTGAGTTCGACAATTTGACGATCACTTCGGGGGGTACGTTGACCATTTTGAATACAGCCACTTTCCGGGGTACTGGCGCGATCACCGTCGCTGCCGGCGGCACCTTCAACATTCAGGCGAGTCTGACTTT
>CAZKPE010000536.1:0-1785 GCA_964554545.1 uncultured Lewinella sp.
TAGCACCCTTACTAAATGAGAAACTTCATGCCGGTGACATAAGCAAAAAACTAGGTGCGTAACCCAATTATTGCTATGTTAACGGAAATTTTGGGGTGCATCCCGGATGAGAGAGCATGAGAAATGGGCGGGATGGGCGATGCATGATAGACATGTTCGGTGCAGTCGAAGAACGGTATTTCATCATTTCTCCAAGGGACGCGCAGAAGATAGGGTCTGATGTACCCTGCTACTTCACCCCCTTGAAACCTATTGGCGATAGTCTTCACTTCGCCCTTTTCCTGCAGGTTACAAAGTCATAATTACGTTCGCAGGTCTGTCAAAAGTTGCCTAAATGCTGAAGACTTCACCAATGATCCTTACACCCGTCATTCCATACACCTCATCCGTATAGACCAAATTTTCTTTGGCAAACCGGCACCCGCGCCCCGCCGCCCCCTCCCCCCTTTAAGATCAACTATCTATCTTCCCCCAATAACCAACAACCCTTCCCCTATCCGCCGGCGGACGAGCGAAGGTCGCTCCGCTCCCAACCCCCGGCCGACGGCTACTCGACACCCGATACCCCCATGACCCATCAAGAACGCCAATCCGCCCTCCAATCCGCCCACCGCGCCCTCCTCGAACGCCCCAACGAGCCCATCCTGCCCGGCAACGGCATCTACACCCGCTACCGCTACCCCATCCTGACGGCCGAGCATACCCCCCTCGTCTGGCGCTACGATTTCAACGCGGAACGCAATCCGTTTTTAATGGAACGGCAAGGCATTAACGCCACCTTCAATGCCGGAGCCATCCTGTGGAAAGAAAAGTACGTGCTCGCCGTGCGGGCGGAAGGCAATGACCGCAAAAGCTTCTTCGCCCTGGCCGAAAGCCCGAACGGGATCGATAACTGGCGCTTCCGGGACTACCCCGTCACCATCCCGGAGGTGGGGCGGGAAACGACCAACGTCTACGACATGCGGCTGACCCACCACGAGGACGGCTACGTCTACGGCCTCTTCTGCGCCGAGCGCAAGGACCTCGAACAGCCCGACAACCTCAGCGCCGCCGAGGCCCAGTGCGGCATCGTGCGTACGAAGGACCTGGAAAAATGGGAGCGGCTCCCCGACCTGATCACCTACAGCGGGCAGCAGCGCAACGTCGTCCTCCACCCCGAATTCATCGACGGGAAGTACGGGCTTTACACCCGACCCCAAGATGGATTCATCTCGGTCGGCAGCGGCGGCGGCATCGGCTGGGGGCTCACCGAAAGTATGGACGGCGCCGAGGTGAAAAAGGAGCGCATCGTCGACGCCAAGGCTTACCACACCATCAAGGAGGTGAAGAACGGACAGGGCCCGCCCCCCCTCAAGACCGAGGAGGGCTGGATCCACCTGGCCCACGCCGTCCGCAATACCGCCGCCGGGCTACGTTACGTGCTCTACCTCTTCGTCACCGAGCTTGACGAACCCTGGAAGATGAAGTACGCGCCGGCCGGCCACCTGATCGCGCCCCACGGAGAGGAACGCGTCGGCGACGTAAGCAATGTCGCCTTCACCAACGGCTGGATCCGCAACCAGCAGGACGAGGTCTTCATCTACTACGCCAGCTCCGATACCCGGATGCACGTGGCCACCACCACCGTCGCCCGGTTACTGGACTACGCCAAACACACCCCCCCCGACGGACTCAGTTCCGGAGCCAGCGTCCGTACCCGCTCGGCCCTCATCGAGGCGAACCTGCGCCAAGGCGTGAAAGGTGATCTCGGATGATGCGCAGGTCCTCCCCCACCCCGTAGTCGCG
>CAZKPE010000537.1:0-1776 GCA_964554545.1 uncultured Lewinella sp.
CCGTTGGAGTAGGTGGGGGTGGGGGGGAGCCAGTCGGTGAGGCGGAAGTCGAGGTCCCCCTCGTTGGCGAAGATGTAGTTGGGCTGGTGTACCCCCTCAAGAGCATCCAGTGCCTTCCGAGTAGCTTGGTACTGCTGCTCCTGGGTGCCGAACATGGCCGTGGTCTGGGCGAAGTCTACGAAGTCGCGGTTGGTCACGTCCCGGGGGTAGCCGTTCGAGATCAGGATATCGCGGTGGCCGTTGTTGTCGAAGTCGGCTAGCAGGGGAGTCCAGCTCCAGTCGGTGGCCGCCGTTCCGCTCAGGAAGGCCAGATCGCTGTAGCTGCCGTCAGCGTTGCTCACCTGTAGGGCATTACGTACGTACTGCCGCATATATCCCCGGCGTACGGAGCCGGCATCGACCTGATTGGGAATATCGGAAAACATGGTCTTGAGCCGCAGGTTATCATCGGGCAGCATGTCGGCGGTCATGATGTCGGGGCGGCCGTCGTTGTCGAGGTCGGCCACGTCCACGCCCATCGAATTTTTCGAGGTGTGGGGGAAGGCTTCCTTCGTCCGGCTGATCAGATTCCCCTTGCCGTCGTTGATCCAGTAGGCATCGTCGGAAATGAAGTCGTTTGCGACATAGAGATCGGTGTAGCCATCGCCGTTGAAGTCCTGGGGGGTGATGCCGAGCCCCCATCCTTCCATACGTATTCGGTCGGTGCGGAGAAAGGCGCCGCCGTCTCCCGGATTTTCGTAGAGCACGTCCACGCTACGGCCGCGGCCGCTGGTGTCGGTGCCCCGCAGGGTTTTCCGGCTCATTTCCTCGATCGAATTATTGAGTACGTAGAGGTCCAGATCCCCATCCCCCTCCAGGTCGATCCAGGCCGAGTGGGTACCGTAATTCGGGTCGGCGATGCCGTATTCAGCGGCGGCTTCCCGGAAGCTAAGCTGGCCCGCTTCGTCCATTCCCTGGTTGAGGAAGAGTAGGTTAGGCGTATCGCGACTGCCATCCGGGTTCAGGGTAGCGAGGTAGATATCCTCGTAGCCGTTTCCGTCGACGTCGTGCACGTTCACCCCCGCTACCCACCGGTCCGTACCTACTCCGGCCGCTTCCGTCACGTCTACGAACTGCCAGGGGGTCATCTGGAGGTACAGCCGGCTGCTGACCAGATTACCGCCGAAGAAGAGGTCCGGCAGTCCGTTTTGATCGAAGTCACCAATGCCGACCCCGCCGCCGTTGTAGAGGTACTCGTTGTACAGGATATTGGTGGTGTCATTCTCGGTGAGGCGGTTGACGAAGTCGATGCCGCTTTCTTCAGGAGAAAGGGGCTGTAAGCGATAGTCCCCGCCCCGTTCGCAGGTGGCGAGAAGGAATCCGATACCCGTAAGAAGAAGGAGGAGGCGCATAGTATTCTCAATCCCACAAGAAACGAAAAGGACCACCTTCCGGGTGGAAAGTGGTCCTCTTGTGCTAGCCGGCTAAGGCTAATGGCGGATGTATTAATTGTAACCGGAATTTTGATCTTCCAAGCCAATCATAGGATTATTGGTAATTTCCTCTTCCGGGATGGGGAGTAGAAACTTTTCCTCGGCGTATCCCAAAATTTGCTCGGCATCGACGATACCGGCCGCATGCCAGCGGCGGAGATCACGGGAACGAACCTGCTCCCCCACCAGTTCAAGCTCCCGCTCATTGATTACGGCATCTAAAACTTCTTCGGCGGTGCCATTATCAACACCTGCTTCATCCAGGGTAGGGGCTCCAGCCCGCTCGCGAACCTGATTGATCAGG
>CAZKPE010000538.1:0-1774 GCA_964554545.1 uncultured Lewinella sp.
CTGTTTTTGCCGCCCTGACTACCGGTCCGGCCCGCTTGCTGGGCGTGGAAGACCGACTGGGTACGCTGGAAGCCGGTATGCTGGCTAGCTTTTTCGTAACCGACAAGGACCCCTTTACGGAGAAGGCTACGGTCTATCAGCACTGGGTACAGGGCAAGCCCTACGAGATCAAGCCCATCGAAACGGTCGCCCTGGCCGACGGCTACGACATCTCCCTGGGTGACCGGCAACTCACCGCCGAAGTGAGCGGAGAAGTGGGCAGCCAGAAAATGAAGATCACGGCGGACGGCGATACGACGGCGCGTGACGTGAGCTTCTCCGAGTCCGGTGGGGTGGTCACCTTCCGCTTCCGTACCGAGGAAGACGGGGGACTGTATCGCATCAACGCCACCCCCGACGGTGAGGGCTACCGCGGAACGGGCCGCGGACCAGAGGGCGAGCTGGTCACCTTCACCGCCACGCCCCGGCAGGGGGAGCCGGACGAAGCGGAAAAGCAGGATGACAGTGCGGAGAAATCCGACGAGGAACCCGACTACGTAAGCCGGCTCACCTACCCCAACCTGGCCTACGGTCTGGAAAGTATGCCGGAAGCGGGGCGGGTACTGTTCCGCAACGCCACGGTCTGGACCAATGAGGCCGACGGCATCCTGGAGCAGGCCGACGTGCTGATCGAAAACGGCAAGATCGCCCGCGTGGGCAGCGGACTGAGCGCCGGCGGGGCCGAAGTGGTAGACGCTACCGGGATGCATCTGACCTCGGGCATCGTCGACGAGCACAGCCACATCGCCCTGACCGCCGTGAACGAGAGCAGCCAGGCCAGCACCGCCGAGGTGCGCATGGAGGACGTGGTCGATGCCGTGGACGTGAACATCTTCCGACAATTGGCCGGCGGGGTCACGACCAGCCAGCTCCTGCACGGCTCGGCCAACCCCATCGGCGGGCAGTCGGCGATCGTGAAGATGCGCTGGGGGGCAACGCCGCGGGGGATGATGTTCGAGGGGGCCGACCCCTTCATCAAGTTCGCCCTGGGCGAGAACGTCAAGCAGTCGAACTGGGGGGACGCCAACCGCATTCGCTACCCCCAGACCCGCATGGGCGTGGAGCAGATCTTCGAGAGCTACTTCAGCCGGGCCCGGGAGTACGGCCGGCAGCGGGGGGCGGGGACGCAGGTGCGAAGGGACCTGGAACTCGAAGCGCTGCTGGAGATCCTCGAGGGGGAACGCTTCATCAGCTGCCACAGCTACCAGCAGGGGGAGATCAATATGCTCATGGAAGTGGCCGAGCGCCACGACTTCCGCGTGAACACCTTCACCCACATCCTGGAAGGCTATAAGGTAGCCGACAAGATGGCCGAGCACGGGGCGGCGGGGTCGACTTTTTCCGACTGGTGGGCCTACAAGTTCGAGGTCAACGAGGCTATTCCCTACAACGGGGCGCTGATGCACGAGCAGGGCGTACTGACGGGCTTCAACTCCGACGATGCCGAAATGGCCCGCCGCCTGAATCAGGAAGCCGCCAAGGCCGTCCTCTTCGGGGGGGTGAGTGAGGAAGACGCCTGGAAATTCGTCACCCTCAACCCCGCCAAGATGCTGCACATCGACGACCGCGTCGGCAGCATCAAAGTTGGTAAAGACGCCGACCTGGTGCTCTGGAACGACCATCCCATGAGCATCTACGCCCGCGCCGAACGCACCTACATCGACGGCAAGGAATACTTCAACCGGGAAGACTACGAAGCCCGCCGCGAAGAAATGCTCGCCGAGCGCAACGCCCT
>CAZKPE010000539.1:0-1772 GCA_964554545.1 uncultured Lewinella sp.
ACCTGCGTGGCTTCAACTACCAGGGCTGGGCGGTGCGGGATGGCTGGTCGCGGGGAATGGACGACGATGATTACGGAGGAGAATGGAAAGACCGCCTCCACCAACCGGGCCCCTGGTCGATGACCTTCCTGGCCTTCGGGGAGACGCTGCCCCGCCGCCGCAATCACGTCCGGCTCAACTACGACCGCCGCGACATTTATGGACTTCCCACCCTGCACATCGATACCCGTTTCAGCGAAAACGAGGATGCCATGCGCCGGGATATGCAGGAAAGCGCCGTCGAGATGCTGCGCGTGGCCGGTGCGGTCGACATCCAACCCTTCGAGAGCCGCAAGGACTACGTCATGGGCGATTGCATCCACGAAATGGGAACGGCGCGTATGGGGCGCGACCCCAAAACGAGCGTCCTTAACGGCTTCAACCAGAGCCACGACATTCCCAATCTGTTCGTGACGGACGGGGCGAGCATGGCGTCGGTATCCTGCAAAAACCCTTCGGTGACCTTTATGGCGTTGACGGCCCGGGCGGTGGATTATGCGGTTGAAAGGTTACGGCGTGGAGAGTTATAATCTGGCTCCACACCCCGACGGCGACGTTTTCATCCACCTTGCACCTGCGCCCGCGCCCTTAGCCCTAACTTACGTAGGTAACACCTGATCTACCGCATGCTGCGCATTCCTGTCCTCCTGCTTGCGCTCCTATCCGCCTGCTCGCCGGAAATCCAGGACGGTCGCTACAACCTGAATGCCGAAAAAGTCAGCCAGGCAAACGAATTGCCAGACGGCTGGACCTCAATGGGATCGGAAGGGTATGCCCTCACCGCCGATAGCACCACGGCGGCTCATTCCGGCAGGCGAAGCATTCATATCGCGAAGCGGAGCACCGACGGGACGTATGGCCTAGCCGTTTATACCCTGCCCGGACCCTTTGCCGGTGATTCCCTTACCCTTACCGGTTATGTAAAAAGTCAAGACGTGCTTGCTGGAAGCGTAGGGTTGGTGGTGCGCCTCGATGGGGAAGAAGGGCTTCTCGACACCGAAAATAGCCTTCGGGACAGTGTACCCCGCAGTCAGCAGTGGACGCGTCACCGACTGACCATTCCCTACACCCGGGAAGCTACGTCCATTATTGTAGGTGGGCTGTTGACCGGACCGGGGAAGGCGTGGTTCGACGACTTTACCGTCACCATCGACGGCCAAAATATAGAGGACATGGAGCCTGTACCATCAGTTAGCTATGCCGCCGAACAGGACACGGCCTTCGCCCAATCGTCGCAAGTAATCCTGCCCAAGCTAACAGCGGAGCTGACGAATGACCTGGGCCTGCTCGGTCGCGTTTGGGGTTTTCTGAAGTACCACCATCCCGCCGTGGCCACCGGGCAATACCACTGGGACAAGGAGCTCTTCCGCATTTTGCCCGACTACCTCAGGGCGGGGACGCAGGTGCAAAGGGAATCGGTACTGTTAAACTGGATCGAGCGAATCGGACCGATCAGTCCCTGCGATCCCTGCGCGGACAAACCGGAAGGTGCCGTCCGGCAAGTTTCCGTGTCGCAGCTGACGGATCGCCTATCGAATCCCGACCTCGTCGCCAAACTACAAGAAGTCTACACCCACCGGCCGACCAAGACGCAATACTACGTGGCAATGGCCCCGATGGTCGGTAACCCGGTCTTCCGCCACGAAGACGACTACCCGATGATGTCCCCGCCCGACGCAGGGTACCGCTTGCTAAGCCTGTACCGCTACTGGAATATGATCCACTATTTCTTC
>CAZKPE010000540.1:0-1768 GCA_964554545.1 uncultured Lewinella sp.
ACCCGGAAGGTCGCCAGCCCCGCCTTCTCCATGAGCATGACCCGCCAGCTGAAGCGGTAGCCGGCCTCGGTCCAGAACAACTCCCCCGGCTGGGCCAGGTAGCGCCACGGAAAGACCAGGTGAAAGAGCAACAGCAAAACGATGGCCAGCGTACCCAGGGTGGAGGATTGTTTTCTTTCACCAACTTGCATCCACCTGCGTCCGCGCCCGAGAAATCCGACGATGCGCTCGTGGAGGGATACGGGCAGAAAGACCGTCGCCGCCAGCATCATGATGAAGGGAAACATGCCGATCGGAAAGAGCAGCCACGTCAGCACGTGGAAGACCACGACGGCCGCGAAGGCGGGCCAGCGCGTCGGCCGCCACAGCAACAGAAAGGGGATGGTGAGATCGAAGGCTGCCCCGGCCCAGGCGAAGGCGAAGTGTACCCAGCGCTGCTGCAGCAGCTCACCCAACAAGGGTAGATCGTACTTCGCGGGTAGCCAGATCGCGAGGGGTTGGGCGTGCAATAGCCAGTCGCTGTTGAGCTTGGCCAGCCCGGCGTAAACGTAGACCACCCCGACGAAGATCCGCGCCGCGTACAGAAAGTTGCGGTGCATCCGCCCCCGATCGGAAAAGCCGGCGGGGATGGGCAGCAGCCACAACAGAAGCGCCAGCAAACTGATGAAGTAGTAGTGGTTCAGGTAGGTCGTCTTGTCCATGGCCTCGATGTAGGTGAAGCCGAGCCAGAACACTCCCAGCGACCACCGTGGCCGGTAGCCGACCATGATACAACAGGCCGCCACGAAAACGACCGCGAAGAGCAGATAGGTCCACTGCCCGGGCGGCCGCACCCACTCCAGGTAGCGGTAGCTGAAGTAGAAGGTGGGCTGCAGGTACAGTTTTTCAATCCAGCCGTTGGCCCAGAAGCGGAGCATACTGATGGCCATCAGCAGCCCGAAGCCGACACGCAGCACCAGCAGCGGGGCGGGGGAGATGTAGTCAGTCGCCGTCCGCATCCACGTAGTCGACGTTGATGCTCAGGGCCTGTAGCATATCCACTTTCAGCAGGATGGTGTTAGCCTGCAGGGCGTCGTAGAGTTGGAGCATGGCGGTATTGTCGCTGCGTACCTGGGTGCCGAAGTCCGCGTTCACCCCGGCGGTAGCCGCTTCGATCACGTTGAATTGGTTCGCGATCCGTTCGCTGAGCAACTGCCCGTCGCGGCGCACGTCCAGAGCATCGAGGTAGTCCTTCAGCCCGGGCTCCCCCCTGAAGAAGGAGCGGGCGGTTTTCAGCCCCTCCAGGAAAAGGGGTTTGCTGAACTCGCCGGCGTAGCGGGCCTCCACGTGGCCGGGCAGGGGATCTCCGGAAAATACCCCTGCCGGGATGCCGACCTTGCCGGCCCGCAGGTGCTTCTCGTACCAGAAGATGAAATCGTTCACGGTGCGGTCGACGCTGGCCGTGGCACTGTTGCCGGAATTGGCGACGTAGGCGTCACGGGCCTCTCCGGTCCAGGAAGCCAGGGGAATTCCGGCGAGTTCCACCAGGGTCTCGGTCAGTTTTGCAATTCGTTCGCCGTGCTGCAGGGGGTCGTCGGTACCGTAGAGCAGGTAATCCAGCGCGGGAAAGCCCTGGATGTCGGTATTGGAGGGCAGGGCCAGGTTGACGTCTTCGGCGCTCAGCAGCCGGGCCGTGTCGGTAGGGTAGGTATTGATCCGTTCGCGCACGCGCTGGGTTTCGGCCTCCCCGGTCATGAAGGGGGAGAGCCGCTGCCAGTCGCGGTAGGCC
>CAZKPE010000541.1:0-1763 GCA_964554545.1 uncultured Lewinella sp.
CCGCCGGTCACCCGCATTCGGACCGTATACTGTTGGCTGCTTCCTTCACCGATGATAAGTTGCTGACCCGGGGGAATTTCCCGATTGACCTGCCGTTGGGCCGGGCCGGCATCCTGCCTTGGGGTGACTGGCGCATCTTCGGAAGCGGGTGGGTCGGCGGTGAGGCGATCGGCGGGTTGGCCGTCCATGCCTTCGTAGCGCATTCCCTCTACCCCCTTGTTCATTTCAATCAGCAACTTCGCCTTTCGATCATCATTGTTGTAGAGGCGTACTTCCTGATTGGCACCTACGTACACCGTTTCCTGCTTTCCGCTGACGAGTATCAGTTCGCGGTCGGTTTCCCGACTATCGCGGTTGATCAGCCTCACGGTCACCGGCTGGGGGCCGTCATTGCGGATGTCAGCCCGGTAGCCGGCGTCCATGTATTCCCCCAGTACAAATACCTGGCGGGGCGGAATGGTCAGGCCAGCCGTACTTTTCTGGCAAGCCGTCAGGAGGGGGAGGAGAAGGAACGGGAAAAGGAAGCGCATAAACGAGGTCTTTGGTTTGTGCTGCCAAAGGTGACCGCCGCCCGCCTACCGGTCGCTCCAAATCATGATCTGGGACGGATCAAAACCGGATTCGACCCGTGCTACCGCCTCCTTCGGACTGATCCCCAGCTGTTTGCGAAAAGCTCGGTTGAAGGTCGACTTCGAGTTGAAGCCCGCTTCCAGCGCCAGACTAAGGAGGGTTTGCCGCTCGTGTTGCCCGGACTGAAGTGCTTTGAGGAAGGCCCGGCAGCGGTAGCCATTCACGTAGTCATTGAAGTTCATCCCCCGCTCCCCGTTGATCGCCTTGCTAAGCAGGGCGCTTGTTGAACCGATCCGTTCGGCCAGTTCAGCTAGCCGGAGATCGGGTTCGAGGTAGTCGTGGTGATCGGTCATGCGGCGGTCGGCGGCGGTGATGACGGGTGCCAGCTCCTCCTGATCCGCTACCGGGGCGGGTGGGTCGGCGATCGCCGGCTCGAAGCGCAGGACCGACAGTCGTTTTCCGTCAATGGCGTAAAACTGAATGGCCGCCAGGTACATCAGCACGCTCATGGCAAAAAAGCGGGGCCACTCGCTCACGTAGGTCGGCGGGATGAGCCAGGTGGTCAGTAACTGAAGCAGGAACACCACGGCAATGCCCGAAACGAATAACAGGAGCACAGTACGCAATCCACTCAGCTCCAGCGGCGCGGCATTACTGAACTCCCGTTGCAGGTAGCCGCGGTACTGCCGGTACTCCCTCACGGTAAGGGTTAGGTAGGCCAGCAGGACCAGCCAGCCGGTGGCCGTTCGGATCAGATCGTCCACCCAAATGCCGTTCAGCCACTGCTGGGCGGGGCCGCGGGTGCCGTGGAAGTAGGTAAATTCCGAGCCGGTAAGTATCCATCCGCCAACATCCAGTCCCGCTACGATCAGACTCGGGACCACGATCACCACCAACCAGGGCAGAAAATGCACCCATAGCCTGCGTTCCCACCCGAAGTCGGCGTTGGTGAGGCTGCGGAAATACAACCAGATCAGCGGCCCCAGCGCCGGCAACTGGTACCAGGGGAAGTAGAACATCAGGGTGGTGTGCCAGTCGTGGCTATCGTACCAGCCCGCGAACCCCAGCATCCACTGACTGGCGAAGAGCGCGCCCGCCAGCAGGATAAGGGCGGCAAAGCGATCGGCCCATCGTACATGTCGGTAGGCGCGATGAGCCAGTAAGACCGCGTAGGTCACCGCCTGCACCACTCC
>CAZKPE010000542.1:0-1757 GCA_964554545.1 uncultured Lewinella sp.
AGCGGTAGCGGCGCGGCCCGAAGTGTGCCCGCTCGTCGATCCGGATACGGTCGTAGGGCACGCTCCGCCCGAATACGGGATAGAGGAAGTCGAACTCCTCCGCCGTCAGTTTCCGCAGTCCGGGGCTAAATGCATTGGTCACCGCCTCGTAGAGATCGAAAACGAAGAAGAGATCGAGTAGTTGAAAAATTCGGTCCAGCAGCGCCGTAGCCACCACCGAGGGCGGCAATGGCGCATTTAATCTTCTGTATCGACGAATAAACCGCTCCCCCAATTTCCGCAACCTAGTCTTCACCCCCCCAATATATACTACCCCCACTGTGCCGCCTACCACGTGCGGCAGCAAATTCCCAATTCTAAATTTTCAATCCTCAATTCTCAATTCCCCTGGCTGTAGGGGTAGGATTCGAACCTACACGGGGCGGTTAGCCAAGCCGTCAACGCTCCGGAGAGCGGCGCCCACGCGGAGCCCTGACTGCTGGTTTATCCCGACTTCCCCACCCGCGAGACCAGCGGGCATGGCTGCCAATTTCATCACCCTACAAAATTTGAACGATCACCGTTGTTCCGTCCTTGCAATAGCAAAGATGCAACCCAACGACCCAACTACGCAACAATTTTCAATAAAAACGAAATAAGTATACTATACATGCAAATATTTCCGCTTCGCGTTACGAATCATCAAAATCACCTCCTGCGTTCCCCCTTTTCATTACGATTTTCGCACCGCGAACCACAACCCCTCCCGTTCATCCCCCTCGGTGTAGTCGATTAGCAGTTCCTCGGTGGCGGAAATGTCGCGGGCGGCGGTGAAGCGGATCTGCTCGAAGGCGTAATCCAGCTCGAAGTGGAGGTTGGGCGGCTGCCCGTGGTTGTAAAGCGACCCGTAGCCGAGGGCGAGGGCCGCCCCCTCCCCGTCCCAGAGGAAGTAGTAGTCATGCAGCCGGGTGCTATGGATCAGTTTCCGCTCCTCCGGGGAAAGCACGATCACCGGAGCCAGCTCTACGACCGAGCCCGCCGGAATGTCGGTACTGGTGAATACGCCCCGGCCCCCGAGCGGACTCGGCTTCAGGTAGAGCCCGGGCAGCTGCATCAAAACAGCCCCTCGATGACGTGCTCTTCGGTGATGCCCTCGGCCTCGGCCTTGTAGTTGCGCACGATGCGGTGGCGCAGGACGTATTTGGCGATGGCCCGCACATCTTCAATGTCGGGACTGTACTTCCCGTTGATGGCCGCGTGGCACTTCGCTCCGAGCACCAGGTACTGACTCGCCCGCGGACCGGCCCCCCAACTGATGTACTCGTTCACGTCCTTACCGGCGCGGTCGGTATTGGGGCGGGTCTTGCCGGTCAGCTTAACGGCGTACTCCAGCACGTTGTCGCTGATGGGGATCTTGCGGACCAGCCCCTGGAAAAAGAGGATCTGCTCTCCGCTCAGCACGTGGCCCACCGACTGCCGCGCCAGTCCCGTCGTACCCCGCACGACCGACAGTTCCTCTTCGTAGGAGGGATAATCGAGGGGGATGTTGAACATGAAGCGGTCCAACTGGGCCTCGGGCAGGGGATAGGTGCCTTCCTGCTCGATCGGGTTTTGGGTGGCCAGCACGAAGAAGGGGGCGGGCAGTTTATGGCGTACGCCGTTCACCGTCACCGAGCGTTCCTGCATGGCCTCCAGCAGGGCGGCCTGGGTCTTCGGGGGGGTCCGGTTGATCTCGTCGGCCAGCACGATGTTGGCGAAGAGCGGACCGGGCACGAAGG
>CAZKPE010000543.1:0-1744 GCA_964554545.1 uncultured Lewinella sp.
CAAGCGTCCGCAATTCTACTTCCTGCTGCAGTTCGAAGTAGTTGCCGATACGCCAGAGTTCCGGCTGCTCCCGGTAATAGGTTTCGGCATAGTGCCGCCGGCTATCGATTAAAAGGTACTCGCGAAAGGAGGTCAGGCGGCGGTAGGCGCTGAATTTTTCCGTTCGGTCGTACGGGTCGGACGAATCAGACAGCACCTCGACCAGCAGGGCGGGATTCGTGATTCGAAAAATGCCCGTTTCTGATTCCCGCTCCGTTCGCTCCGCACACACGGCGCTTACGTCAGGAAAGAAGTAGCGATTCAATTCTTGCTCGGCAACCGCGGTTTCGCTCGACCGAACCTTGCAATTGACTGACCGGGCGCGAAGCACGTAGAAGGTATTGTCCACGATTTCCGAATGGGCTTCGGTACCCCCCGCCATCATCCTGACCCGCCCGTCCAAATATTCGAATTTGTACTGGGATGAACGCAAAAGTTCGAAATACTCCTCCCGCGTATAGGTACGATCCAGGATTTTAGCCGCTTCCATACGGACAAATATAGGGCGGGGACGCAGGTGCGGGCTGAATCCGTAACACTCAGTAGCCCTCGTTCTGCACCAGACTCTCGTTTCGTTCCAGCTCCGTCAGCGGGATGGGGTAGCGCACGTGGTAGGGCTCGGCGGGTTTGCCCCGGGCCAGGGCCTGATCGATGAACACCCCGTGGCGAATCATATCCTGCCGGCGCAGGGCCTCGGTGTGGAACTCACGCCCCCGCTCCTCGAGCAGGAACTGTCGGAAGTCATCCGCGCTGGCAAAGTCACCGGTAGCCACGGAATCGACCCCGGCGGCGGCGCGTACTTCGTTCAGTAAGGCCACCGATTCGGCATTCACGCCATCGACTTCGTTGAGGGCCTCGGCCCGGCTCAACAGGATGTCGGCGTAGCGCAGGTAGGGAAAATCATCCGAAGATCGACTGGCCTCCTGGGTGGGGTATTCCGGGAACTTCAGGCTACGCACGTCATCTTCCCCCAGCTGGATGGTATCCCCGTCCGCGTTAACAAACTCAAATAAAAAGGCATCGAGTCGCTCATCGGCCGGCTCGAACGACTCCAAAAACTCCGATCGGATCTTATACTCGGCGGCAAAGATTTGACGCGGCGGGTACTGCCACTGGTAGCCGCGGGGGACGACGTGGCTCAACCAGCCGTCGCCGGTGTCGTTGTTCGGCGTATCCGACATAACGGACACGAAAATGAACTCGTTATCCCGCTGGTTTTCCGGAGCGAATAGCTGCGTACGGTTGCCTTCGGTGAAAAGATCGTACACCCCCAGGTCCATCACCTCCCGGGCGGTGGCGGCGGCGGCGTCCCAGTCTTTCACCATCAGGTGTAGTTTGGCCAGAGCTCCCAGCGCGGCTCCCCGGGTCGGACGACCGTACTGCCCCCGCGGCGGTGAGAGCGGCAGGGCATCGGCGGCGGCCCGGAACTCCGAAACCATGAAGTCGATCATTTCCTGCTCCGAGGCGCGGGCCGGCCGGTCGGTCACCGCGGTCAGGCTCGTAGTAACCAGGGGGACGGGGCCGAAGTTGTTGTACAGTAGATAGTAATTGAAGGCCCGCAGGAAGATGGCCTCCCCCCGTATTTCCGCCTTGCGGACCTCGTCCCCCGACACGGCATCGAGGTTATCCAATACGACGTTAGCTTTGAAGATGCCCCGGTACCCCCGCTCCCACTCGTCCTGCAGCCACTGGTGGGTACTGGTCC
>CAZKPE010000544.1:0-275 GCA_964554545.1 uncultured Lewinella sp.
TTAGGACCCTTCCCATGCATCGCACGGCTTCTTGCCTCACAACTTGCCTCATCCTGACCGCCACGGGCTTCTCCACCGGCTGCGTCTCAAGCAACTACGACTTCGCCGCCGCGCCCTCCACACCCGCGCCCAACTCGACCGAACCCAACTCGACCGCCCGCGCCGACACCCTGACCGCGGACCTCCACGCGCTCACCGACACCCACCCCGCCACCCACCCCGACGACGCCCTGTACGACCTGAGCGTCCTCCCATTGCTCCACTCGGAGTTGCAC
>CAZKPE010000544.1:363-1742 GCA_964554545.1 uncultured Lewinella sp.
TCCTGCCTGCCCCTGTTCGCGTTCGCCAACGGCACCGTGCGTCACTACGACGCCGACCACCGCCTCCTCACTGAGCACACGTTCGACTCCAGCTTCTGGGGTGCCTTCCGCAACCACCGCGAAACCGTCATGACCCACGCCGGCCCGCTCGAAACCCACAAGCGAACCTACTTATGGGGTCTCTGAACAATCCCACCCCCGGCGCGTAGATTGAGAACGCATGGGCCCAGGGAGGTTCCTCATGGCATTGGCACGCACGAATCGGCAGGCGGGGTTTCTCGACGCGGTGACGGGTGAACTGGGCGGGCCCAAGACGGCGGCGTTGCTGGATCGGCTTCATGCGGCGGTGGATTGGAACGCCTTGGCGGCGCCGGTGCGGGCGTTGCCGACGTACACGAATCCCGGCCCGGGGCGTCGGCCGTGGGATGTGGTGGTGATGCTCAAGGGGCTGCTGCTGGCCAAGTGGTTCAACCTCAGCGACCCTTCTTTGGAAGAGATGTTGAAGGACCGCTTGAGCTTCCGCCGGTTCGTCGGCCTGTCGCTGGAAGACGACACGCCCGACGAGACGACGTTCGTGAAGTTCCGGGGGCGTCTGCGCGAGGCCGATTTGGACGAGGTCTTGTTCGAGCGGGCGTTACAGCAACTCGATGACCGGGGGCTGGTGCTGCAGGAAGGCACGCTGGTGGACGCGACGATCCTCGAAGCGTCCAAAGGCACGAAGAAGACCGTCGCTGACGAAGACGGCACGAGGACGAACACCACGACCCGAGACCAGGACGCGAGCTTCACCAAGAAGCACGGTCGGACGTATCTCGGCTACAAGATGCACGTCGCCACCGATACGCGTGGCGTGATCAAGCAGGTCATCGCCGACACGGCCAAGGTGCACGACTCGAACCACTTCGAGGCGTTGATCGGAGACGAACTCGACGGCTCCGGTGCGGGGGCCGCCTACGCGGACTCGGCGTACGCCAGCAAGAAGCACACGGCGTTGATGGAACGGCATCAGGTCCACGACGGGACAATCAAGCGGCGGACGCGGGGCCAGGCCGAGCTGCCGTGGTATCA
Organism: uncultured Lewinella sp.; assembly: GCA_964554545.1. GTDB lineage: Bacteria > Bacteroidota > Bacteroidia > Chitinophagales > Saprospiraceae > Neolewinella. The sequence goes on from CAZKPE010000544.1 coordinate 1,432, forward strand.
GCAGCACATCAACCGCTTGAACGCGAAGGTCCGCGCGGTCGTCGAACACCCCTTCGCCTGGATCAAGCAGATGGGCCACCGGCGGGTGAGGTATCGCGGCTTGCGACGCAATGCTCTGGACTTCACGTTGATCGCCCTGGCCTACAACCTCAAGCGGAGCCTGAGCCTGACCCCGGCGTGATCCCCCGTCGAGCCAAGGTCCTGGGCCTCGTGCAAGGCTCAGCCCGAGCACCCAAACCGATCCACCCCAACACCCCACCGATTGAAACCGCCCCGATCATCACACCGCGTCAGAAAAGTTCAGAGGCCCC
>CAZKPE010000545.1:0-1741 GCA_964554545.1 uncultured Lewinella sp.
AAATTGCTACAGGAGAAACAGCGGATCGAAGCGGACCGCCTCCAGGAACTGACGGACTTCAAAACGCGGTTCTATACCAATATCACCCACGAGTTCCGCACTCCCCTGACGGTCATCATGGGGATGGCGGAGCAGATCAGGGGCCACGCGAAGGAGAAGGAACTGATTCAACGCAACAGCACAAACCTGCTGGAACTGGTCAATCAACTACTCGACCTTTCCAAATTGGAATCCGGCTCCGTTCCCGTCACCTGGGTCCACGACGACATCATCGGCTACCTGCGCTACCTCACCGAGTCCTTCTACTCCGCTGCCGAACAACGGCGTATCCGCTTTATGTTTTATGCGGAAGAACAGAAGGTGCGCATGGATTTCGACGAGGGCAAGGTGCAGCAGATTGTCGGTAACCTCATTGCCAACGCCCTGAAATTCACCCCGCCGGACGGCAAGGTTATCGTCCACGCCAGTAAGCGGATGCAAGATGAGCAACCCCTGCTTCGCCTGGTGGTCAAGGACACCGCCGTGGGAATCCGCCCGGAGCATATGGATCACGTATTCGAGCGATTCTATCGGGTCGACGAACACCCCGAAGCCGGAGGAACGGGCATTGGTCTGGCCCTGACAGACGAACTCGTCGATCTGCTGGGCGGAACGATATCCGTCAGTAGCCAGGAGGGCATCGGTACGGAATTTGAAGTCCTGTTACCGATCCGGGCGAAACACCATCGGCCGGCGGTGGATGCGCTGCCGGAACGCCCCCCCGATGACCGACCCCAACTACTCATCATCGAAGACAGTCCGGACATTGTCGCTTACCTGCGGTCCATCCTCGCGGAGCGCTACCACGTACACTCCGCTACGGACGGTGCAGAGGGTATCAAACGGGCAATAGAACTGCTACCCGACGTCATCATCAGCGACGTAATGATGCCCGGAAAGGATGGCTTCGCGGTCTGCGAAACGCTAAAGGCGGACGAACGAACCAGCCACATCCCCATCATCCTGCTGACCGCGAAAGCTACCCACGCAGCCAGGATCGAAGGCCTCAGCTACGGTGCCGACGCTTACCTTACCAAACCCTTCGAGAAGGACGAACTGCTCATCCGGCTCGAAAAGCTCATCGAGATCCGTCATCGCCTTCAGGAGCGGTATGCCTCCACCGAAGCGCCCGACAGCAGTGACGGGGTAGAGGACGTCCTCATCCAGCGGCTGCACGGCCTGATCGACGATCACCTGGACGATTCCAGCTTCGGCGTATCCGAACTGGCGGCGGCGGCGGGACTGACATCCATGCAGCTGTACCGCAAGATCAAGGCGATCACCGGGAAAACCCCCTCCCGCTTCATACGAAGCTACCGGCTCGGGCGGGGCCTGGAGTTATTGCGGGGAGGAAAGCATACGGTTTCAGAGGTCGCCTACGCCGTCGGTTTTTCCGATCCGAGCTACTTCAGTCGCACCTTTCAGGAGGAATTTCGTGGAAACCCAAGTAGCTACCTAAATAGCTGACTGATAGATTTTTAGCACTTATTCTACCGGCTATTTGTCGGATAAATCCTAGTGATTTTCGCCGGCGGGTCAGATAACTCCTCGCATTTGTAGGATGGATGAAAGGCCCCTGGAGGTAAGCTGTGGACATTTGTCAGCAGCTACAAAACAGCGCGCTATGAACAACACAACACACTACCTTTTGCTGGCCCTATTCCTGGTTACGGCCGGACTGCTTCGGGGCCAGGACTTCTTT
>CAZKPE010000546.1:0-1735 GCA_964554545.1 uncultured Lewinella sp.
TTGCCAGCGTAAAATCAGCGTCGGCGGCGGCGGTACCCGGCCCCTGCACGGCGGCATTCTCGGCCCGGTAGTACTTGACTCCCAGCAGGGCCACCGCGGACTGCCCCCCGAGGGTGTAGCGGTGCAACAGACGCGTTTCTACCCCGGCGTTCCGGAATTCTCCGATCAGCAGATCGCGGGGAGCGCTCGGGTCGTCGACCTGGCTGACGCGATTGGTCCGAAAGCCCACCGCCCGCCGCGCCGCGTCCAGGCCGAAAAAATTGACGCTCAGGTTAGTGCGGGTACCGATGCGCTGGTCCAGGCGCAGGCTGAACAACTGCCAGTCGACGGCAAACCAGTTCCGGGCCCGGTTGCTCACGAAGGGGTCGCGGTAAAATTGGGCGTCGGTCAGCCCCCCGGCCTGTTGGGCGAGGTAATCCAGGTAGGTGTACTCGAAGCTGATCTGGGTGGACGGGCCCGCTGCCAGATCGAGGTGCAGAAAAGCGTTGTGGGAAGAGAAGCCGGAATTGGGCCGAAAGCCGTCCCCCCGCTTCCGGTTGTAGAAGCTGTAGTAGCCCACCGGCCCCACTTGCCCGCTCAGGCTATTGAAGGAGGTGAAGAGCCCGTTCGAACCCACCGTTTGCCGACTCAGCAGGTGGATTGGCCCGTCGCGCTCCGGCTCCCGAAAGACGAAGTTGACCAGTCCGCCGAATTGGGTACCGTACTGTAGCCCCGCCGCCCCGCGTACGACCTGGATGCGCGCCAGGGCCTCCGCCGGGGGGGTGTAGTAGCTTTCTGGGTAGCCGAGCACGTCGGCGCTGATGTCGTAGCCGTTCTGCCGGGTATTGAAGCTGGCCGAGCGATTGGGGTCGAGGCCGCGACCGCCGATGTTCAGCTGCAGTCCGGCGTCGTCGTTCTCGTAAATGTTGAGCCCGCTGACCTCGGCGTAGATCTGCCGCGCCTGGTTGGTCGCCAGATTGACGGTGAGGGCGTCCAGGCTGACGACCTCGGTCTTGCGGCCGGCGTAAATGGCCGTGCCCTCGACGGCCCGCAACCGGTCCAGTGCTTCCCGTTCCTGCACCCGGGACAGCACGGTGACGGCCGATAGGTTTTGCTCCAGCGCACGCAGTTGCACCTCGGTTACCCCCGCCGGGATGCGCCGCCGGAAGGTTGTGTAGTCGGGGGCGAAAATGGTCACGGAAAGGGAGTCCAGCTCGGTGGATAGGCGTAGTCTCACCGTGCCTCCGGGGCCGGTCTGCCGCAGTTCGCCGGTTTCGTCAACGTACACTTCCGCTCCGGCAAGCGGGAGGGCGTCCGGCCCCGAGATTTTCAGGGTTGCGATGGATTGACCCACCAAGCCCGGTTGCAAGACCAGCACCAGGAGTACGAGCAGCAGCGATCTACAACCCATGGATGGTATCGTTGAAGGGCAGGAGGAATTCGTGGGGTGGCGTATCCCGATCGACCCGTGCCAGATCTACATACGGGTCCACGTAGGGCCGGCTCATTCGCCCGTTCAGGGCCACGTAGCTGTCCACGTATACCCGGGGGTCAGCAAAACCCTCCTGCCGGTAGTAGTCGGCGAGGTAGTGGGCGTATTCCACGATGAAGTCCGGCTGGGTGGCCATCTGCTTTTCCTGAAAGACGGTCAGGTGTTGGCGGTTATTCACCGTCACGCGGCGGTCCCCCGCACCATCCTCGACCCGGAAGGTCGCCAGCCCCGCCTTCTCCATGAGCATGACCCGCCAGCTGAAGC
>CAZKPE010000547.1:0-1727 GCA_964554545.1 uncultured Lewinella sp.
AACAGCCAGTTGATTGTTCAGGAAGATGGGACGCTGCTGCGGATGATGAACGTGCGGGATGGGTATGCGATAAAACGGGCCATTCAGCAGGGGTTTCGGGTGTGCGTTATCACGGGGGGGAAGAGCCTCGGGGTGGTCGAACGGGTGCAGGCGCTGGGGGTGGTGGATGTGTATTACGGAGTACAGGATAAAGTTGAGGCCTACCGGTCCTTTATGGAACTGCACGAGTTGGATGATGGGGAAATTCTTTACATGGGCGATGACATGCCGGATTACGCGGTGATGCGGTTGGTGGGTTTTCCGGCCTGTCCGCGGGATGCCTGTCCGGAAATACTGGGCTTGTCCAAATTCGTGAGTGATAAGGGCGGGGGCGCAGGTGCGGTGCGGGACGTGATCGAACGGACGCTGCGGCTGAAGGGGAAGTGGATGCCGGAGGAAGAGGACGAAGTGCCGCGGAGCGTTTAAGGCGGGGTTTACAAAAGCCTCCCGGGTATAGGTTGGTCCGGGGAGGGGAAATTGATATCGGCGTATAATTCCGCCAGTCCGATGGTGACGCCTATGCTTTCCAGTTCGATGGAGTCTTCCAGTCCGTCGGCGTAGTGGAAACTGCCGAGGTTACCGGAGGCACGCCGGCGGTACAGGCTTACGGCGGGGCGGTCCTGCTCGATGAGGAGGTATTCCCGAACGCTGGGGAGGGAGAGGTAGTAGCGCATTTTCGGGCCGCGGTCGTAGTTGCCGGATTCTTTTGAAAGCACCTCTACTATTACTGTCGGGTTAGCGATGGACCCAATAATTACATCGGATTCCACTAGCGGAGTGCGAACGGCGGTAGCATCGGGGTAAACGTATCGGCCGGCCCGCTCAACTTCAATCTTCATTCCGGAACCGAAGGTCTGGTAGGTATTCTGTTGCTTGGACTCGCGGTACAGTAAGTAGGACACCGTACCGCAAAGTCTGGCGTGGTTGATCGCTCCGCTAGGTTTGACGTATAGGGAGCCGTGATGGTATTCTAAACACACATCCCCCTGCTGCTCAATAGCCAGGTAGCGTTCAATGGGGATTTTCGACATTACTGCCTGCATACTGTACGGTAGAATTGACTCCTTAATATACGATTTCCGTTGCACCTGCGCGCCGCCGCCCAAACAAATTGTTGCTTATCTTGGCCACCCGCTCAACTGACGAAACATGGCCGACACCACCGCTCCGACTTCCTACCTCGACTCCCTCAACGACGTGCAGCGGCAGGCGGTGACGACCACCGAGGGGCCCGTGCTGGTCGTGGCCGGACCGGGGTCGGGGAAAACGCGGGTGCTGACCTACCGCATCGCCCACATCATCGAGCAGGGAACCGCGCCCTGGGAAGTGCTGGCGCTGACCTTTACCAACAAGGCGGCCCGGGAGATGAAGGCCCGGATCGAAACGGTGGTCGGCAAGCGGGCCAGCTACATCTGGGCGGGCACCTTTCATAGCCTGTTTGCGCGCATTCTGCGGGTGGAGGCCCAGCACATCGGCTACCCGAGCAACTTCACGATCTACGATACCGACGATACGAAGAGCCTGATCGGCAGCATCGTGCGGGAAATGAACCTGGACAAGCAGGTGTACGGGGCGAATGCGATCAAAAACCGTATCAGCTCAGCTAAGAGTAGCTTAATTACGCCGAAGCTGTACACCAACAACGAAACCCTGCTGGCCGAGGACAAGATGGCGAATATGCCGCTCGT
>CAZKPE010000548.1:0-1718 GCA_964554545.1 uncultured Lewinella sp.
TTTTTGCTCCCCCCTCGCGCTGACGACCCACCGGGGAGATTCATGCAACAACGCCCTGGCCAAGTACTATACAGTAAGTTGCGTCCATACCTAAACAAATTTGCGAGGCCCGAATTTGACGGAGTTTGTTCTAGCGAAATTTGGGTTCTAGAAGGTAAAGAAGTTGAAAACGACTATTTGTTCTATTTGATTCAAGGAAATCGTTTTCGAAAAGCGGCAAATATTAGTTCTGGTTCCAAGATGCCCCGTGCTAGCTGGAAAGTTGTTTCTTCTACCGCTTTTGATCTCCCAACCAAAGAAACGCAACGCCGCATCGCCACCTTCCTGCGCGCCCTCGACGACCGCCTCACGCTGGTGGAGCGGCAGTTGGAGTGCACGGAGGCGTTTAAGCGGGGGTTGTTGCAGCAAATGTTCGTGTGACACAACCCTGCCGGAGGCAATTTCTGGGGGCGATAGGGTAAGGTATGAGGAGTGTTCATCGCTCCCGGGCGGTCCGACCGCGCCTATTATCGCGAAGCGCCATCATTGGGTGTTGCCACCGTCAGTTTCGTTGGTGCCCGTTCCAAATGTAACGTTAAGGCCGAAGCCCCACCAGTGTTCCCGATTATAGACCCAGCCTGTGCGTTGATCGGCTGAGGAAAGTCGGTCCCATCCAAGGTAAACACCGCCATTGACATTTGCCGCCAGATTAAAGAGTAAACCGAAGGAGGTAGTTAAGGCGGCAGGGGAAAGTGCCTCAACATCCGCGAAGTCACCGTTGCCTGATCCAATATCGCTGTTCTCGGGCGTGAGGTTGACTTTACTGATTCCAATACCTATGGACAAATCAACAAAGCGGTGTTCATAGTACTGACTCAAGCCAAAGCGGACTACGCCATTAGCACCCAGGAAAAGATTGCCATCGAACTCAGTTTGGTCACCCGTCAGGTTTCCGGTTGGCGTAGAGCGCAAACGGATAGGAACCGTATAGGTGCCGAAATGAAAGCCACGGAACCTATCGTATAGGGGAGACGTAAGAACGAGAAAATCCTCTTTTGGAAGGGAGAAAATATACAAGGCGTCCACGCTGTCAGCAGTGGGATTAGCTGTATTGTATACCTCTTTGAAATTCGCATTGCTGAATGGAATGTAGGTGAAAAATATTGTGTCTTCCGTAATATGAGAGACTTTGATCTGGTGACCGCGTCTAATTTGCACGTTCTCATCCGGTGGAGTACCATCTTGGAATTGTAAAGCACCTTCCGGGCCGCCCGTTGTTTTAAAAAAATAATTGTTACCAATTTCCGGATTTTGCGCAACTAATTGCGATACGGAAATCATCAGCAGGAGGAGGATGTAATATGTATACTGCATATTCTTTTATAGCAATATGACACATTAGTAACCCACTCATAGGCCGAAATCTTTAAGCTCGTTTTTATGAAAACGCTTCGTATCATCAATCAAGTCAACGGAACGGCCAATAATGAGGACGGTCACCTGCTCTTTGAACGTATGGATGCCCGGATCCGACGGCACGAAGTGGTCGTGTTGAGCTTTGCGGGCATGCGCCCCATGTCGTCATCCTTTCTAAACTCCTCCTTCGGTGAGCTCGTCCGTAAATACGGCTTCGGCGTCATGAATCGCTATCTACGGCTGACGGACTACGGGCAGTCTGACCTTAAGCGGCTACGAGAGTACTTTCAACTGCTGCAAACAGAAGCCGTATAGTGTGCGAG
>CAZKPE010000549.1:0-1717 GCA_964554545.1 uncultured Lewinella sp.
AATCAAGCGGCCATGGTAGCCGTACATGCAATGCGGGGGGGTGGGTGTTGGGCGAAACGACCGCCATTAAAGGCGGTAAGGTGAAACTAACATAGATATATATTAAATGAAAATACATAATTATGATTAACAATGTATAGAAAGCTAGCTGCGGTAACAATGATTATTTTGGGTTCTGGACTTTTTGTGTCTAGTATTTTAGCTTTGATATCGGAAGAGGATTCATACTATAAAAGTACTGTACGGATATTTCAATTAACAATTGGATTCTTAGTGCTTATATGGGCTTTAAATAAATGGATCAATAACCGTAAGGCGACATAAAAAACAACGACTCAATAAACATATGAAAGTAATGAATATGGAACTTTCTATTGTGTTGAAGATAAAAGAGTAAACGAATGTAGTGTAGTCAAAATAAAATAGAATCATAACATCCGTAGAGAATTATGGATACAGCAAGCCTATTGATGATGCTGTTAACTATATACGAGTCGTAAACAATGAAGGATTGTGAATATTATTGAATTAAAAAAAGTCGTCTCAAAAAATTATAAAAAGTTTAGGACTGTATTTGGTCTATTCATGTTCACATCACTATTAGTGAGCAGTTTGGGATGTGATCAAAATGATAGCACGGAATGTACTGAAACTATTCATTTAGTAGAGGATTATTTTCGAGTAGATACCGTAAAAACATGCTCTATCAAAATTGAAATTAATCCTATTCACAACTCTTATACATTTGCCGAGCCAATTGATTTTACCGTAGAGGTGTTAAATATAGATACAGTTTGCTGTAGATTGGTATACTACTATCCTGATTATTCTACGTTTGGTCCTTGGACGATGATGGCTAACTTAGTTCAAGAACCCGAAATAAGGGACGTGCTTGAGTATCCTAATAAGAGTATATTATCGTCGCAACTATATTTTAATGAGACCATCCAAGATCATGCTCAAGTTCTCCAACCCGGAAGTTCAATCACGGATACGATTTCACTCAGCGATATTTCAATCTATAAAGTGGGAGAATATCTTCCCAAGGGAGAATATCTATTAAACGTTTACTACTATGGTATATCTTCAAATTATATAAATTTTGAAGTTATTAATTAATCTTCGCCCAACACCGCGCCCAGCGTCAACCGGGGCTGGTGGATTAGAGACTGGCTAGGTGCTATTGATGGCCGGGTTCGCCGCATCGTCAATGGCCCGAAAGCTCCCTCCCTTGGGGTCGGTCGGTTTCGGTCCATGCCGCCGCGCCGCCCCCTGCTGGGTGGGTAAAAGTTGGTTACTTCGAATGAAAGAAGCCCCGGCTGCGTGGGCGCCATCGTTGGGCGAAACTGGCCATTCAAGGCCAGCTAAGTCGATCAGTGAATTTGTAGAAAGACAGATAGTAAATAGGTGTCTTTAATTTACTAGATATAGTTGCTCTTAAAGTATAAATAAGCGAGTATATCATTGATTCAATGAACAATTTAATTGTCGGATTCAAATAATTAATAGTATATCTAATAGCAAGTAGCCATCTTTCGTTTATTGTATTGCTGTAATAGATTGGCTGTTAAACTAATGCAAACACTATATTGTATTTTCTCTTACAATTATGGAAGGAATCTTAGACCACCCGGAGTCTGAAAACGACAGTAACATAAAACCGGGCGCAGTTTATTCCTGTCCCATATATGAGGTAGGCTAATAAACGGCGGGAGTA
>CAZKPE010000550.1:0-1708 GCA_964554545.1 uncultured Lewinella sp.
ATGTTGATGAGCAGGAAGCCGGAGATGATGATCATGATGACCAGGGGGATGACGACCGAGCGATTGGATTTCACGCGGTCCTCCTCGATACTCCAGCTGACGACGTCGGGGTTTTTCGTCGCGTTCACAAGCAGTTTGTAAAGGGGTTCTTCCACATCCGCCATCCGGCCCGGCTCGGTGCGCACGATCAGTTGCTGGTAGTCTCCCAGTTCGATCATACCCGAATGGGGTGGGAAAAATACGTGCGGGTAGGGCTCCTCGAAGTTGCTGTGGTACTTATAGTGATCCACAACCCCGATAATTTTGCGCTGCTCTTCGGCCAGGATGAACAGGGTGTCTACTATCGTTTCGGCATCCGGGTAGAAGTCATCCCAGAAAGCGCCGTTAACGACGATGGGGGAGTATTTCTCGTTCTCGTCCCCCGGCTCGAACCAGCGGCCGTCACGCATCTGCATATTCAGGGTGCGGGCGAAGTCTTCATCGACGAAGGAGAGCGTAACGTGTGCGTCAAAGCCGTTATCGTCACCACCGTAGCCCCAGGTATTCCCTCCGAAGGGATTTACGAAGCCGAGGAAGGTCACGTCCGCTACCCCGTCCAGGTTGCGAATGTCGCGTTTGATCCGCTCCTGCAGGGGTGCGATGGCCAGGGAGTCGATATCGTCGTCGATGTCGATGGCGACGCCCAGCATATCCACGGTCTGGAAGCCCAGCGGGGAATTATACCGCTCCAGGTTATAAAAGGCGAAGCCGTAGACGCCGAAGAGGACGACGAAGGCCAGCAGGATTTCCAGGAAGAGCAGCCCGTTGGCGCGCCGCTTGTTCCACATGAGTTTGAAGAGATGGGAGAGCATGATATTTCGTTTGGGCGGTTAGCGGAGGGCGTTGGCGATGTTCGTCCGGCTCATCCGCAGGGCGGGCAGGATGCCGGAAAGAAAGCCGAACAGGGCGATGACGAGGAGGAAGTAGACAAATACCTTCAGCGAGAAGGCCAGCCGGACGATCCCCAGCAGGTCATTGGCGTTGATGTAGCGGATTAGCAATAGCGCCAGCACCAAGCCGATCGCCCCCCCAATCACCGTCAGTACCATATTCTCGAAGAGGAACTGGTAGAGGATATCCCGACTGTCGGCCCCGAAGCACTTGCGCACCGCGATCTCCGACCGCCGCTCGTACACCCGGCTCACCCCCAGGTTGATCAGGTTGATGAGGGGTAGGGCGAGAAAGAGGGACAGCAGTACGATCAGGGGGATGAAAAGCAGTAGTTTGGCCCGGCTGAAATCGTCGTCTTGCATGATTTCCGAGGCAATCTTTTCGGTGGCCGTTGCGGCCTTAAGCTTCAGGGTTTCGTAGTCCTCATCCCCCGACATATCGTAGTTCTCGGCGATGAAGTGGATCTGGTCGATGACGCTTTGGGTGCGATCTTCATCGTCGGCCTTAAAGGCGGCGTTGAAGGGTCCGCCGATATTGTCGCTCTTCAGGCTACGCGCATCGATGGTAGTGTAGGGCAGGAATACGTCGCCGTTAATGGCATCGTCCTCCTTCAGGGGGCGGGCTACGATGCCCGTTACGGTGAAGCGATCACGGCCCAGCTCCATCTCCTGACCGATTACGTCGTCGGCTACCCGTCCGAAGTACTCCTGGGCGGTCTTTTCCGTGATAACGGCCACCTTATCCGCCCCCTCCACCGCGTCGGCCGTGAAGGGCACGC
>CAZKPE010000551.1:0-1705 GCA_964554545.1 uncultured Lewinella sp.
AGCTCAAGGCCACCAACGACGTGAAGGGCGACATGATGAAGCCCCACCCGATGGATCGCCTCATCTGCGGCGACGTCGGCTTCGGCAAGACCGAGATCGCCCTGCGAGCCGCCTTCAAGGCCGCGGCGGACAACAAACAGGTCGCCGTGCTCGTGCCGACAACCATCCTGGCCTTGCAGCACTACCGCACCTTCAAGGAGCGGCTGGAGGAGTTCGGGGTGGAAGTCGATTATGTCAATCGCTTCCGCACCACCAAGCAGAAAAACGAAATCTTCAACCGCGTCAAGGAAGGTAAGATCGACGTACTGATCGGCACCCACGCCATCCTGTCGAAGAAGGTGCAGTTCAAGGACCTCGGACTGCTGGTCATCGACGAAGAGCAGAAATTCGGCGTCAAAGCCAAGGAGAAGTTGCGGGCCATGCAGGTCAACGTCGACACCCTGACCCTGACCGCTACGCCCATCCCGCGCACCATGCAGTTCAGCCTCATGAACGCCCGCGACCTGAGTGTGATCCGTACGCCGCCGCCCAACCGTCAACCGATCCACACCGAGGTGCGGCAGTTCAACGAGGAAGTTATCAAGGAGGCCATCGAGCAGGAGGTGTTTCGGGGCGGGCAGGTATTTTTCGTCCACAACCGTGTCAAAAATCTGACCGACATCGTCACCATGTTGCGGCGGCTTTCTCCCGACGTACAGTTCGCCGTCGCCCACGGGCAGATGGACCCCAAGGAGCTCGAAAGCACCCTCATCGAGTTCATCGACCGCAAGTACGACGTACTGGTCTGTACCAACATCATCGAAACCGGGCTGGACATCGCCAATGCCAACACCATCATCATCAACAACGCCCACCAGTTCGGCCTCTCGGACCTCCACCAGTTGCGGGGTAGGGTGGGGCGCAGCAACAAGAAGGCCTACTGCTACCTGATCGCGCCGCCGCTGTCGGTCCTCACCCCCGACGCCCGTAAGCGGCTGCGTACGCTGGAGGAATTCAGCGACCTCGGCAGCGGCTTCAACATCGCCATGAAGGACCTCGACATCCGCGGTGCCGGCAACCTGCTGGGGGGCGAGCAGTCGGGCTTCATCGCCGACATCGGCTACGAAACCTACCAGCGCATCCTGGAGGAGGCCGTGCGGGAGCTCAAGCAGGGGGAATTCCGCGACGTCTTCGCCGAGCAGATGACCGACGGCAGCGACTTCGTGCGCGACGTGACCATCGAGACCGACACCGAGATGCACATCCCGACCGACTACGTCGAGAGCACCCAGGAGCGCCTCCGCCTCTACCAGGACCTCGACCACATCGAGCACGAGGAGGGGTTACAGGCCTACGCCGCCGGCCTCAAGGACCGCTTCGGCCCCCTGCCCGACCAGGTGAAGGAGCTCTTCGACGGCCTGCGGCTGCGCTGGCTGTGCCGCCAACTCGGCTTCGATCGCGTCGTCCTCAAGAACGACAAGCTCATGTGCTTCTTCGTGGAGGACGCCCAGTCGCTGTACTACGATTCCGACGTTTTCAAGGCGCTCAGCGGCATCGTCGCCAGCGAAGGCAAACTGCGCGGTCTCAAGCTGAAGCAGACCCCCCGTCGACTCAGTATGATCAAAGAACGGGTGTTCAATCTGACCCAGGCGCAGGATGTATTATCAGGGCTGAGCGAGCGGGTGGAAGCGGTGAAGGGGGAGAGGGAGTTGGTGTAATTGAGTTG
>CAZKPE010000552.1:0-1699 GCA_964554545.1 uncultured Lewinella sp.
AGAAGATCGGGCTGAAGTGCCACCTGGGTGATGCCGCCTTTTTGGCCGTGGTGCTCAATGCGCGGCAGTTCTCGCAGGCGGAGTTTGTGGAGTGGCATGTGGGATGGGGCTGGTAGTTGATTTAAACTACCACCGAAAGCGGAATACCGATCAATATCAACGGACAAGGATTTCCCACCCCCCTATCCACCCGATTGATCAATTTATCCCAGTGAGTCGTTGAACGCCCGAATTTCGAGGCTACGAAGTTATGCGCCCAGGCTTCCGGAAAAGAGGCTCCGCTGTTTACAGTAGCTGCAATGGCGCGTTGCTGCGAACGGGTCGGTGTGTAAAATTGTTTTAGGTCTTCCAACCGGTCGATACCCTGCTGGCGTGCGAAGTCCACCATCTTGTCGCGAAACCCATCTTGCAGCGAAGCACCGCGCGTGATAATTATCCCGACGGAAATAGCGCCATCGGCGTGCAGTTGTCGGAAGTTCTGTAGATCGCGGTCGAAGAAGGGATCTTTATTATTCCATTCTATCTCGAGTGCTAATACGCCATTGTTGAAGCGCTTCACATGGTCAATCTCGTGCGACATAGCTTGTGTAGCCACCCCATCCACCAACTTCTTGAGGTCGAAATTATGCTTCGACCAGCCCCGCTTATTGAAGCGGTCTTCCATTCGCTTGACGACCTTTGTTTTACCTCCACCCCCGAATACGAGTTCCTCGATAGGAATAGAGATGGGCACGATCACCTCCTGTAATTCTTGTACCGCGCCGGCAAACTCGCTTTCTAGAATAGCCCTGGCATGTTGGAGGGCTCGTACATCGTAACCCCTGGCCTGTAAGTCATCGAACATAATTCAAATCTTCAGGCTGATCTGATTATCCGCCACCGCCCCCGAGTGGTTGCTATACGTTTCCCAGTCCGGCGTATACTCCTCATCCGCCTGATTGCCCCAACAATCCCAACCTTCCATCACACCGCGAGAAAATAGCTCCAGGCGAGGGCCCCAACTACACTCCTCAATTATTTTATACTGCTGATCGGGTTTGCGACTGTGCTCCCGCTTGCGGGAGGAGATGATATTCTCCTGCGACCTGCCGGGCTGAAGGGTACGGATGTTCTTTCCCCTTACGCCGAACAGCAGAATTTCAGTGACATTTCGGAAGTAAAAGCCTACCCCCCGTCGGTCCGGTCCGCCGTCCTTCCTGATTTTGTACCAGATGATGTTGGTCTTGTAGGTGAATCCCCAGGCTTCCATTACCTTCAGACCATCCGGTAGCAGCGCATTGGGCACCCACATATACAGGTGAGCCCGCTCGTCGGCTACTTCCCCGACCGGCATATCTAAAATGTCTTCCAGCGGCATGGTAGGGTAGCGATTCAGTCGCTTATGCTCAGGGGCTACCTTTCCCGTCCGGTTCTGAAACTGCCAGGGCGGATCGGCCAGAATGGTGGCATAGCGTTTGGCTCCGGCGAACTGTAAAAGATTGGCATTGGCTAGCTCGTCGGCCATGAAAGTCTGATTATGATGCGCACAAAAGGCAGGTGACAAGATACAAATTGTTTGGACTTCCACCGCACCTGCGCTCCGCCGCCCGGAGTCAGTCCGTCAGTTGCATACCCGCCACCCTTCGTTCCACCTCCCCATCCGGTACCAGCCCCGGCGCATGCCACGGCTTCACCCGCGCATCGATCACCACCGGCCCCC
>CAZKPE010000553.1:0-1694 GCA_964554545.1 uncultured Lewinella sp.
CCGGCCATGTCCATGGTGATGACGTGGAAGCCCAGTTGGTGGCCGGCCTTCTCCGTACTCAGGCGGGTGCGCAGACTGGGATTGAAGAAGAGATTGATGAGGGTCTTCCGGCGGCCCGGTGCGGCGGCGGGGAAGGGGTCGGCCTTGTGGGCGGCGGCCCGCCGGAGCAGGTGCTGGATGGTGGACCGGTCGGGGGCGGAGAGGAAGTGCTGCATACGAATAAGCGGCTTCCAGCCGCGCTGTCCAAAGCGGCCTCCGGCCGCGAGATAAATGATCTAACTAAGTACCAAAGCTTCCCGAAACGCGCCGATCACCCGATCGCACGCCTCCCGACTGACATTCAGCGGCGGCAGCAGCCGGATCGTATTCGGGTCCTTCGCCGAGCCGGTAAAGAGGTGGTGGTCGAACAACAGTCGCTCACGGAGGGGGGCGATGGCCTCATCGAGCTGGAGGCCGATCATGAGCCCGTGACCGCGTACTTCCCGGAACAGGTCGGAGTCGCGCAGCTTTTCCATCAGGTAGTCCCCCTGCCGGGCGGCATTAGCGACGAGGTCCTCTCGTTCCAGCACGTCCAGGACGGCGATGCCGGCGGCGCAGGCCAGGTGGCTGCCCCCGAAGGTGGTGCCGAGCATCCCCCGTTCCGCCGCGATCTCGGGGGCGATCAGGACGCCGCCGATGGGAAAGCCATTGCCCATCCCCTTCGCCATCGTGACCATATCCGGCCGCACGCCACTGTGCTGGAAGGCGAAAAATTCCCCGCTGCGGCCGTAGCCGGACTGCACCTCGTCCAGGATAAGCAGCGCACCGTTATCGTGACAGAGATCGGGGAGGGCTTCCAGGTAGTCCGCGTCGGGTACGTGGATACCGCCCACCCCCTGGATGCCCTCGATGATGACGGCGGCCACGTCCCCCTTCGCCAGCTCCCGTTCTACGGCCTTCAGATCATTGATGTCCAGGAAAGTGACCGGGAAGTTGCGGTTGATGGGGGCCTTGATTTTGTCGTTGTCCGTGGCGTTGACGGCGGCGGAGGTGCGGCCGTGGAAGGCGCCCCGGAAGGCGATGATGCGGCTGCGGCCGGTGCGGAAGCTAGCCAGTTTGAGGGCATTCTCGTTGGCTTCGGCGCCGCTGCTGACCAGGAAAAGCTGGTAGTCGGTCATGCCGGATAGCCGGCCCAGCTTATCGGCCAGTTCCTGCTGCAGGGTGTTTTCGACGCTGTTGCTGTAGAAGCCGAGTTTACCCAGCTGGTCGGATATGCTTTGTACGTAGTGGGGATGGGCGTGGCCGATGCTGATGACGGCGTGCCCGCCATAGAAATCGAGGTATTCGCTGCCGTCTTCGGTGTAGACGTAGCTGCCCTGGCCGCGGACGGGCTCGATGGGGAAGAGGGAGTAGACGTCGAACAGTTGCATGAGGATTGGCGATTGGCGATTTTTGATTGGCGAGGACGGATTGGCGGGAATGCTCGCTTCGCTCGTAACCGCCGTCTGCCGGGATGTGGGCGTAGCCTTTGGCCCGGCGGACGGGGAATATTTTAGAATAGACTGGCCTTTAAGTTGAGCCCCATCGTCTCCGGTAAGCCGAGGGCGAGGTTCATATTCTGCACGGCCTGGCCGCTGGCTCCCTTGAGGAGGTTATCAATGATGCTGGTGACCAGGACCTTGCCGCCGTGGCGCTCCACGTGTACCAATCCCTTG